>DATAAM010000098.1:0-12471 GCA_036260075.1 Acidimicrobiales bacterium
CGCTGCTGCTCGCCCCCGGACAGCTCGCCGGGCAGGTTGTCGAGCTTCTTCGACAGCCCCACCAGGTCGAGGATCTGCGGCACCTGGGACGTGATCACGTGCCGAGGGCGGCCGATGACCTCGAGGGCGAACGCCACGTTCTCGTACACCGTCTTGTTGGGCAGCAGCTTGAAGTCCTGGTAGACGCAGCCGATGTTGCGGCGCAGGTAGGGGACCTTCCAGTGGCTCAGCTCGCCGATGTCCTTGCCCGCCACCCAGATGCGGCCCGCGTCGGGCGCCTCCTCCTTGGTGAGAAGGCGGAGGAAGGTGGACTTGCCCGACCCCGACGGCCCCACCAGGAAGACGAACTCGCCCTTCTGGATGTCGACGGAGCAGTCTCGGAGCGCGACGGTCGTGCCCTTGTAGGACTTGGTGACATGTTCCAGACGGATCATGGGATCACGTCCAGGCTAGTCGCTGAGGTGGCGAGCTCAGCGGAGGGTGAGCCGCCGGAGCGACGCCTGCGCCACGGTCACGGCCACCAGGATCCCGACGGCCATGGCCAGGAGCCGGAGGAAGGCGAAGTCTGCGAAGCCGCCCGCCACGAACCGCCACGTCCACACGGCGCAGGCCGCCGCTGCGTAGCGGGGGTCGAACCAGCCGAGGGCGACCAGGGCCACCGGGACGGCGACGGCCACAGGCAGCGGAGCCGAGGCCAGCGCGGCCGCCAGGGCAAGGCCGAGCAGGGCGCCGCGCACGAGCAGGCGCGGCGTGCGCCGGGCCCGCAGCCGCAGCCACAGGGCGAGGAGGCTGCCCACCTCGGCGACCCGTGCGAGAGCGCCTGCGGAGGCGGCGGCTTCGCGCGTGGTGGCCACCACGTCGTGGCGGCGGTCGTCGTCGAAGCCGGGCAGCCGCTCGGCCACGAACACGAGGGCGGCGTCGAGCGGGCTCACGCCTCGGCCGGGCGCAGCTTCGACCGGGCCGCCCCCAGGTTGGCTTCCATGCGACGGACCTCGGCGTCGAGCAGGGCGCGGCCCGCTCGGGTGAGGCGGTAGCGGCGGCGGGTGGGCCCCTCCCCCGCCTCCTCGCCCTCGAAGGAGATGTGGGCCTCGGCTTCGAGGCGCTCGAGCGCGCCGTAGAGCGTGCCCGCCCGCAGGCGCACCCGCCCGTCGGACAGCGCGGCCACCTCCTTGATGATCCCGTAGCCGTGAAGCGGGCCGGAGGCCAGCGCCACGAGGATGAGGAAGGTGGGCTCGCGCAGGGCCGTCACGCGGGGGCGACCGCCGTTGCCGCTCGCGCCTCGCGCGCCCGCACGACGACGAGCACGGATACGGCCCAGATGGCGAGCACGCCCGCCCACTGGAGCACGTCGGCCGAGCCCTCGCCCCAGTAGGGCTCGGTGCGCTCGGACGCCCACGGCAGGCCGTGGACGACGAGGAAGCCGACGGACACCAGCACGGCCGTGACGATCGAGAGGGTGGGCGCCCACGACTTCGCCCGGCGCACTCCCCACAACGCCAGCAGAGCGCCGCCGATGCCCAGCCACGCCTCGGGTGCCACCAGCGAGGCGAGGCCGGAGGTGTCGTCCTCGGTGCGCAGCTCGTCGAGCAGGTGCAGTGCCTGGAGGACCGCCAATGCCCCCAATGCGACCGCCAGTCGTCGCATCCGTTCGGTCATGCCGACGACTATATCGGCATCCGATATACACGGCAACCGACTTCCCGGCTTCTGGGGGAGGAAACCCGGCGCATGCGCCGGGTTTCCTCCCCCAGAACGCTAGGAGGCGGTGCGGCGCCAGCGGAGGTAGGCCTCCATGAACTCGTCGAGGTCGCCGTCGATCACGGCCTGCACGTTGCCCGTCTCGTGCTCGGTGCGCAGGTCCTTCACCAGCTGGTAGGGCGCCTGCACGTAGGACCGGATCTGCGTGCCCCACGACGCCTGCGTGGTCGGCCCGCTGATCTCCTCGAGCTGCTTGCGCCGCTCCTCCCGCTGCCGCTCGGCCAGCTTGGCGGCCAGCACCTGCATGGCCCGGGCCTTGTTCTGCATCTGGCTGCGCTCGTTTTGGCACGACACGACGATGCCGGTGGGCAGGTGGGTGATGCGCACGGCCGAGTCGGTGACGTTCACGTGCTGGCCGCCTGCCCCCGAGGACCGGTAGGTGTCGATGCGCAGGTCCTTCTCCTCGATGTCGACCTCGTCGGAGAGGTCTTCGAGGAACGGGACCACCTCCAGGGAGGCGAAGCTCGTGTGCCGGCGCGACTGGGCGTCGAACGGCGAGATGCGCACCAGCCGGTGGGTGCCCTGCTCCGCGCTCAGCAGGCCGTAGGCGTAGCGGCCCTTCACGATGAACGTAGCCGACAGGATGCCAGCCTCCTGCCCGGGCGAGACGTCGTCGAGCTCGAAGTCGAAGCCGCGGCGCTCGGCCCAGCGCTGGTACATGCGCAGCATCATCTCGGCCCAGTCCTGCGAGTCGGTCCCGCCCGCGCCCGCATGGACCTCGCAGACAGCGTCGTGCTCGTCGTACTCGCCGCTGAACAGGCTGCGCATCTCGAGCGCGTCGAGCTCGCCGGTCAGCCCGTCGACGGCCGCCGCGATCTCGGGCTCCTGCGAGGCGTCGCTCTCCTCGGTCGCCAGCTCGGCCAACGTCTCGGCATCGCTGAGGTCGCCGGCCAGGCGCGTGAGGAGGTGGACGTCCTCCTTGACCCGGTTGAACTCGGTGGAGACGCGGCGGCCTTCGTCGGGGTCGTCCCACAGGTCGGGGCGGCCGATCTCGGCCTCCAGCTCGGCCAGCCGCTTCTGCTTGCCTTCGAGGTCGAGGTAGCGCTCCGCCTCCTCGAGCCTGCGTCGGAGCGCGCGGAAGTCGTCGGTGAAGTCGCGCACCTCAGAAACCGGACAGCGCGGAGGGCCGATCCGGCTTTGCCGTGTCGGCCCGGAGCACGATCAGGCTCGCCGAGCAAGCTCTGCTTGCGAGGCGAAACATCACCGGCCGTGACAGACCTTGAACTTCTTGCCGCTGCCGCACCAGCACGGCTCGTTGCGGCCGAGCTTCTCGTGCTCGCTCTTCATCACCGGCTGCTGGGGGGCGGCGTCGACCATGGCGGGCGCCTGTTGGCCCTCGTCCGCGGGCTGGGCCAGGGCCGCCTGCTGCACGGCGCCGCTGCCCTGCACCGGGTCTTCCGCCGCCGCGTAGCTGGCCTGGCTGAGGTCGGGCTCGCGGGGCTGGTCGACCAGGACCTCCACATGGAGGACGTACTTGAGGTAGTCGTCCTCGATGGCGTCCATCATGCGGCCGAACATGTCGAAGCCCTCGCGCTGCCAGGCCACCAACGGGTCCTGCTGGCCCATGGCCCGCAGGTTGATGCCCTCCCGCAGGTAGTCCATCTCGGCCAGGTGCTCCCGCCACTTCTGGTCGATGATGTTGAGCATCACCTCGCGCTCGAGCTGCCGCATCGTGTCGGCACCGCCGGGCAACGACTGCTCCCGCTGCTCGTAGTAGGCCACGGCCTCGGCGAAGAGGCCCTCGGTGATCTGCTCGGGCGTGGCCGCCTGCTTCAGCTCGTCGGCGGCGAACTTCGTGGGGTAGTAGGCGTTGACCTCGGCGAGGAGGCCGTCGACGTCCCACTCCTCGACGTAGCCCTGGCAGTAGAGGTCGACGAGGCCGTCGAGGGCGGCGTCGAGGAGCTCCACCGTTCGCTCCCGGAGATCCTCGCCGTCGATGATCTGCATGCGCCGGGCGTAGATCACCTTGCGCTGCTCGTTCATCACCTCGTCGTACTTCAGGACGTCCTTGCGGATCTCGGCGTTGCGCTGCTCCACGGTGGTCTGCGCCCGCTCGATCGCCTTGCTGACCATCTTCGCCTCGATGGGCATGTCGTCGTCGAGCGTCTTGGCCATCACCCACTGCATGGCGCCGGTGGCGAACAGGCGCATGAGCTCGTCTTCGAGCGAGAGGTAGAACCGACTCTCGCCCGGGTCGCCCTGACGACCGGAGCGGCCCCGCAGCTGGTTGTCGATGCGCCGGCTCTCGTGCCGCTCGGACCCGAGCACGTAGAGGCCGCCCAGCTCGCGCACCCGCTCGCCCTCGGCCCGACACTGCTCCTCGAACTTGGCCAGCAGCTCGCGGTAGCGGGTCTCGCCCTCGGGCGTGGCGCGGTCGACGCCCTGGGCCTGCGCCTCCTGCTGGGCCAAGCCCTCGGGGTTGCCGCCGAGCAGGATGTCGACGCCTCGCCCTGCCATGTTGGTGGCGACGGTGATGGCGTGCAGCCGCCCGGCCTGGGCCACGATCAACGCCTCACGGGCGTGCTGCTTGGCGTTGAGGACCGAGTGCGGGATGCCGCGCTTGTCGAGGAGGCGCGACAGGTGCTCGGAGCGCTCCACCGATGCGGTACCCACGAGCACCGGCTGTCCCGTCTCGTAGCGGCCCACCAGGTCGTCGGCCACCGCCCGGAACTTGGCCTCTTCCGTGCGGTACACGAGGTCCGGGTGGTCGTTGCGGACCATCGGCCGGTGGGTGGGGATCGGGACCACCGGCAGGTTGTAGGTGTTGGCGAACTCGGACGCCTCGGTCTCGGCCGTGCCGGTCATGCCCGCCAACTTCTCGTACATGCGGAAGTAGTTCTGCAGGGTGACGGTGGCCCAGGTGTGGTTCTCCTCCTTGATCCGCACCCGCTCCTTGGCCTCGACGGCCTGGTGGAGGCCGTCGGACCAGCGCCGGCCCTCCAGGATGCGGCCGGTGAACTCGTCGACGATCTTCACCTCGCCGTCCTGGACGATGTAGTCCTTGTCGCGCTTGTACAGCTCCTTGGCTCGCAGCGCCTGGCCCAGCTGGTGCACGTAGTTGACGGACACCTGGTCGTACATGTTCTCGACGTTGAGCTGGCGCTCGACCTTCTCGATGCCCTCCTCGGTGGGCACCACCGTGCGCTTCTCCTCGTCGACCTCGTAGTCGACGTCGCGCTGGAGCATGCGGACGATCCCTGCGAACTGGTAGTAGAGCTTGGCCGACTCGGCCGCCGGCCCGCTGATGATCAGCGGGGTGCGCGCTTCGTCGATGAGGATGGAGTCGACCTCGTCGACGATGCCGTACACGTGGTCGCGCTGCACCATGTGGTCGCGCGACTTGGCCATGTTGTCGCGGAGGTAGTCGAAGCCGAACTCGGTGTTGGTGCCGTAGGTGACGTCGCAGCGGTAGGCGTCGCGCTTGGCCTCGAAGTCGTTGACGTCGGGCACCACGAGGCCGACGGTGAGGCCCAGCCAGCGGTGGATGCGGCCCATCCACTCGGCGTCGCGCCGGGCCAGGTAGTCGTTGACGGTGACGACGTGCACGCCCCGACCGGTGAGGCCGTTGAGGTACACGGGCAGGGTGGACACGAGCGTCTTGCCCTCGCCGGTCTTCATCTCCGCGATCCAGCCGAAGTGGAGGGCGGCGCCGCCCATCATCTGCACGTCGTAGTGCCGCTGGCCGATCACCCGCTTGGCCGCCTCGCGCACCACGGCGAACGCCTCGATCAGCAGCTCGTTGAGGTCCTCGCCGTTGGCGAGGCGCTCCCGGAACTCGACGGTCTTGTGCTTGAGCGCGTCGTCGGAGAGCGCCTGCATCTCGGGCTCGATGGCGTTGATGTCGGGGACGATCTCCGCCAGGCGCTTGACCTTCCGGCCCTCGCCCGCACGCAGGATCTTGCTCAGAACGCTCATGTCGCCCCCATGCTACCGGTGCCCCCCTGGCGCCCGGTCGGGCGACCGGGCATCGGGTCAGGGTAGCGGGCGGGCTGCTGTACGGGCACCGGGGAGGACGACTCGCCCGAGGTCCCGGTCACCCGGCACGCTGCCGCACATCGGGCAGCGCAGCCGGAGGCGGAATGGCCCGTTGAGCGGCCGATTCCGCCTCCGGGTACCGTGCGCCTCGTGGCCGAGCCTGACCGCCCGGTGCTCCTTGCCGTCTTCGGCGCCGGCGCTTCCCACGGTTGTCTTCCCTTCGAGCCCTCAGCGACGGCACATGTCCTTCCCCCCAGCAGCTCACATGTCGGTGCGACGCAGTATGCGCAGGCACGCCCTCCGTTGACGCAGGAGCTACTTCGGCCCGGTGACTACGCAGCGGCCATTCTCGGTCGGTACCAAGCCGCACTACCAGTCGCCGATGCCGTGCAACGACGGATGGAGGCCGGTGAAGACTCCCGAACGATCTCGTTGGAACGAGCCCTCGGGGAGTACCAGGAGCTCACGGCGGTGGATCGCCAGACGAATCGGCATCTGGCTGCCTTCCGGTTCTACCTCCGAGACTTGCTCTGGGCCTGTTCGGAACTCATGCGCTCGCCGTCAATCGGCGGCGGCAGGACCAACCACGTGGCTCTGGTACGGAACCTTCACACATGGGCGTCCAGCCGGAACGCTCACGTCTGCCTGACGTCGTTCAACTACGACTTCATTCTCGAATCGGCATGCACAGCTGTCTGGGGCTTCGACCCCCACGATCTCAACCACCACTGTTCGTACGGCCCGGTAAGTCTCCTGAAGCCCCATGGCTCAGTGCTGTGGGAACAGTTGATCCACAACCACGAAGCAGTCCATGCCAACTCGCGCGCACAACAGGCGATCGAACTCATGACCCAGAACCCGGAGTTGACGCCGATCGTTCCGTTGCCCACATCACCGTTTTCCGACTACACGCGTCCGCCAGGCGTGCCCGCTCTCGCGCTTCCGGTCGACGGGAAATCCGTCCTCGTCTGGCCCGACGAGCAGGAACAGCAATTCGGTCGGTTGCAGGGACGCGTGTCGAAACTCCTCATCGTCGGCTGGCGAGCCGTCGACCAGCACTTCGTCGGTCTGATGGACCGACTCGCCAGCGGCGCCAAGGCAGTCATCGTCACTGGCGGGCCAGAGGCGGACCGTGAGGCGGAGGCCATCCGCGAGCGTCTCTGGGGAGTGGTGCTCGACAACACCACGAAGGTCGTGCTCGTCACAACCGAATTCACCGGCTTCCTCCATAGCGATCGGCTGGCTTGGCTGTTGGCCGACTGAACGCGTGTCAGTCTTCGCGGATGTCGAGTAGGCGCTCGCGCACGGCGTAGATCACGGCCTCCATCCGATTGTGGAGGTGGAGCTTCTCCAGGATGTTGCGTACGTGGTTCTTGACCGTGTTCTCCGAGATGTACAGCTCCTCGGCGATCTCGCGGTTGCTCATGCCCTTGGCCACCAGGCGGAGGACCTCCACCTCCCGGGCGGTGAGGGCGGGCGCCGGGAACTGCTGCTTCTCCTCCGCCCGCTTCACCAAGGCGTTGAACTCGTTGAGCAGCTTGGACGCCATCGACGGCGAGATCAGGCTCTGGCCCTGGGTGACGGCCCTGATGGCCTCGGCCACCTCCTCGACGGAGATCTCCTTCAGGAGATAGCCGTTGGCGCCCGCCTTGATGGCCTCGTAGAGGTCGTCCTCCTCGTCGCTGACGGTGAGCATGAGGATCTTGGTGGTGGGGACGTCGCCACGGATCTGGCGGGCCGCCTCGATGCCGTTGACGCGGGGCATGCGGACGTCCATGAGCACCACGTCGGGCGCCAGCTCACGCGCCTTGTCGATGGCCTCCTCCCCGTTCTCGGCCTCCGCGACGACCTCGATGCCGTCCTCGGTGCCGAGCACGACGTAGAGCCCCCGTCGGAAGAGCGCCTGGTCGTCCGCGATGAGAACGCGGATGACCTCGCCTTGCGTGCGCTGGTCCTGCTCGTCGGTCACGGTCACCCGAACTCTCCCCTTGTGCTCGCCATGCGGGCCTGCGGGTCGAGGACGCGCGCCCCGACAGTGGCCTCCCCCTGATCGACAGGGATCGTACCGACTGAAGGATTCGGGCTAGTCCTCCCTCGTCCCAACGGGCGAGGAGTCTAGTGACCCGTTCCGGCGGGGATGGGATCTGCCGATCAGCTTGCCCTTGACCTTCTCCATCCGATGGGTGAGCTTGTCCACCGCCCGATCGACGGCGGTGGCTACGTCCGGGCCGGTGGCCCGGGCTCGCAGGGTGCGACCGTGGCCTGTCATGGCCACCTCGCACGCGTCCTTGTCGGCGATCCGAGGGTTGCGCTCTTCGCTCAGGTGCACCTCGGCGCGATCCATGCCGTCGAACATGCGGGCCGCACGCGTCACCTTCTCGGCGACGACCGCCCGCATCGACTCCGGCACCTCGACGTTCCGACCACGGATGGCAATGTCCACGAGGCAGTCCTCCTCCGGATCCTGCGTGGGTGTGACAGGGCCGCGTGCGGCTGACCTGGTCTTTGACCCCACACTCGCCTGCCGAGGGGGTGGCGCGTCGGACGCCGGCGGCCGGACGACCCGGCCCCAGCGGCGTCGCAACTGACGCGCGTCGCCCCTTCTCCGATCCGCGCCGCCGTTCGGCGCGCCACCGGGCAGGGCTTACCTCTAAGCCGCACCATGCTCAGCAACCACGGGTTGCCTTACGTGGGTCGTTTCGCCTGCGACTGGCATCGACTTGCAACCACAGACCCGCACGCGGCCCATGCGGCAGTGTACGCGCCGATCACCCGGGGGCGACAGGGGCTTGTGGCGGGGCGGTCAGGGCAGGCGGCGGCCGACGTAGCACTCGACCAGCTCGGAGGCGATCTCCTCGGGCCGGCACCAGCGGGTGGTGTGCAGCAACGCACGAGCCCGCGCCACGACCTCGGGCCGTACCTGGGGGACGGCCAGCACGTCGTCCACAACCTCGTCGGAGAGCCGCTCACGAAGCTGTTGCATGGGGACGGCCTCCGGCCGGTTTCGTCGGGAATGTCCTGCACCACTCACTGAAATGTGTGATCGGTCCCGCGGTCGACCACCTTGAGTGGTCGAATCACAAACCACCCCGCGGCAGGGCCCGCGCCGCGGTGACGGCCAGCACCGACCGGGCCCCGCGCCCGCGGAGGGCTGCCGCTGCAGCAGCCAGCGATGCACCGCTGGTGCAGACGTCGTCGACCACGAGCACCCGCGCCGGGGCGCGTGGCACCGACGCCGTCACCGGGGGCCGACGGCGGCGCTCGGCCAGGGGGCGCCCGGTCTGCGGTGGGCCCGGCCCGCGTCGGAGCAGCGGCGCGCACGGCAGGTGCAGCCGTCGCGCCAGCGCCCGGGCCAGCAGCTCGCTCTGGTCGAACCCCCGCCGTCGTCGTCGCCGCCCGCTGGTCGGCAGCCAGGTGACGAGGTCGACGTCGCCGGGGTCGACGAGCGCAGCGAGGCGCTCGGCCAGCCACGGCAACGACGACCGGGCGTTGCGGTACTTGAGGCGGGCGACCAGCTCGCGGCCCTCGTCCTCGTAGGCCAGTGCGGCCACCAGCCGGTCGACCCCCGGAGGCGGGGGCAGCGGGGGCGGGGGCCGGACCGCCGCCTCGCAGTCGGGGCACGGCGATCGCCCCCGGGCACCGCACGCCGCGCACGCCGGGGGAAGCAGGAGCGGCCACAGCACGACGGCGGCAGCGAGGAGCAGGGTGAGGAACCACAACGGCATGCACCCAGCATGACGAGGGGGTGTGACAGTCATTTTCTTCGCAGATCCGGCGCCAGGGACCCGTATTTGCGGAGAAAACGCATCAGGGGCCGGCGGCGGCCTCCACCAGGGGTCGCAGGGTCGCCTCGCTCGGAGGCGAGGCCACGCCCTCTTCGGTGACGACAGCCGTCACCAGCCCGGCGGGCGTGACGTCGAAGGCGCGGTTCTCCACGGCCACGCCCTCCGGCGCGATCCGCCTGCCGCCGACCGACACGACCTCCTCGGGGCCACGGCGCTCGACCGGGATGTCGGCGCCCGACGGGCAGGCAAGATCGACGGTCGAGGTGGGCGCCGCCACGTAGAACGGCACGCCGTGGTGCCGAGCGAGCACGGCCAACGAGTAGGTGCCGATCTTGTTGGCCACGTCGCCGTTGGCGGCGATCCGGTCGGCGCCCACCACCACGCAGTCGACCTCGCCGTCGGCCATGAGGGCGCCCGCCGCCACGTCGGGCACCAGCGTGGCCGGGATGCCCAGCCGGTCGAGCTCCCAGGCGGTGAGCCGGGCGCCCTGCAACACCGGACGGGTCTCGTCGACCCAGACGTGCCGCAAACGCCCGGCCTCGGCCGCGGCCCGGATGACGCCCACCGCGGTGCCGTAGCCCACGCACGCCAGCGCGCCCGCGTTGCAGTGGGTGAGCACCCGGCCGCCCTCCGGCACCAGCGGGGCGCCCAAGGCTCCGAGGCGGCGGTTGCGGGCCACGTCCTCCTCGGCGACCAGCACGGCCTCGGCGACCGGGTCGACGGCCGCCGCCGCCCGGCGCGCCCCCCAGGCCAGGTTCACCGCGGTCGGGCGAACGGCCACCAGCCGCTCGCACGCCGCCGCCACGTCCTCGCCCCGGACCGCCGCCAGCGCCACGCCCATGGCCCCCGCCGCCCCCAGGGCGGGCGCGCCCCGCACAGCCAGCGTGGCGATGGCGTCGCACACCTCCTCCACCGACCGCAGCTCCAGGAACGCCAGCTCCTCCGGCAGCCGGCGCTGGTCGACGATCCGCACGTGGTCGCCGCGCCACTCGATCGTGGGCGGGATCGTCGTCACGGCAGCGCCGCCACCGTGGCCCGTACCGACGCCTCGATGCCGCCGTCGGCGGCATACGCCCGGGAGCCGAGCAGCAGCACGATCCCCTCGCCGCCTGCACGGTCGGCCTGCACCTTGGCGTTGTCGGGCCCGATGCCGCCGCCCAGCACCACCGTGGCAGGACGGGCGGCGTCGATCTGGGCGCGCACGTCGTCGTCGGAGTCGAACAGCTTCCCGTCGAACGCGCCGACGAGCACGTAGTCGGAGCCGCACTGCCGCAGCAGCGCCGCCAGCACGGCCCCCGAGACTCCGAAGCGGTCGTTGCGGGCCCACGGGCCCGACCCCACTCGATGAGCCAGGATCGGCACGCCGAAGCCGGCCTCGCGAAGCGTCAGCACCGAGTCGAGGCCTTGCGCGAAGGCATTGACCATGAGCCCGGTGGCGCCCGCCTCCACCGCGGCGGCGGCCCGATCGAGGAGGGAGGCCGTCGGGCCCGTCACGTTGACGCAGTAGACGACCTCGGGCGGCAGCACGTCGGCCACCGCCTTGACCCGGTCGAGCAGCGGGCACCAATGGGGGTCGCCCATGAGCTCGTCGTCCTTCACCAGCCGGGCACCGCCCCGGGCCGCCGCGGCCGCCACCGCCGCCACCTCCGACGGCGACAGGCCGAGCGAGGGCTTCACGATGACGCCGACCTGCCGTCCGGGGACGGCACCGAACGCGGGGCCCGGCAGCCACCCCGCGGGCAGCTCCAAGCCGACGAGCCGGCACCGCGTGAACGCCCGCGTCTCCACGCCCTCCCCTGCCACCAGCGCGGACACCAGCATCGGCACGTTGCGGCCCCAGTTGGCAGCGGGGAACTCCAGCACCGCCACGCCGCCCGCCTCGGACGCGACACGGCCCCGGACGAAGCCGGGGCCGTCGTTCATGCCGAGGGACTCCTCGATCGCCAGCGCCTCGGCCGAGCCGTGCGGCTCGAGCTGGAACGTGGCCCGGATGACGCTCAGGTGCCCACCGTCCACGAGTTGAGGTACGCCTCCTGCTCGGGGGTGAGGCGGTCGACCTCCACCCCCATGGTCTCCAGCTTCAAGCGGGCGATCTCGCGGTCGATCTCGGACGGCACGTCGTACACCTGCGGCTGGAGCGACGAGCCCTCCTTCAGCGCCCACTCTGCGGCCAGCGCCTGGTTGGCGAAGCTCATGTCCATGACCTCGGCGGGGTGGCCCTCGGCGGCGCCGAGGTTGACGAGGCGCCCCTCCGCCACGACGAGCACTCGCCGATCGCCGTCGAGCAGGAACTCCTCCACGAACGGCCGCACCTCGCGCCGGCGCTCGACGCCCGCCATCTCGCCCAGCGTCTTCAGGTCGATCTCGATGTCGAAGTGGCCGGAGTTGGCGAGGATGGCGCCGTCCTTCATCACGTCGAAGTGCTGCTTGCGCAGCACGTCGCGGTTGCCCGTCACCGTGACGAACACCTCGCCCTCGCGAGCGGCCTCGTCCATCGACACCACCCGGAAGCCGTCCATCACCGCTTCGAGCGCGCGCAACGGGTCGATCTCGGTGACGTAGACCTGGGCGCCGAGCCCCCGCGCCCGCGACGCCACTCCCTTGCCGCAGTAGCCGTAGCCCGCGACCACGACCTTCTTGCCCGCCAGCAGCACGTTGGTGGCCCGGATGATGCCGTCGAGCGTCGACTGCCCCGTGCCGTAGCGGTTGTCGAACATGTGCTTGGTGTCGGCGTCGTTGACGGCCACGATCGGGTACCGCAGGGCACCGTCGGCCTGCATGGCCCGCAGCCGGATGACGCCGGTGGTGGTCTCCTCGGTGCCCGCGATCACGTCGGCCACCTGGTCGGCGCGCTGCGAGTGCAGCCGGGACACGAGGTCGCAGCCGTCGTCCATGGTGAGCTGCGGCCGCTCGTCGAGCACGGCGTCCATGTGGCGGAAGTAGGTCTCGGTGT
>DATAAM010000099.1:0-3826 GCA_036260075.1 Acidimicrobiales bacterium
CGGTGAGTAGTCTGCGCATTCGGATGGATGCGGCCGGGTTCTGCACCCAGACCCGCGTGCTCATCGTCGCCGGGAAGGGCGGCGTCGGCAAGACGACGGTCACCGCCGCGGTGGCCCGCATGGCCGCGCGGGCGGGGCTGACGGCGCTCATCGTGGAGCTCGAGGGCAAGAGCGGCCTCGGCGGCGCGTTCGGCCGGGCCGACCCCCTCACCTACGAGGAGGTGACGCTGGCCGAAGGGGTGCGGGCCCGCACGCTGACGCCGGATGACGCGCTGGTGGAGTACCTGGAGGACCACGGCCTGCGCCGCATCTCCAAGCGACTGATCAAGACCGGCGCCGTCGACGTGGTCGCCACCGCCGCGCCGGGGATCAAGGACATCCTCGTGCTGGGCAAGGTGAAGCAGCTCGAACGAGCGGCCGCCGCCGACCTCATCGTCGTGGACGCGCCCGCTGCGGGCCACGCCGTCACGTTCCTCACCAGCGCCTCGGGGCTCCTCGACGCCGTGCGGGTGGGGCCGATCCGGGCCCAGGCGCTCGACGTGCTCGAGATGCTGAAGGACCCGGCCCGCTGCCAGGTCGTCCTCGTCACGCTGCCGGAGGAGACGCCGGTCAACGAGGTGGTGGAGACGGCGTTCAAGCTCGAGGACCGGGTGGGGGTGACGCTGGGGCCGGTCGTCGTGAACGGCCTGTACCCGGAGCGGCGCGGGCTCGACGCCGACGTCGACCTCCCGCCCGAGGACGCCGACGCCCTGCGGGCCGCCGCCCGCTTCCGGCTTGCCCGCACCGCCTTGCAGGCCGAGCAGGTGCAACGGCTGGCCGCCGCCCTGCCCCTGCCGCAGCTGCGCCTGCCGTACCTGTTCACCACCGAGGTCGGTCCCGAGGACGTCGACGTGCTGGCCGACGCACTGGCCAAGGAGGTGGCGGCGCTGTGATCGACTTGGTCGAGGAGCGCGCCGTCGTCGTGTGCTGCGGGTCGGGCGGCGTCGGCAAGACCACCACCGCCGCCGCGCTGGCGGTGGAGGGCGCCCGTCGAGGGCGGCGTGCGTGCGTCGTCACCATCGACCCGGCCAAGCGCCTGGCCGACGCATTGGGGCTCGAGCGGCTCACCAACGAGCCCGGCCGCATCGAGGGCGACTGGCCGGGCGAGCTGTGGGCGCTCATGCTCGACACCAAGTCGACGTTCGACTCGCTGGTCACGCGCTACGCGGCCACGCCGGAGCAGGCCGAGGGCATCCTGCGCAACCGCCTGTACCGCAACATCGCAGGCGCCCTGTCGGGCACGCAGGAGTACATGGCCATGGAGAAGCTGCACGAGCTCCACGAGCAGAGCCGGTTCGACCTGATCGTGGTCGACACGCCGCCGACGAGGAACGCGCTCGACTTCCTGGACGCGCCGCGGCGGCTGACCCGGTTCCTCGACAACCGGGTGTTCCGCCTGCTGATGATGCCGACGCGGGCGTACATGCGGGCGGTGAGCGGGGTGACGCAGGCGTTCCTGCGCACGCTGTCCAAGGTGGTGGGCGGCGAGGTGGTGGCCGACGCGGTCGCCTTCTTCCAGGCCTTCGAGGGCATGGAGGAGGGGTTCCGCAACCGGGCCCAGCGCGTGCTGGCGCTGCTGTCGGACGAGCGCACCGCCTTCGTGTTGGTGGCGTCGCCCCGGCACGACGCGGTGGAGGAGGCGTTGTTCTTCGCCGCCAAGCTGGGGGAGTCGGGGATCGCGGTCGACGCGCTGGTGGTCAACCGGCTGCACCCCCGGTTCGGCGAGGGTTCGGCGGAGGCGGCGTGGGCCCGGGCAGGCCCGTCGCCCGTGGGCGCCTTCTACGCCAACCTGGCCGACTTCCGGCAGGTGGCCGAGCGGGAGGAGTCGCACTTCGCCGAGCTGGCGGACAGAGTGGCGCCTGCGCCGGTGGCCCGGGTGCCGTTCCTGGCCGCCGACGTGCACGACCTCGACGGCCTTCGACGAGTGGGGGAGCACCTGTTCGCATGAGAATCGGGAACGTCGCCATCGACTGCAACGACCTCGACGCCATGAAGGCGTTCTGGATGCGGCTCACCGGGTTCCGGGAGCTGGGGGGCGACGAGTCGTTCGCCTTCCTGGGCGACCCGGAGCACATGGGCCGCACCAAGCTGTTCCTTCAGAAGGTGCCCGAGCCCCGGGTGGGCAAGAACCGCGTGCACATCGACCTCTACGTGGAGGACCGGGAGGCGGCCGCCGCCGAGGTGGAGGCGGCAGGCGGGCAGCGGGTGGCCGAACACGAGAACGGGCCGATCCGCTGGTGGGTCGTGACCGACCCCGAGGGCAACGAGTTCTGCGTGGTGCAGGTGCCGAAGGCCGAGGGTTAGGCGGAGTCGCCCGCCATGAGGGCGGCGGCGGCGTCCTCCACGGTCTCGGCCACGGTCACGATGCGGTCGAAGCCGGTGGTGCGCAGGAGGCGGGTGAGGGTGGGGCGGTTGCACGCGACCGCCACGTCGCCGCCCAGCTCCCGGGCCCGGCGGATGCCGCCGATGAGGGCGCCGAGGCCGGCGGAGTCGACGAAGGGCACCCCCGACATGTCGATCAGGAGCCGGGGGTTGGTGGCCAGCTCGGCCAAGGCCTGGCGGAACTGGCTGACGGTGAACGCATCGAGCTCACCGACCGGCCGGCAGATGGTGTACCCATCGGCCTGGTCAGTCTGGATGTCGAGCAACCTTGTCCTCCTCGGGGGCCGCCCGCGGGCGGTCAGGGCCCAAGGATGGTACCCAGCCGAGAGACGGCAGTACCCTGCGGCCGTGCCCGACGTGCTCATCGCCGCCGACGCTCCCTGGGTCCGGGAGGAGGTGCGATCGGTGCTCTCGGGGCTGCCCGACGTGTCGATCCGGGAGGTCGACAGCGGGGCGGCGGTGGTCGCGGCCGTGGAGGACGCCGAGCCCGACCTGCTCATCCTCGACTTCCAGATCGGCAACATGGGGGCGATCGCGGTCACGTTGGAGCTGCGGCTGGAGGAGAGCGCCGACCGGCTCGACCACGTGCCCGTGCTGGTGCTGGTCGACCGGCGGCCCGACGTGTTCCTGGCGCGGCGGTCCGACGCCGAGGGATGGCTGGTGAAGCCGCTCGACCCGATCCGGCTGCGCAAGGCCGCCACCGCGCTCTTGGAGGGCGGCACGTACTACGACGACTCGTACCAGCCGCAGCCGGTGGTGGCCCGGGCGGCGGAGGGATAGCCACGTCCGGGCCGGGGGAGCACGAGCAGTCGATCCTGCGCGCCCTCGAGCGGCTGCCCGACACCACGGCCCGGGAGGTGATGACGCCCCGGGTCGACGTTGTGGCGCTGCGGGCGCCGGTCACGGCCGACGACGTCGCCCGAGCGGTGAAGCAGTCGGGGCACTCGCGCTTCCCGGTGTACGAGGACGACCTGGACTCGTTGCTCGGCGTGCTGTACGTGAAGGACCTGTTCCGCAGCGGCGACGTGCGGCTGCGCAAGCCGTTCCTGGTGCCCGAGCACCGGCCGGTCCTCGACGTGTTGCAGGAGATGCGACGGGGTCGCAACGCCTTCGCCGTGGTCATCGACGAGCACGGAGGCGTCGAAGGCGTGCTGACGGTGAAGGACCTGGTCTCCGAGCTCGTGGGCGAGCTGCCCGACGAGTTCGACCGGGACGAGGAGGACGACATCGTGCGGGTCGACGCCGAGCGGTGGTTGGTCGACGGGGCGTGCCCGGTCGACCGGCTGCGGGAGGAGGTGGGCGTGGCCGTGCCCGACGGCGACTACGTGACGCTGGGCGGGTTCCTGTTCACCCGCTTCGGCCGCATCCCTGCCGAGGGCGACGAGGTGGCCCACGAGGGCTGGAC
>DATAAM010000100.1:0-17596 GCA_036260075.1 Acidimicrobiales bacterium
CCCGGCGCATGCGCCGGGATCCCTCCCCCAGAACGCCCGAGACGGCATGACCGACGGCACCTGGCAGCCCGAGGTCGACGAGCTCCGCCGGCGCGAGGAGCTGGCCCGCCGCATGGGCGGCCCCGACAAGGTCGAGCGCCAGCACGCGGCGGGCAAGCTCACCGTCCGCGAGCGGATCGACGGCCTGCTCGACGCGGGCACGTTCCACGAGATCGGGGCGCTGGCGGGCCGGGCCACGTACGAGGGCGCCGAGCTCGTCGACTTCTCCCCCGCCAACTTCGTGATGGGACGGGGCCGCATCGACGGCCGCCCCGTCGTCGTCGGCGGCGACGACTTCACCGTGCGGGGCGGGGCCGCCGACGCCTCCATCTGGCAGAAGCAGGTCATGGCCGAGCAGATGGCCAACGAGCTTCGCCTGCCGATCGTCCGGCTGGTCGACGGCAGCGGAGGCGGCGGCTCGGTGAGGTCGCTGGAGACCATGGGCCGCACGTACGTGCCGTTCAACCCCGGGTGGGAGTGGGTGGTCGCCAACCTGGCCACCGTCCCGGTCGTGAGCCTGGCCCTGGGCTCGGTGGCGGGCCTGGGTGCCGCCCGGGTGGTCAGCAGCCACTTCTCCGCCATGGTGCGCGGCACCTCCCAGGTGTTCGTGGCCGGGCCGCCCGTGGTGGCCCGCCTCGGCGAAGAGGTGGACAAGGAGGCGCTGGGCGGGGCCGACGTCCACGGCCACAACGGCGTGGTCGACGCCGTGGCCGACAGCGAGCAGGACGCCTTCGACCTCGCCCGCCGCTTCCTCTCGTACCTGCCGTCGTCGGCCCACGAGGCGCCGCCCCGAGGGCCCCGCACCGACGATCCCGACCGCCGGCACGACTGGCTGATCGGCGCCGTCCCCCGCAACCGCCGCAGCGCCTACAAGGTCCGCCCGATCGTGGAGGCGGTCGTCGACCGCGGCTCGTTCTTCGAGCTGGGCCCGCTGTGGGGCCGTTCGGCCGTCACCGGGCTGGCCCGCCTCGACGGCTGGCCCGTGGCGGTGCTGGCGAGCGACCCCTACCACTACGGCGGCGGGTGGACGGCGGCGGCATCGGAGAAGGTGGCCCGCTTCGTCGACCTGGCCGACACCTTCCACCTCCCGGTGGTGCACCTGGTCGACCAGCCCGGCTTCGTCATCGGCACGAACGCGGAGAAGCAGGGCACGATCCGGGCGGGCGCCCGGGCCCTGGCCGCCGTCTACCAAGCGTCGGTGCCGTGGTGCTCGGTCATCCTCCGGCGGGTCTTCGGCGTGGCGGGCGCCGCCCACCGGAACGCCTCCCGGCTCTCCTACCGCTACGCCTGGCCGTCGGGGGACTGGGGGTCGCTGCCGGTGGAGGGCGGCATCGAGGCGGCGTACAAGGCACAGCTCGAGGCCGCCGACGACCCCGAGGCGCTCCGGGCCGAGCTCCAGGCCCGGCTCGACCTCGTGCGGTCGCCCTTCCGCACGGCCGAGGCCTTCATGGTCGAGGAGATCGTCGACCCCCGCGACACCCGCCCGCTGCTGTGCGAGTTCGCCGAGCTGGCCGCCCCGCTACGGGGCAGCGGCCCGTCCGCCCGCGGCCTGCGTCCCTAGCACCGACGCCAGCACCGACGGCCTGTCGGTCATGATCCCGTCGACGCCCAAGGCCAGGAGGCGCGCCATCTCCGCGGGCTCGTCGATCGTCCACACGTGCACGGCGACCCCTGCCTCGTGCGCCGCCTCCACGAAGGGAGCGTCGACGATGACGGTGTCGCCGTAGGTGGGCGGCACCTGGAGCGCCACGTACGGCACCGCGTCCGGCCGCCGTCCGTAGAAGAACTCGGCCGTCTCCTTCGTCGCCGCCGACGTGCCGATCTCGGGGGCCGCCTCCCGAAACCGCGCGGTCACCTCGTCGTCGAACGACGCCACGATCACGTCCTCGGTGCGCCCGTGCTCCCGCAGCACGGCGGCGAGCAACGCCTCGTAGCCCGGCTCCTTCAGGTCGAAGTTCAGGTAGGTGCCGGGGAACGCCTCCAGCACCTCCTCCACGGTGGGGATGCCGTGGCCCTGCCCCCGCAACGGCCACGGACCGCTCACGTGGTCGACCACCTCGCCGGGCCGCCACCAGTGCGCGTTGTCGAGCGCCCGCACCTCGGCCAGCGTGAGGTCGGCGATCCGGCCGGAACCGTCGGTCGTGCGGTCGACGGTGCTGTCGTGGCACACCACCAGGCGGCCGTCGGCGGTGCAGTGCACGTCGAGCTCCAGGGCGTGCGCCCCGGCGTCGACCGCCCGCTGCATCGCCACCAGCGTGCTCGACGGTCCTTCGCGCGCCCCGCCCTGGTGGGCGTAGTTCAGGACCCGCCGTTCGAGCCAGGGGTTGGCCACAGAGGCGGACGCTAGCCTCGCCCACGATGCTCGACCACGCGTTCCTCGACGTCATCGCGGCGGTGCGGGCCACACTCGAGAGATCGCTCCTCGAGCGCCGGCTCGCCGAGGACTCCCTGACGATGGACCTGCTCCTCGGCGACCTCGCGTGGGAGACGACGTACGCGTTGCCGGGCGAAGGCGAGGCCCCGCACATCACCGCCGAGATCACCCTGGGCTGGTCGACGTGGAGCCAGACCGCCTTCCGCAACCAGGTCACAGGCCTGGAGGACGAGGAGCCGCCCGCCGTCGACGTGGAGGTCGTGCTCGCCGTCCGCGACCTGGCCCACCGCCCCGACCCCTCCCGCGTGGCCGAGGCGGTGGGCACGGGCCCCGCCATGGGCGACGACCCGTTCGGCGAGGCGGCGCCCGTCGTGGAGGAGCACGCGGGACGCTTCGCCGTCACCGTCGAGCGGGTGGGGTCCGTCTTCCTCGAGGAGGACGCCCTGAAGACGGCCGACGACCTCCAGGCGGTCTTCGAGCCGCTCGGGCCCTGGCTGGCCTCGGCACTCGTGCGCCTGGCCGACCTCGGCTTCGAGTTCCTGCCTCCGGAGGACGACGACGAAGGTGGCTAGAGGAGGTGCGACAGCGGCACGTGCGGCCGGGCGCCGAGATGCGAGATGACCTCGGCCGCCGCCACGCTGCCCAGCTCGGCGCAGCGCCGCAGCTCGTAGCCGCGGGCCAGGCCGAACAGGAACCCGGCGGCGTAGAGGTCGCCCGCCCCCGTGGTGTCGAGCACCCGTGCCACCGGCACGGCGGGCACCGTCAACGTCTCGCCGCCCGCCACGACCACGGATCCCTGTTCGCTGCGCGTCACCGCCGCCACCTCGCACAGAGCCCGCACGGCGTCGACGGCCTTGTGGAAGTCGTCGGTCTCGAACAGCGACATGATCTCGATCTCGTTGGCGAACAGCACGTCGACCTCGCGCTCCACCAGCTCCCCGAACTCGGCCCGGTGGCGGTCGACGCAGAACGGATCGGACAGCGTGAACGCCACCCGTCGGCGGGCGGCGTGCGCCACGGCGATCGCCCGGCGCAGCGCGTCGATGGCCTCCGGCGGGTCCCACAGGTAGCCCTCCAGGTAGGTGATGCGGGCCGCCGACAGGAGGTCGACGTCCACGTCGTCCGGCGACAAGCCGGTGGCGGCGCCCAGGTACGTGCACATCGTGCGCTGGGCGTCGGGCGTGACGAAGACCAGGCAGCGGGCCGTCGGCGGCCCCTCGGCGGCGGGCGGGGTGGCGAAGGTGACGCCCACCGAGCGGATGTCGTGGGCGAACACGGTGCCGAGCTGGTCGTCGCGGACCTTGCCCACGAAGGCGGCCCGGCCCCCGAAGGAGGCGACGCCGGCCACGGTGTTGGCGGCCGAGCCGCCCGACACCTCGACGGCCGGCCCCATGTCGGCGTACAGCCGCTCGGCCTGCTCGGCGTCGATCAGCGCCATCGTCCCCTTCACCAAGTCGTGGCGGCGCAGGTCGGCGTCGGTTGCCTGGGCGATCACGTCGACGATGGCGCTGCCCACGGCCACCACGTCCGTCTCGGGCTCCATGCGGCGGACGCTAGCGTCGACGGTCGTGCCCGCCGACGCTCCCTACCGCCTGCCGCGCACCGTCGAACCCCGTCGTTACGAGCTGACGCTCACGCCCGACCTGGCCGACAGCTCGTTCGCCGGCGAGGAGCGGGTCGAGCTCGTCGTCCACGAACCGACCGCCGAGATCGTCCTCAACGCGCTCGACCTCGACATCCTCTCCGCCGAGCTGGTGGCGGAGGACGGACGGGGGGTGGCCGGCACGGTCACGCTCGACACCGAGAACGAGCGCGCCGTCGTCGCGCTCGACGGCCCCGTCGACCCCGGGACCTGGTTCCTCCACCTCACGTTCACGGGAGCGATCAACGACCGGCTGCGCGGCTGGTACCGCAGCACATACGCCGCCGACGACGGCACCGAGCACGTCATCGCCGCCACCCAGCTCGAACCCACCGACGCCCGCCGCGTGTTCCCGTGCTGGGACGAGCCCGACCGCAAGGCCGTCTTCTCCGTCACCTTGATCGTCGACGAAGGCCTCACCGCCGTGTCCAACGGCGCCGTCGTGGAGGACTCCGACCTCGGCAACGGGAAGCGCCAGGTCCGCTTCGCCGACACCATGCCCATGTCCACCTACCTGGTGGCGGTCGTGGTGGGGCGGCTCGCCGCCACCGCGCCGCAGGACGCCGCGGGCACGCCGGTGCGAGCGGTGTGCCGGCCGGGCACCGAGCACCTCACCGGGTTCGCCGTGGAGGTCACCGGCCACTCGCTTCGCTTCTTCGCCGAGTACTTCGACGTGCCGTACCCGGCCGACAAGCTCGACCTCATCGCCCTCCCCGACTTCGCCATGGGGGCCATGGAGAACCTCGGCGCCGTCACCTTCCGCGAGACGCTGCTCCTGACCGACACCGCCACCGCCTCGCGGGTGGAGCTCGAGCGCATCGCCGACGTGGTGGCTCACGAGGTGGCCCACATGTGGTTCGGCGACCTCGTCACCATGCGCTGGTGGAACGGGATCTGGCTGAACGAGGCGTTCGCCACCTTCATGGAGCTGCTGTGCGTCGACGCCTTCCGGCCCGAGTGGCACCGCTGGGTCACGTTCGGCACGACGCGCGGCGCGGCGCTGTCCATCGACGCGCTCGCCTCCACCCGTCCGGTCGAGTTTCCGGTGGCCCGGCCCAGCGAGGCGGAGGAGATGTTCGACCCCCTCACCTACCAGAAGGGGGCGGGGGTGCTGCGCATGCTCGAGCAGTACCTGGGGCCGGACGCCTTCCGCCGCGGGATCGCCCGCTACATCGCCCGTCACAGCTACGGCAACACCGAGACCACCGACCTGTGGGACGCCCTCGAGGAGGCCAGCGGCGAGCCCGCCCGGGCCACGATGGATTCGTGGATCCTCCAAGGCGGCCACCCGGTGGTGGCGGTGGCCGCCGCCGACGACGGCGTGGTGCTGAGCCAAGAGCGCTTCCGCTTCGCGGGCGAGGCGACCGACGAGACCCGCTGGCGGGTCCCCGTGCTGCTGCGGGCGGGCGTGGGAGGAGAGGTCGTCCACCGCCGGCTCCTGCTCGACGAGGAGTCGGCCACCGTCCCCCTCGGCGGCCGCCCCGACTGGGTGGTGGTCAACGAGGGCGGCTGGGGCGTGTACCGCGTGCAGTACGACCCCGTCCTGTTCCGGGGCCTGCTCGACGGCCTCGGCGGACTCGACGCGCTGGAGCGCTACACGCTGGCGGACGATACGTGGGCGCTGGTCCTGGCCGGGCGGGCGTCGCTCGACGACTTCCTCGACCTGGCCCGCCTGCTCGCCGCCGACGAGGACAACCCCAACGTCTGGAGTGTGCTCCTCGGCGGCCTGGACCTCCTCGAGCGCTCGCTGCCCTCGGAGGACAAGGAGGAGGTGCGGTCGCTGGTTGCGACGTTGTGCCGCCCGGTGCTGGAGCGGTTGGGGTGGGCCGCCGAGCCGGGCGAGCCGGAGACCCGCCGCACGCTTCGGGCCCAGCTCATCCGGGCGTTGGGCGTCCTGGCCGCCGACCCCGAGGTCCGGGAGCGGGCGGCCGAGGTGGTCGAGGCCCTGGGGCGGGACGTCACCGCTGTCGACCCCGACGTGGCGAGCGCGGCGGTGGCCGTGGCCGCCCACGCGGGCGGCGAGGCGGAGTACGCCGAATACCTGCGACGGTGGCGAGGCGCAGCCACCCCACAGGAGGAGCAGCGGTACCTCTACGCGCTGGCCGGATTCGAAGACGTGGCCTTGGTGCGGCGCACCCTCAACCTGTCCCTCGAGGAGGTGCGGTCGCAGAACGGCCCCTTCCTCGTCTCCCTCCTGCTGGCCAACCGGGCGGGCGGGGCCGAGGCGTGGGCGTTCCTCGAAGCGCGCTGGGACGATGTGCTCGCCCGCTTCCCCGAGCCGCTGGTCGACCGGATGCTCGACGGCATCCTCGTGCACAACACGCCGGAGGCGGCCGCCCGCATCAGGGCGTTCCTCGAGGCCCACCCGGTACCGGGCCGTGCCCGCCAGGTGCAGCAGCTGCTCGAACGGCTCGACGTGTACGCGGCGTTCCGCCTGCGGGCTACAGGCGGGCGAACGACTTCCGCAGCGACGCCCGCGCCCGCTTCAGCGAGCCGCGGATCGCCTCGACGGTGACGCCCTCCAAGCGGGCGATCTCGTCGTAGGACCACCCCTGCACGTCGCGCAGCTCGATGATGCGCTGCTCGTAAGGCCTGAGCTCCTTGAGCGCGAGCCGGGCTGAGCGGTAGTCGTCCCAGACCTCGACCGTCTCGTCGGGCGGCGTCGCCCGGTGCCGGCACGACTCGGCCTCGATGTGCCGGTGGGCGTTCTCCCGCTCCAGGCGACGGCGATGGTCCACGCACAGCCGCTTGGCGATGGTGGCCACCCATGGCCAGAACGGCCGGGTGTCGGTGAAGCGGTCTATGGACGTCCAGGCCCGCTCGAAGGCCTCCTGGGCGATGGCCTCGGCGTCGCCCCGGCCGCACAAGGTGCGGCGGCAGAGGTCGACGAGCGGTCGGTAGCAGCGGCGGTAGAGCTCCTCGAACGCAGCAGCTTTGCGTTCCGCCCCCCACATGGCCTCAGGCAGAGGCTCGAGATGGATCTTCAGGACAACGGCCACCCGAAACGGTCCCCCCTTGTCCCCCCTGTACCGTTGGGTTACTTCCCCCGAGTGTCCCCAGTTCGCCGCTCGGACGGGCCATTCCTGCCGGGGCGACGGGATTTTCGGCCCGAGGATGACACGACCGCCTCCATCAGACGTAAAACAGGGTGTGAGCTGCAGCCGTCGACCCCCGAGTGCGGATGCCGCCGCCCTGGAGCTCGTCCTGGACGACGTGACAGTGCGGCGCTTGGAGGCGCAGGCGACTCGGCGCGGCGTGGAGATAGGCCAGCTGCTCCTCGAGATCATCACCACCGCGGCCGACTCGCCTCTGGACGAGGCGGTGCAGGCCGCCTCAGGGGGTCGCTGACCCGTCCGAGGACAGCACCGCCCGGCGCAGGTTGGCCCGGGCCCGCTTGATCGACGCTCGCACCGATTCCACGGTCACTCCGTCGACGGTGGCGATCTGCTGGTAGGACCACCCGGCGAACTCGCGCAGCACGAGGGCCCGCCGCTCGGCGGCGCGGAGGTCGGTGAGCGCCGACAGGACGGCCTGGAGCTCCTCACCCGCCACCACCGACAGCTCGGGGGTCGTCACGATGATGTCGCCCTCGAGGTCGGCGGTCTCCACGGGGTCGGGCGCCTGCCGGCGGCGACGGTCGATGCAGAGCCGCCGGGTGATGGTCGAGAGCCACGGCCAGAAGGGCTTGGTCGACGAGTACTGGTCACGGGCCAGCCAGGCCCGGAGGAAGGCGTCCTGGGCGGCATCCTCGGCGTCGGCGTGGCGGCCGAGGAGCCGCCCGCACAGCGTCACGACGTCAGGGCGCCACCGTAGGTACAGCTCCGTGAACCCGTCCGGGCCGGCGATCGGTCCCGATTCCCCCTGCGTCGACAGCACGCCCACACGCCCCCCTTGGCGATTGCGTCACGAACCTGGAACTGCCCCTCGACCCCGTGTGCTTGGTCGCCGCCCCCACACGGCCAGGGCTCAGGCGCACCGTCCGAGCGCGTCCGACACGGCGAAGACGGCCCTGCCCTCACCGAGCCCGTCGTCCTGATGGGAGGCGAGGACTAACACCACGGCCTGCCCGCTGGGTGCGGTGGCCGCCACGGTGAACGTGTCGGTGTATGTGCCGTCGTCCTGCGGGAAGCCACCCGAGTTGCCCCCGTAGTGGCCCTCCATGATCCCCGACTTCCCGTCCGAGTAGGTGGTGTCGTAGCCGACACCGGAGCCGACGGGCACCCAGGCTGTGACTGTCTGGGTGGCGCCGGGGCGCACGCAGGTCTCCTTGAGCTGGACCTTGATCTCGAACTTCTTGTCGAACCACGCCTCGTCGACGGGGTTGACGGTGGTGGACGTCGTGGCGCCGGTCGCCGCCTTCTTGTCGCCCCCCTTGGCGGCGGGAGCGGAGGTGGTGGTGGCGCCGGAGCTCTTGCCCTTGCCCTTCTCGTTCGTCCCCTTTGCCCCGGTTTCGCCCGCCTCGGGGACGGTGGTCGTGGTCTCGTCCGACGTGCCGGCAGCCTTGGCTGCGTCAGCCTTGTCGCCCCCGCCGCCGCATCCGGCGAGCCCCACCAGGGCAAGGACGATCACCACCACTCCGAGTGCACGACGCATGGGCACAGACCCCCCGAGTCCACCGTTCACGATCCAGCTCTCCTCTGTTCGCCCCAGCCATAGGAACTACGACCGAGGGACGCCGCCGTGTCGGAAAATTTCGCGAACTTTCCCGCCCCGGGCGACATGGGTCCTGTCGACCGTGCGCATGACAGCCGGCCCCGTGACCGTCGCCTTTCGCGCATGAAGCATGCGAACCGCCGGGCGGCCGGTGGCCGTGCGTCGAGCCGGCTCGATCGAGGATCAGCATCGGTCGCCCCGGTGGAGCCGCCGCCACAGTTGACTTTGTCACGCCCTTCAACCGCGGTCGGCAGGCTCTCCCGTTTTCCAATCCCGCTCATTGCATGCAAAGCGGTACGGAGTTGGCCAAGCCAGCCTCCGTACCGCTTGCGAGAGGTGAACCTGTATTGGGCAGGAGCATCCGCTCCTGCCCAATACCGACCGCTATAATGTCGTGCCCACGCAGACCTTCCACCAGACGTGGTAGTTACCGCCTGCGATTGTAAAATGCAGGTTTGTCCCTGCAACAGGTGTCACTAACTGATGAAGCAACTCACCTGTTGTCAGCACTAACCATGTGTCGTCGCCCGGCGTTGTCTGGCTCTTTGTCTTCAGGACATTGCACTGTGTGAAGGCGACACCACCAGCGATGATGAACCCTAACGCTCCGGTCGCACAGCTCTGACCAGACAGCGCGTCGGGAGCCGCGGTGACGGAACCCACCAAGCCCCCTGTGATGATCAGTGTCCCCCCAACGCTGACCCAGGCGAACCTGTAGCCGGTGGTGGTCATACCCATACCCCAGGAGTGTCCGCACCAGCCCGATACCATTCCCTCAGCGGAGAGACCGGCCCCACCTGCAACGCAGGCAAAGACGGCGCCCGCGCTGAATGTGAACGGCAGTAACTTCGGAAGGGCGTGCAACGTCAACGAGGCGCTGCCCGGCAGGGCTGTCGATGTCGTTGTGCCGACACCCGGATAGAAGAGCCCGGGTGTTCCGATTGCCGCGGTTCCTGTGCCTGCGCAGGCTGTGCTGGCGACCGCCGGTTCTGCGGGCCCCAAGACCCCCACGGTGGTTGCTGCGAGCGCTGCCCCGAGCAGCGCGGCGAGACGACGTCTCATTGTGTGTTCCTTTCGCTCGAGTGTTCGAAGCGAAGGCCGGATTTGACGTTTGCCTCAGTCGTCCGGGTCCCGCCCCGGGTGACAGATTGTGCTGCGAGGCCTTCACCTTTCTATACGAAAGCCGCCCGGAATCGTGTCAAACATCGAACAAGTTTTGTGACCAAGTCGCTAAAAGCTCGGGCAATGATGACGTAAGTGAGGGGCCCCAGCCTGTCACCCACCATGGCATCGATGCGTCAAACACAGAAGTGCCAGCTGTGAGGAAACAAGCTCATACTTTTGCAGGCGGTGACCTATATGGTCCGCACCGAAGTTGCCCGCGTGTGGTTGTGTCGACGGGCGACAGTTCAGCCGCCCAAGTCGGTGGAGTCGCGTTGCCGCCGAAGCCGAGAGACTCCACGGCGCGGGGTTACGACGCAGCCGGGGGCTGAGCGCCGACGCCCCGCCTCGGAGGGCGGGGGCGAGGTCAGCGAGCGGGGGCGCACCACGCCGTAAGTGGGCCGCGGGCAACAGATCCGCACACTGTGGCTTTGGCGGCCGCGCCAGTTGTATGTCGTTGAACAGCCGTCATCTCGAACGAGCTCGGTGCTGAAGGCCCCTACAAGGCACGGCTTGGCGACCCCAGCGCGAATGGACTCTCGCCTCTATCGGCTTTCGTGCGGAGCCTTGACCATCGCGCGCTGTCCTCTGCTCGACGCAACTGTTGAGCGAAGCTCGAGCCGTTGTTTGACCTGCTCCGACGGGTCCAAGGGTTGGCAAGCGCGCGCGTCAGCTCGCATTGAAAGAACAGCGCCGCAAGAGAGGCGGGACCAGCAAACCGGCCCCGCCTCCCTGCGTGTGTCCTAGGGTAATGTTCCGATGCAGAGTCGGTGCCAGATGTGGTAATTGCCACCGGGGATTGTGAAGTGGACGGTTGTCCCGGCCACGGTTGTTAATGTGTGCAGCACCGGGTCGGGCACTGTCACTAATGTATCTAACTTGTTCTTGAACGTCGTGCAGTGTACGAAGGCGACACCACCAGCAATGATGAACCCTAATGCTCCCGTGGCACAGCTTTGACCAGACAGCGCGTCGGGAGCCGCGGTGACGGAACCCACCAATCCACCTGTGATGATCAGTGTCCCCCCGACGCTCACCCAGGCGAACTCGTAGCCGGTGGTGGTGACACCCGAACCCCAGGAGTGTCCGCACCAGCCGGACACGAGGCCGCCAGCGGCGAGACCGAACGCACCTGTAACACAAGCACCGACGGCACCAGCGCTGAAGCTGAACGGCAGTAACTTCGGAAGGGCGTGCACGGTCAACGAAGCGCTGCCCGGAAGGGCTGTCGATGTCGTTGTGCCGACACCCGGATAGAAGAGCCCAGGTGCTCCGATCGCTGCGGTTCCTGTGCCTGCGCAGACATTGTTCGCGACCGCCGGTTCTGCGGGCCCCAAGACCCCCAGGGTTGATGCGACCAGCGCTGCCCCGAGCAGCGCGGCGAGACGACGTCTCATTGTGTGTTCCTTTCGCTCGAGTGTTCGAAGCGAAGGCCGGGTTCGACACTTACCGCAATCGTCCGGGTCCCCCCCGGGTGACAGCCTGTGCTGCGAGGCCTTCACCTTTCTATACGTGGGACGCCAGGAATAGTGTCAAACATTGGACAATTTCATGAATTTCCGGCGTTGGGCTCTGGTAATCGTCATGACGACATTTCAACGTCCAACTGTCACCCATTATGGCCTCTAGTGCATCAGGTACGCAGGCGTGGCGGCGGCGGTGAGAACAACCTGGGGGTCCTTCAGGTGGTAGCCACGATCTGCACTGCCGCTACACTCCATGGCGCCGCACGAACGGACATCTGGGCCCGGCAAGAGCCTATACGCGGCGTTCAATTCCCGGTCGTCCTGGTGAAGTTCGGCGGTGGGCGATGTTGAGTCGCCTAGGCGGTCAAAGGAACCCAGCCACAGGAAGGCCGCGTGCTCAATCCCCGTGTCGTCGAGGAACGGTCGACGGCCACGGCCTCTGGTGAGGCGCGACTCCGCCAAGCGACCACCCGTAGGTGGGCATGCTCTCGACGCGAGAGAGGCGGGGCCGCGAACGGCCCCGCCTCTTTTTGCTGCGTTTTCCTAGACGACGGGTAATGTTCCGATGCAGAGCTTGTGCCAGACATGATAGTTCCCACCAGCGACTGTGAGGTGGAAGCTTGTGCCGGCCACTGTTGTTAATGTTTGGAAGAAGGGATCCGGGAAGCTGAACGCTAATGTGTCTAATTTGTTCTTGAGGATGTTGCAGTGTATGAAGCCCACAGCGCCAGCGATGATGAACCCTAATGCACCCGTGGCACAGCTCTGACCGGAGAGGGCGTCGGGAACAGCCTTCACCGTGCCGAACAGGCCACCTGTGACGACAAGGGAACCGCCGACGCTCACCCAGGAGAACCGGTAGCCGGTGGTGGTGATGCCCGTTCCCCAGGAGTGCCCGCACCAGCCGGACACGAAGCCGTTGGCGGCAACATCGAATGCGCCTGTGACACAGGCCCCGGTGGCGCCGGGGGCGAAGCTGAACGGCAGTAACTTCGGAAGGGCGTGCAAGGTCAACGAAGCGCTGCCCGGAAGGGCTGTCGATGTCGTTGTGCCGACACCCGGATAGAAGAGCCCGGGTGTCGCGATTGCCGCCGTTCCTGTGCCTGCGCAGACGTTGTTGGCGACCGCCGGATCACCTGATCCCAAGATCGCCAGCGTTGATGCGGCGAGCGCTGCGCTGAGCAGCGCGGCGAGACGACGTCTCATTTTGTGTGGTTCCTTTCGCTCGAGTGTTCGGAGCGAAGGCCGGATCCGACGTTCTCCCAGTCGTCCGGGTCCCCCCCGGGTGACAGCCTGTGCTGCGAGGCCTTCACCCTACCTATACGAAGTTCGAAGGGGATCGTGTCAAGCTCTTGAGTGATCGCGCATCTTTGGGTCCGTCTTGCGCCATTACCGCGAATTGTTGGCCACATTTCTGACGGAATGGTCCGCCTCAGGCCCTCCGCACGCCTGCGAGCAGACGTCGCCGCCTCCCCAGCACGGCGGGCGAGCCCAGCAGGGCCCAAGCCGTCAGCAGCAGGAGGGCGTGGCGGGGGCTGGTGAGGAAGAGCCTCAGTCCCCGTGCCACCGCCTGCAGGGCCCGCACGATCGGGTTGCCGTCGTCGTCGTCTTCGTCGTCCGCGAGCACTGTCCGCGCCGCCGGCTGGGACTCGAAGCCCGCACCGCCGCCGGACAGGCCCTCCACGGTGCCGTCGAAGGGGGTGCCGCCCAGCTCGGGGGTGCCGAGGTCGCCGCCGCCCGCGTCGGAGGGCAGGTCGGGATCGACGAAGCTGGGTCGCACCACGACGTTGTAGGTGGCCGAGGACGACACACCCGCGAACTGGTAGATCTGGCGGGCCCGGCCCCAGTTTGTGTTGTCGTTGAACACCGTCATCTCGAAGGCGGGGATCTCGGTGGTGAAGTCGCCCACCAGGGCCCGGTCCGAGGCCTGGCGGGCCACCGACTTCTGCACCGCCGTCTGGGCGCCCTTGGGGCTGCCTTCGAGGAGCGCTTGGTCCAGTCCCGAGTTGGGTCCCTTCCCTGTGCGGAACACGATGCGTCCCGCGGCCAGGGCGTTGAGGTCGCGCTCGAGGTTCTGCAGGTTGCACTCGGCGGCGCAGAGGTCCTGGGTGCCCACCCGCACGCCCCGCACCGAGACGTCGTGGATGGACATCTGGTTGCGCCTGGGCCGTCCGTTGGAGGCCGACGTGGCCGTGGAGCGCACCTCGGCGATGAAGATCGTGTCGGCGATGTTGATGCCCTCGGCCACCGCCGTCACGGTGGAGACCAGCCCGGAGGCCGTGCGCTCCACGGCCGTCTTGGTCCAGGAGCGGTCGACCGCCACCACACCTGTGAGGCGGGAGTCCGCCTCGGCCGTGAGGCGCCCGCCCGGGGGCCGGGGGCACACCACCGAGGCGCTGCCCAGCGCCGGCCTGCCCCCGTTGTCGCCCTGGGCCTTCACCTCGGGCACGTCCATGCCCTCGTTGGAGGCACAGGCCGCGGGCTTGTAGGCCCACCCGGCGCCCAGCGCGTCGCCCAGGGCGGGCAGGGTGCAGCGCGACGCCTGGTTGAGGTCCTGGCGGGTGGTGTCGTCGATGCGGGCCGCGATGGCCTCCGCCGCCGTGGAACCGGTGTCGTACTCGGTCTTGGCCACCCGTCCCGCGAAGATGTCGCGGTCGGTGTAGCCGCAGAAGCCTTTGAGCAGGTCGACGACCATGAAGGTGGGCACGAGGACGCCCGCCGTCGGCGCGGGCGCCACCGTGGCGTAGCCCTTGGCCAGAAGCGCCCGGCTGCCGTAGCCCGACGCCGAGCCGTTGTAGCGCGCCTCCGTCACTCCCTCCCGCTCGGCCGTGTCGGCCGTGTTGCGGTCGGGGTCGGGCGCAGGCGGCGGCACCGGCGCCGCGTCGGTCTTGTAGATCTTGTAGGCCGCAACGCGGGGCGTCGTCGTGCCCGCCGCGCTGTCGCCCTCCAGCACGAACACCCGCCCCGTGCGGGCGTCCGACAGGATCCGCTCCTGGCCCGTCGTCAGCCGCGGCAGCGTGCGGGCTTGGGGGAGGGGGAAGAAACGGCCCTCTGCCACCCCCAGCCCGAAGGTGGGTGACTGGAAGAACACCCGCCCCGTCTCGCTGTCCAGCCCGAAACCTGTCATGTCGTGGTCTGTCAGCCCTCGGGCCGTCGGCACCACCCCCACGAACGACATCGTGCTCGTCTCGAACACCCAGATCTCCCGCTGGACGTAGGTGGTCACGAACAGCCGCCCGCTCGCGTGATCCGCCAGCACCGAGGACCCGTAGACGGGCCCCGCCGTCACATCCTCGCCGTGGCGCTCGTTGTCCTCTGCCCCGTCCGGGCGCTCCATGCGCACCACGATCACCGTGTGCCCCGCCCGCTGGCACGGCACGTACAGGTATCGTTCCGTGACAAGGATGTCCCATCCGGACGTGTCGGCGCCCGCGTCGGTCGACGTCACCGGCCCCGTGCACGACCGGATGCGGTACATCTTCTGCACGTCCTGGGGGTTGTAGGCCGTGGGCGGCGGCACGCTCACGTCCAGCCGGTACAGGAAGGTATTTGCATTCGCGGCACTCCCGGTCGGCCCGCCGTACAGGAGGAGCAGGTCGTCGTGGAACCGGTCGTAAGACATGCCGCCTACGAATGGGGCCGCCTTCCCGCCGAAGGCGTTACCAGCAAAGTTGCCGTAGAGCGGGCGCTTCTTGAAGGCAAAGCTGCGGAGGTCGAACTCGTAGACGAACTGGTGGTTGAACGAGACGATCCACAGCCGAGTACCTGCCGAGTCGGATACGTGAAGCCAATCGCCCGAGTAGGTTGCATCGACCGTGGCACGTGAGAAGTTGTCCGGAACTTGGATTGTCCCCACAATGTTCAGCGTGTCAAGGTCTCGTACGAGAACAGCAATTGTGCTCCCTGTACCGTCAGCAGGGCGATAGATTTGCCACAATTGACGCGCCCTGGGAATCATGATCGCTGAACCGAGCGAAGCCTCGAGGGCGTTGGCGTTGACGTACCTGCTTCCCAAGGCCGCACGCGCGTCATCACCGAAGCGCTGGACGGTGCCGATCTCCTCGAACACGTGTTTGACAGTGGCAGCTGGCGCACTCGCCGAACGGAAGGGAAGGACGGCGGTGCCCGCGACACAGGCGATCAGCGCCACTCGGCATGTTACGGCACGGAAAGAACGGAACATGCTGGTCTCCTGTGTCGACTGCCGCTACGACGCATCAATGCCCATCTCGTGACGAGAGACGACCCTTCATCGGGAGGATCGTTATGGAAGGAGTACGAAAGAACTGTACGTCTGTGTTTCGGCACCGCGTCGATGGAACCCTCTCGGCAAGCGGTCTTGTCACCTAATCTGGCGCATTTATTTCCTAATAAGAGGCCCGATCTGACATGAGTACAAGAGTTTCGGAACACGAGCCCTCCCGCGGCGGACTGCGAGATCGAGCAGCACCGTGACGAGTGGACGATTACGGAGTGGTGCCAGGCGCCGGAGCGCCGTCAGCGCCCGACCGCTGATGGCGCGAATCAAAAAGGGCGGAGTTCGTTACGGTCGATCGCCTCGTGCCGCGCGGCGCGGAGATCGAGGCGAGAAGCGGAACTCGCCGACTGCGGCCGCATCGTCAAGCAGCGCAACCCGCCGCCGTAGCGAAGGCTTGGTGGCTCGCCTGTGGCACCTGATGCCCCTCGATGGCCTACTGGCTGGCCGCGCTCGGCGCCCAGGAGACGACATCGCGCCAGCAGAGAGCAGGGCTTGCTAGCTCGCTCGTTTCGCAATACAGCTGACTACGTGCCGACGCAAACTCGGTTCCGGAAATGGTATTGCCACGGGCCGCTCTGAAGTACCTCGGGGCAAGCCCATGCCACGGATTGAGACGGGTCGACGGCCTCGCTGGGTGGAGAACGTGAACACGCCGCGAGGCGAGGGAATGCCACACGAGCTTTGCGAACTCCACTGCGTTGTTGCTGTAGCGAGCGAAGGCAGTGATGGGGCGAGCACCGGAGTTCACCAGGTGCGGTGTCAGTCGTGAGGTCACGCATGCATTGTGGCTTCAACACGTAGGCGCACCCGTCGGCAGCGGCCTCGGTACGCCAGTCGCCGATTGCGCCTCATGCGAGCGGGCCAGGTCGGCCACAAATACGGACGGAGCGGGGCCATTCGGCCCCGCTCCGTACGCTGCTGCTCTTACTGTGGAACTGTCAGGTGCCTGCGCACACCCGGTGCCACACGTGGTAGTTGCCACCGGCGATTGTCACGCTTGCCGTTGTGCCGCCCACTGTGTGCGATGTCGTGTGGATCGGATCCGGCGTCGTGACCGGTAACTGGTTCACGGCCTCGTTGTTGACCACGCCGCAGTTTGTGACGACCACGCCGCCGGCGACGATGAAGCTTAAGGCTCCGGTCGCGCAGCTGGCCCCGGCGGGCACGTTGGGCGTGGCGTTGACGACGCCGGTGAGGCCACCGGAGATGATGAGGAGGCTACCGGCGCTCACCCAGCTGAACGGTGTGCCGGTCGCCGTGGCGCCGCTGCCCCACGAATGGCCGCACCAGCCGGACACGAGGCCGCCCGCCGCAACCGCCGGGCTGCCGAGCGCACAGGCGCCGGCGATCGACGAGTCGAAGGCGAAGGACTCTAAGCGGGGCAGTGTGTAGAGGGTCAGGCTGCCGCCTGCCGTTCCCGATGTCGTTGTCGTTGTGCCGACGCCCGGATAGAAGAGCCCGGCACCGGAGATGCTGGCCAGGCCCGCACCGGCGCACACATCGGCGGCCGAAGCGGGCTGCGCCGACCCGAGCACTGCCAAGGTCGATGCTGCGAGCGCTGCGGTGAGCAGCGCGGAGAGACGACGTCTCATTTGGGTGGTTCCTTTCGCTCGAGTGGTTCGAAGCGAAGGCCGAGTGTGGTGTTCCCCCAGTCCTCCGGTCCCCCGGCGACCGTTGCGAGCTGCGTGGCCTTCACTCTGTATTACGAGTTAGTGACCTCTTCGTGTCAGTATTTCTGACACTTCTTCACGAACGGCCCAGACCCTGCCCCTACGGGCCCACCGAGCGCCGCAACGTGCCGCCAACGCGACGGAGCGGGGCCCCCAAGGCCCCGCTCCGTGCGTGACTGCAGTACGACGGATTCAGGTGCCTGCGCACACCCGGTGCCACACGTGGTAGTTGCCACCGGCGATCGTGAGGGTCACCGTTGTGAGACCCCATGTGTGCGATGTCGTTGAGACCGGGTCCGCGAAGGTGAGCACTAAACGGTTCACGGCCTCGTT
>DATAAM010000101.1:0-5616 GCA_036260075.1 Acidimicrobiales bacterium
TGTGAACGGCAGCTTCAGGCGAGCGGCGGCGTCACGGGCCACGCCTGCGATCGACATGGCGTCGGGGCGGTTGCCCTCGATGGCCAGGTCGTACACCACGTCCTGCTCGACGCCCAGGGCCTCGGCCACGGGAGCGCCGACGGGCGTGTCGTCGGGAAGGACCATGATCCCGCCGTGGTCGTCGCCCAGGCGCAGCTCCTGCGCCGAGCAGATCATGCCGTTGGACACCACGCCCCGCATCTGCCGCTGGGTGATCTCGAAGTCGCCGGGCAGCACCGCGCCCACCTGGGCGAACGGCACGACTGCCCCCACGTCGAAGTTGAAGGCGCCGCACACCACCTGCACGGGCTCGCCCGCACCGATGTCGACCAGGACCTTGCGGATGCGGTCGGCCTTCTTGATGGCCTGGATGTCGACGACCTTGGCCACCACGACCCGATCGAGGCCGCCGCCGATGTGCTCGACGGCCTCCACCACCATGCCGAGGTCGTCGAACGTCTCGCCCAGCGCGATCGGGTCGCCCTCGAAGGGCGCGAAGTCACGAAGCCACGACAGGGGGACGCGCATCCTCAGAACCTCGTGAGGAAGCGGATGTCGTTCTCGAGCAGCACGCGCATGTCGGGGATGGCGTGCCGCATCTGGGCCAAGCGGTCGATGCCGAAGCCGAAGGCGAACCCCGTCCACGCCTCGGGGTCGAGGTCGACGGCCCGGAAGACGTTGGGGTGGACCATGCCGCACCCGCCCAGCTCGATCCACCCCGTGCCCGAGCACGTGCGACAGCCGGCGCCCTCGCAGATCGTGCAGGTGATCTCGAACTCGGCCGACGGTTCGGTGAACGGGAAGTAGGCGGGCCGCAGCCGGGAGTGGATGGCGGGGCCGAAGTAGGCGCGGGTGAACTCCTCGATGGTGCCCGCCAGATCGCCGAAGGTGATGCCCCTGTCGACCACAAGGCCTTCGAGCTGGTTGAAGGTGGGCGTGTGGCGGGCGTCGGGCGTGTCCTTGCGGTACACCTTGCCCGGCATGATCGAGTAGATGGGCGGCGGCTGTGCCTGCATCACCCGGATCTGCACCGGCGACGTGTGGGCGCGGATGAGCGTGGACTCTGGCTCCCCCCAGTCGAGGTACAGCGTGTCGAAGCCGCTGCGGGCCGGGTGCGCCTTGGGGATGTTGAGCGCCTCGAAGTTGTACCAGTCGGTCTCCACCTCGGGCCCCTCGGCCACCGAGTAGCCCATGCCGACGAACACGTCCTCGAGCTCGTCGCGGGTCTGGGTGACGAGGCTCAGGTGGCCGCGTGTGGGCGGTCCAGGGAGCACCTCGGTGAGGTCGAGCCGCTCGGCGTCGAGGCGACGGCGGCGCTCCTCGGCCGCCAGATCGGCCCGGCGCCGGTCGACGGCGGCCTGGAGCCGGGTGCGGGCCTCGTGCAGCTCCTGGCCCTTGGCCTTGCGCTCTTCGGGCGCCAGCGACCCGAGTGTGGTGTTGAGGCGCGCCAGCTCGGAGCGCTTGCCGAGCACCTCGGCCTCGACCGCGTGCAGCTCGTCGAGCGACGCGGAAGCCTCGATTCGCTTGTGCTCCTGCTCCAGATCCATGGCGCTATCCGTGCACCTCGTCGAACGCGTGCAACGGAAGCGTAAAGCGGAACGTCGAGCCTTCGCCGGGCTTTGACGTGGCGGTGAGGCGACCGCCATGGGCCTCCACCAGCCCTCGGCTGATCCAGAGCCCGAGGCCCGATCCCGTGGGCTTGGTGTCGGTTCGCCGGAAGAACTTGGTGAAGACCTTGCGCAGATCGGTCTCGGGCATGCCCTCGCCGCGGTCGTGCACGGCGACCGCCACCTCGCTCTCGGCGACGTCGGCCTCCACCCGGAGGCCCTTCGGGTTGCCGTACTTGCAGGCGTTCTCCACCAGGTTGGTGAGCACCTGCACCACCTTGTCGGGATCGGCGTAGACCTCGGGGAAGGGGTCGGGGATCGCGACCGTGGCTTCGAGCTCCGGGTACTCCATGTGCACCTTCTCGACCACGCCGTCGACGATGCGTCGGAGGTCGATCATCTGCCTGCGCAGCACGAGGCGACCGGACTCCAGCCGGGAGATGTCGAGCAGCTCGGTGATGAGGCGGGTCACGCGGTCGGCGTCGTGGTTGACCTGCTCCAGCATCATCTTCTTCTGGTCGTCGCGGAGGCGGTCCCACCGGTTGAGCAGCAGGCTCGTGTAGCCCTTCACCGAGGTGAGCGGCGAGCGCAGCTCGTGCGACACCGTCGACACGATCTCGATGCCGGTGACGGCCTGGTGGCGGCGACCACCCACGCCTCGGAGCACGAGGACGGCTCCCGCCACACGGCCGTCGTCGTCGCGCTCGTAGCGACCGGTGACGAGCACGTGCACGTCGTCGCCGCCGGCGCAGCGCAGCACCACCTCCTGCTCGGGGATGAACCGCACGGAGCGGAAGGCGGCGGACGGGTGCCACCCGTCCACCAGCAGGGCGTGGCCGTTCTTCGAGCGCACGTCGAGGAAGTCGCCGCAGGGCTGGCCCACGAGCTTGTCGACGTCGTAGCCGGTGAGGTCGCCCGCGGCCGCGTTGGCCTCCACGATGCGCCGGTCGGCGTCGAGACGGAGAACGGCGTCGGGCAGCAGGTCGAGGTTCACGGGCCTGCCAGACGTCGCTGTCGGGCCGCCTCGAAGCAGAGGACGGCGGCGGCCATGCCCACGTTCAACGACTCCGCCCGTCCCGCCATCGGGATCTGCACGTGCTCGTCGAGCAGGGGCTCGACCTCGGGAGGCAGGCCCGACGCCTCGTTGCCCAACACGAACGCGAGCGGCGAGGTGAGATCGAGCGCGGCGTAGTCGGCGCCGGTGCGGGCGGCGGCCCCCAGCCGGCGGGCCCCCCAGCTGCCGATCTGCTCCAGGACCTCCACGGCGTCGCCTCCGGACACGACAGGGATGTGGAAGAGCGTGCCGGCCGACGCACGCACGGTCTTCGGGTTGTACACGTCGACCGAACCGTCGCAGCACACTACTCCGTCGGCCCCGGCCGCCTCGGCACTGCGCAGCACGGTGCCCGCGTTGCCCGGGTCGCGCACGTCCACGCAGACCACCAGGAAGCTCGCCGCTCGCAGCGCGTCGAGGGGCACGTCGACGAACGGCACCACGGCGGCCACCGGCTGCGGTGTCACCGTGTCGGCCACCCGCTCGAGCACGCCGGGCGCCAGCTCGTGCACCCGGGCCCCGCTCTCCTTGGCCAGGCGCAGCACGTCGTCGGGCGCGTCGGGGGCGAGGTACACGCCCTCTACGGCGATGCCCGCACGGATCGCCTCGGAGAGCACCTTGGCCCCCTCGACCACGAAGGCGCGCTCGGCCTGGCGCGCACTGCGGCGCCCCAGGAGGCGCCGCAGTCGTTGGACCTTCTGGTGCTTGAAGGCGAGGCCGCTCAGGAAGCCTGCTCCTGGGCGACCTTGACCAGCGCGGCGAACGCGGCGGGATCGGTGACGGCCAGGTCGGCCAGCACCTTGCGGTCGACGTCGACCTCGGCCGCCTTCAGGCCTGCGATCAGGCGGCTGTAGCTGATGCCGTTGAGGCGGGCCGCCGCGTTGATGCGCTGGATCCAGAGCTTGCGGAAGTCGCCCTTGCGCGCCCGGCGGTCGCGGAACGCGTACTGGAGCGAGTGCATCACCTGCTCGTTGGCGGCGCGGTAGCTGCGGCTCTTGTTGCCGTAGTAGCCCTGCGCCTGCTCGAGGATCGCCCGGCGATGCTTCTTGCCGTGGACGGCGCGCTTCACCCTGGCCATCGGGGACTCCTTTCGTGGGGGCGGACGGAACTCGGGGCTACAGGCCGAGCAGGCGCTTGACCTGCTTGGCGTCGCCCCCGGTGACCTCGGTCTCGCGGCCCAGACGCCGCGTGCGGACCGACGACTTCTTCTCCAGCAGGTGCGAGCGGAAGGCCTTGCGGCGGCGGATGCGGCCCGTCCCCGTGATCTTGAAGCGCTTGGCGGCGCCCCGGTCGGTCTTCATCTTCGGCATCTTCAGCTCTCCTGGGTCTCTGCGGCGGCGACCGGCTCGGGGGCGGCCCCGTTGCCGGCGGGCGCCGGCTCGGCCGCAGTGTCGGCGGCGGTGTCGGCGGCGGTGTCGGCGGCAGCCTTCTGCGCCCGCTTGTCGGGGGCGAGGACCATGACCATGTTGCGGCCGTCGACCTTGGGGGCCGCCTCCACCTTGGCGAAGGAGCCCACCTCCTCGGCCACGCGGTTGAGGATCTTCAGGCCGAGCTCCTGGTGACTCATCTCCCGTCCTCGGAACATGATCGTGATCTTCACCTTGTGGCCTTGGCTCAGGAACTTCGAGACCTGGCGGGTCTTCGTGTCGAAGTCGCCCGGGCCGATCTTGGGCCGGTACTTCATCTCCTTGATGCTGACGTTGGTGGTCTTTCGCCGCGACTCCTTCGCCCGTTGCTCGTTCTCGTACTTGAACCTGCCGTAGTCCATGATCCGGCAGACGGGCGGGTTCGCCATCGGTGCCACCTCGACGAGGTCCAGATCGGCCTCGCGAGCGATGTGCAACGCCTCGGGCAGGGGCTTGATCCCCAGCTGCTGCCCTTCGGCGTCGACCAGGCGAACCTCACGGGCCCGGATGCGCTCGTTGATCCGGGGCTCGTTGTTGGTGGGTGCGGCGATGCGGCATCACTCCTTCGTCTGCGTGGCGCCACGCGAAAAAGCGGACGTCACGGGAAGCAACGTCCGCTCCTGCGGTCGAACGACCCGGCGCACCTGCGGTGGCCGGGTGGGGCTCCGCCTGGCGGGGCCCGCTTCCCTCTTCGGTTGTCGTGCCTAGGCTACCAGCGATGAGCGATCTCTGGACACCCGGTGAGGGTGCCGATCCGCCCAAGGTGTCCGAGGCCGACCTCGAGGCCAAGATGGCCGAGCTGCGGCGCCAACTGGCCGAGGCGCCCGCCGAGGTGGTGATCGCCAACCACTGCTTCGGCCTCTTCGAGCTGGCCGCCCTGCACCTGTCACTCCAGCCCCCGAAGCTGCACGAGGCCCAGCTGGCCATCGACGCGCTGGGCGCCGTCATCGAGGGCCTGGCCGGGCGCCTGGGCGACGAGGAGCAACAGCTGCGCGACGGGCTGGCCCAGCTGCGGATCGCCTTCGTGCAGATCAAGGCGGCGTCGGAGACCGGCTCGCCGCCGCTCACCGACTGACGCGGAGGCGAAACGGTCCGCTGAGCGGACCATTCCGCCTCCACCCGTCGATCAGGGGCAGGGCACCCCTGGCACGGTGACGCAGTTGTACGTGAGGTTCACCGGGATCGGGGTGCCGTTCACGACCACGACGACGGTGGGATCGCCGCTCTTGCCGTACTCGAGTAACGGCGCTCCGATGCACAGAGACGCCACTGTCGCAATGCACGTTGTCGTGAACGGGTTCGTGTCGGGCCCGTCCCCGGGGGTGACGTCGGCTCCCGTGGGCTGGACGACTGTTGTGCAGGTCGTCTCGGTCGGGTGGCCGCACACGTCGAGGAAGACGGCGAACCCCGGCCCCGACAACATCGGCGTTGTCCAGAGGCCCCATCCGACGTCGATCCCCACGATGTTGCTGCCGCCCGGGTTGTTCACCTCCACGCAGAGCCTCGTGCC
>DATAAM010000102.1:0-7541 GCA_036260075.1 Acidimicrobiales bacterium
AGTACCGGTGCCGGCGCGCGTCTGAACACAAGCGCCGGCACCGGCCCGTTGACAACCACCCTGAAAGGAAGTGGTCGCCTTGAAACGATACGTGGTCATCGTCGGGCTCGTGCTCGGACTCTGCGCCGCCGGGCTGCTGACAGGGGCAGGCTCGGCCCACGCCGGAGCGCCCTGCAACGACCAGTCCTGGCCTGTGCCCGACTTCAACATCACAACAGGCACCGGCCCGTTCTCGACATACGCGGGCAGCGACGTCTACACAAACGGGCCGTTCGGCAACAACGGCTTCTGGGTGTGCGCCTCGCCCACCCACGGCGAGCCGGCACAGAGCTACGTCGTCGTCACAGCACAGGCCGGCGATCCCACCAGTGGCCCCGCAGGGGGCAGCATCCAAGCCGGACATTGCAGTCCGGCACCGGTCGGCTCGCCCGGCGGCTGGGCGTGCAACTACCTCTTGGCGCCGACCGGTCCCAGCATTGCTCCCGCTGTCAGCCCCAACGCCCCGTTGGACAGCACGGCGGGCAGCGGCGGGTCTGTCGGGACCGGCGGCGGCACGTGCGTGCAGGTGGATGGCAGCCCGCCCACCTGTCACTTCGGCGGCTTGACCCTCGCAGGCGTGACCGTGAACGAAGGCGATGCCTCCGTTGGCACACACACAACGTCGAACTGCGTCACAGTCGGTGGAGGATGCCCCACAACGGTTCCCACCGGGGTCGGCGTGGACGCCTTCGAGGGCGATCCGGGCAACGACACGCTGACGGTCACAGTCGCCGGAAATTCCGATTCGCGGGACCTCGGCGACTGCTACGTCGGCGTGAATGCGCCTTCGTCCTGCTAGCCGTACCCTTCTTGCGTGACTCGTTCCGGTCGCATGTTCGTGCGAGTTGCGGCGCTGCTCTGCCTCGTCGCGGCCGCATGCACCGGTGACGGGGGCGGGGCCACGACGAAGGCGTCGGAAACGTCGTCCACCCTGCCGTCGCCGGAGCCTGCGGCGGCAGGGGTGGACACCGGCACGTCCGTGTCCGCCGAGCGCGGCCCAGCGCCGTCGGGGGGCACTCCCAAGAAGAGTGGACCGGCCGTGTCGGCCCCGAACGCGAAGCATGGTGAACCGACCACGACCTCAACGCTGACTGCCGGTGCCGCCGCGCCCGCGCCCACCACCTCGACGCCGCTTCCTCCGGCCGGCCTCCCACCCGAGAAGTGCCCAGACGCCAAGACGTGCCGTCGTTATGCGTTTCAGGACGCAAGCACGAACGCCGCCAGGGCGCCCCGTTGGCCGACCGGCCCCGACGGCTTGGTAACCATCCGCTACTCGATCAACCCGTTCGGGTCGGGGCTTTCGAACGAACAGGTGCAGGGCGCTGTCGCTGCGGCCTTCGCCACGTGGCAAGCGGCCGCGCCGAAGCTGCGGTTCGTCTTCGACGGCCTGACTTCGCGCGCTCCGACCCCGCGGGACGGGCACAACGACATCGGCTTCGTCCACGCCAGCGCTGCACATGCGGTCATCCACAACGACGGAAGCGTGATGGTCGAAGCGGACATGCTGTTCGGCGGCGGTCCGGGAAGCTGGACATGGGAACCGTGCGAAAACCGTGACGGCTCCTGCACCAACACGAACGTGCCCAACAGCACCGGCGGCTGCTGCCGCAAGGAGTTGCAGGCGGCCGTCACGCACGAGGCCGGCCACTGGCTCTGGCTCGGCGACATGACCAATGACGCCCTCGACCGCGAGCTGACGATGTCGCCACGGGTGCCGTTCAACGACCGTTGGCGATCGACGTTGGCACTCGGTGACGTCCTCGGCGTGCGGGCGCTGTACCCCTGCTCCTGCCCCCTGCCGCCCATTTACGCGCCGTAGGGCGAGGGCGCGTCGGGTCGCCTCCGGCTCCTCGCTGCAACGCGCCGCCCCCGGCGGTGTGGAGCCGGCAGACGCACGCAGCAGACGCAGGAGGTCCAGCAATGCACAGGCGACGCCCGTTGATGGTGGCCGTCATGGCCTTCGTACTGATCGTCCACGGCATCGCCGGGCAGGCCGCCGACCGGCCCGGGCTCGTGGTCGACGACCCGCAAGGAGACGCCGTCTGGCCGCTGGACACGTCGCTCAACGCAGCCTGGGCCGACCTGACCACATTCCGCGTGGCCGGCGTCCGCGACGACGACGGCGAAGTCGTGGCGCTGCAGTTCGTCTACGTCACCGCCGAGCCGCCGCGGGACGACGACGAGCACCGTGTCTTCTTCACAACCGGCTGGGAGCTGTACGACGGCGTGAACCCGTGGTGCTCCGCTTCGCTGTGGGTGTACGACGGCCGCCCGGGCGGCCCGTGGGGCCCGCCGCGGGCGGACCTCTATTACAGCTGCGACGGAGACGACAAGCCCGGGCACCTCTACCTCGACCTGAAGCTGGTCCGCGCCCGCGTCTCCATCCGACTGGGCGGCCCGGACGGCACGGTGACGCCGATGCGTGAGGGGTCGGCCATGGTCGTCACCGTGCCGCTCTCGGCCTTCGCCACCGGCCTTTCGCAGGGCCGCTACACGGAGGGCACCACGCTCACGTCCCTGTATGCCACGAGCGGCGTCCTGTGGCGCTTCATGGGCATCGGCATGGACGGCGCAGGCGGCGGGCTGCTGCAAGGCCGCCCGTTCGCATACACCATCGGCACCTGACGTGGCAGCACCCACCGGGAGCGCCAGGACAGGGCTTCGGCCCGCCGGTGCCGAACCAGGGCCGCTGTGACGCAGCAGTGCGACGAGCACCGCTTGGAGACGGCGGACGCTTCGACCGTCTTCGCAGAGCACGGCGTCGCCCTCGAGCGCATGGCCGCTCGCATCACCGGTGACCGGGAAGACGCGCGCGACCTCGTGGCGGATGCGTTCACCGCGCTCCTCGAAGCGGGACCGTCCGATCCGGGGCACGCCGTTCCGTGGCTGTACGTCACGGTGCGCCACCGGGCCTACAACCGGGTGCGCGACCGGGCCCGGGCCCGGCGACGGCTGCCGAGGCTGGCGACCGAGACGACCACTCCGCTCGATCCCGAGTCGGCGCTGCGCCACGACACCCGCGTCCGGCGCCTCCTGGCGGGGGCCACCGAGCACCTGAGCGAGCGAGACCGCGTGGCCGTCGTGCTGCGCCACATGCAGCAGGCCTCCTACGACGAGGTGGCCACGGCGCTCGGGACCACGTCGGCGCAGGCGCGAGTCGTCGTGCACCGCGCCACGGCGCGGCTGCGGCGCCGGCTCGTCGCCACGCTGTCGCGTCGGCACGGCGCCCGCGACACCTGCGTCTCCTCCATCGCCGAGCACGGCGTGCACGACGGGTGCCGCGGCTGCGTCGCCCTGTCGGACGAGGTCATCGCGCTCCTCCAGGGAGCGGCGGTGCTGCCGCTGTCGCGGCCCGCCCGCGTCGGCAACGCCGTCCGCACATGGTGGCGGCGCGCCCAGTCGACAACGGGACGGGCCGCCGTCTACGTCGGCGAGGTGCTCGGCCCGGCCGCCGCGCTGGTGGCGGCCGCCGCGGTCCCGGCGCTGCCCACGGTCCCGACCGTGGAGGCCCTTCGTGCCGAACCCGCGGCCGTGACCACGGCTCCCCACCCCGCGCCCTCCAGCGCCCGTCCCGCCGAGCCCCCCGGCAACGGTCCCACTGCCCCGTCCGCCGTGGTCGATGCCACCGCGCCGCCCCCACCCCCGCCGGGCACGCTCGGCGCACCCGTGCTCCTCGACGACCCCGGGACCTCGCCCGGCTTCACGCAGTCGATCGACCACCAGCGTCGGTCGTTCCTCGCCGTCCTCGGGCTCCCCGTCGACCTGCCCGACCCGCTCGACGCCCCACGGGGCCCCGACGTCGACATCCGTTCGCTCGAGATCGCCACCCTGGCCGGGCCCGACGGACGGGCCTCCGGCCTGCGGTGGCGCGTGGCGTTCGCGGCCGAACCTCCCGCCAACGTCGGCCTCGGCCTGTCGTGGGGCTTCCGCGACAACCAGTGCTACGCCTCGTTCTCCTGGCCCGCCGGCGACCGCCTCGCCGTCTACTGCCCGTCGTACCAGGTGGCCGGCGTCAGCCTCGTCCACAGCGAGGTAGCCCGCGCCCGCCTGGAGATGCGCCGCGAAGGCACGGTCGTGGAGGTGACGCTGGCGTTCGCCTCGCTCGACGCGTTCGGCCAGGGCCTCCTCCGCCCGGGCGCCGAGCTCGTGCGCATGACGGCCACTGCCTCCTGTTACGTGAACTACTTCGACCGCTCGGGGTGCGAGAACGGCGACAGTGCCCCCGACGATCGGAACGGCTACTCCTACCGCATCGAGGAGTGACGCCGGCAACCTCTCGTGGGGTTGGTGCGACTGAGTGGGCGTGACGGAGCTGTGCGTCCCGGGGGCGATGGAGGTAGTGCGCGACGTGGCCGTGGAGGACGACGGCGAGCTGGCGGCGTTCTTCTCGCAGCACTTCAAGGGGTTGTGCCAGGTGGCGTACCTCCTCGTCGGCAACGCGAGCGTGGCCGAGGAGGTGGTGATGGACGCCTTCGCGTCCACAGTGGCGCGGTGGGACACCGTCCGGCGGGCCGACAACCCGCTGGCCTACGTGCGACGGGCCGTCGTCAACATGTCCTGCTCGCGGGTGCGGCGCTTCGTGGCGGAACGGCGGGCCTACCACCGGGTGCATGCCCGCTACGCCGAGCCCGCCTGGGACGGCGGCGTGTCCGAGACGTTCCGAGCCGCGGTCGACGCCGTCGCCGCGCTCCCGCCCCGACAACGAGCCACCGTCGTGCTCCGCTGCTTCGCCGACCTCCCCGAGGCGGAGATCGCCGCCGTGCTGGGGTGCTCGGTCGGCACGGTGAAGTCGCAGCTCTCCAAGGCACGCGCCCGACTGGCTGCCGTGCTGCTCGACCGCCCCGAGGAGGACCACCATGGATGACACCGACCGGCGGCTTGGCGAGATCCTCGACGAGGCCCGCCACCTCGACCCCGCGCTCCCACCGTTCGACCGCGTACGGCACCGTGCCCACCGCCGGGTGCTGGCCCGTCGCGTGGGCGCCGGGGCGGTGGCGACCTTCTTCGCCGCCACCGTGCTGGTCGCCGCAGGCGTCGGCGACGAGGAGGCGGACACCCGGGTGGCCGTGAGCCCGGTGACGATCACCGAGGACACCACGGCCACGACGACGATCAGCGTCCCCGGCCCGACTACGACCACCGCGGCGCGCTCGTCGCCCCCCGCCGCCCGGACGACGGCCGAGCCGCGCCCCACGGAGCGCCCGTCGGAGCCGTCGACGACCTCCAGCTCGACCACCAGGACGCAGCCGCCATCGGCACCGGAATCGGCACCGCCACCTGCCTACATCCGGGGGGACGGCAACGAGGTGGCCATGGCCACCGGTTCCACCTGCTGGCGCCCCGAGGGTCCGGGGCGCGCCGGCTACTGCAACGACACCACCGACGCGTTCGCCGACGACGTCGGCCCTGTCGCCGTGGCCACCGGCGGCACGCTCGTCGTCCGTTGGGCGATCGAGCAACAGCCCAGCGAGGTGCGGGCGTTCGCATGGAACCGATCGGACCGCAGGGAACGGGCGACGATCGAAGCCACCGCCGCCAACCCCTCACAGCTCGTCGTCGGGCTGCAACCGGGCGAGTACGTGCTCATGGTGTCGAGCCTCTGGAAGCAGGGCGACGTCCTCCACGGGGTGCGGCTCACAGTGACGCCATCCGCCTCGTGACACCGGCCCGACGTCGAGCGACGGCGACCGCATCCAACCCGTAGCAACTGCGATGGACCGGCATCACCGCCTCGAAATTGCTAGTCACCTGCTGTCGACGCCGGTGCCCCATCCCGCCATGAATCGGCTGGGGTGCGAAAGACGAGGCGGGGGACTGCGCAAGCCGAGGAGTTCGGACGGCGAGTACGAGCGACTCGGCGGATCAAGCGCGTCTCGCAGGAGAAGCTCGGCGAGCTGGCCGGACTGCACCGCACCTACGTAGGCCACCTCGAACGAGGCGAGGTGAACCCCAGCCTCTACAACGTGATCCGCATCGCGGCCGCCCTCGAGATCGACCCGGCCGAGCTGATCCGCGGTCTCCGTCCCTGATTGGGGCTCAAGAACCAGTCGCGCCCGACCGACGACCACAGCGGTGAGGTCCATTCGACGGAGCCGTTGGGCAGTGGCAGTGGCGCTCGTGGCCCTCGCCGCGCTCCAGCCGCAGGGGCGGGCCTACACCTACCTCGGCTGCCGTTGGCCGGACGCGCCCGTGGGTGCCACGACGATCCGCTACGTGGGCGGCAACGACGCCGCCACGTGGGGCACCGCCGCCCAGCGCTGGAACGAGTCCGACGGCAACGTGGCCTTCGAGGAGAACCCGGTTGCCGGCCTGTTCATCGCGTCGAGCGCCGACTACGGCAACGTGGGCTTCGACGGCTTCATCCAGTACGCATGCGTGGGGGGTGTCTTCGTGCCTCGCTACGTGCAGGTCGGGCTCAACACCTTCTACACGCACGGTTACCCGCCGGGCATGAAGGCGGCGGTCGCAGGCCACGAACTCGGCCACGCTGCCGGGCTGGGCCACCACGACACGGGCGACTGCGGGAGCCGTCCGCTGATGCACTCCAGCAGCGCACGTTGGGTGCAGTGCGGGATCGAGCACCCACGGCCGGACGACACCGCAGGCACGAGAGGCCTGTACCCGTGAGGACCCTCCGCGCCCTCGCTGTTCTCACGGTCGTGTTGACGGCCGCGTGCAGCGACTCCGGCCCGGCGCCCCGGCAGGTCCACACGAGCCGCAACGTGGAGTACCGATCGCTGAAGCACGCGGCGCGCGACGCCGACGCGGTGGTCGAGATCGCGGTCGACCAAGCGGGCGTGGTCGAGTCCGTGGGCGCCGTGCCGTTCACCGTGACGTCGGCGCGCGTGGCCGAGGTGATGAAGGGCCGCTTCGACGGCGACGTCATCCGCCTGCGGCAGCTCGGCTCCTCGCAAGGGGGCGGGTTGGTGCCCGAAGGGGAGCTGCTCGAGGCGGGGAAGCGCTACGTCGCCATCGTGGTGCCGTTCACCTTCGCCGACTTCCAGCCCACCGGCCAGCACGTGGTGGTGGGCGCCTGGCAGGGCCTGTACCGCGTCGAAGGCGACGAACTCGTCGCCACCGACAAGGTGCGCACGGCGCTGCCGCGACGGCTCACGAAGCGCAGCTTCGTGGCCGCCATCTCCGAGCCGTAGCCTCGGCGGATGGACCTGGCGACGTTTCAGGAGCTGATGCACGCGCAGTACGGCCTGCGCGACCTCGAACGTGGCACCGAGGCCACCGTGGCGTGGTTGGCCGAAGAGGTGGGCGAGCTGGCCAAGGCCGTGCGCAAGGGGTCGCGCGAGGACCGGTTGCACGAGCTGGGTGACGTGCTGGCGTGGGTGGCGTCGCTGGCCAACCAGCTCGGGTTGTCGCTCGACGAGGCGGTGGCCCGCTACGAGCGGGGTTGTCCCAAGTGCGGGCACATGCCGTGCTCGTGCGACTGATCTCTGCGTTCTGGTTCCGCGTTCTGGTGGGGGATCAGGGCGCGATAGCGCCCTGATCCC
>DATAAM010000103.1:0-9132 GCA_036260075.1 Acidimicrobiales bacterium
TACTTCGAGCCGCTCGTCAGCTTCCCGTTCGTTCCCGGCCACGAAGTGGTGGGGAACCTCGACGACCACACTCGTGTCGTCGTCGAGCCAGTGCTCCGCTGCGCGGCGCGCGACATATCCCCCCCATGTCGCCGCTGCGCAGCGGGCACCACCAACCGATGCGAGCGCACCGCCTTCGGGCACCTCGCGGCGGGCCTCCAGACCGGCTACTGCGCCGACACCGGCGGCGGGTGGAGCACCACGTTCGTGGCCCACGAGTCGCAGCTCCACGAGGTGCCGTCCGACCTCGCCGACGAGGCCGCCGTCATGGTGGAGCCCACGGCCTGTGCAGTGCACGCCGCCCGCTTGGTGGGTGAAGCCCGCAGCGTGGCCGTCATCGGTGCGGGCACGCTCGGCCTCTGCACGCTGGCCGCCGTCAACCGGTTGTCCCGCCCCGACGTCCTCCTGGCCGCCGCCAAGCACCCGGAGCAGCGGGCGTTCGCCACTGCCTTCGGCGCCCGGGTGGTGGAGCCGGGCGAGCTCGAACGAGCGGTGCGGACTGCCGTGGGGGGCCTGCGGGCCGGGCCGCAGCTCACCGACGGCGTCGACGTGGTGGCCGACTGCGTGGGCAACGAGGCCTCGCTGGCGCAGGCCCTGCGCATCGTCGCCCCCGGCGGCACCGTCGTGCTCGTGGGCATGGCCGGCCGGGTGCACGTCGACCTCACCCCGTTGTGGCACCGCGAGGTGGCGCTGCGCGGCGCCTACGCCTACACCACAGACGACTTCCGCCTGGCGTTCGACGTCGTCCGCGACGCCGACCTCGGCCGCCTGGTGACCGCCCTCTACCCCCTCGACCGCTACCGCGAGGCCATCGAGCACGCCGCCGAGGCGGGGAGCCGCGGCGCCGTGAAGGTGGCGTTCGACCTGCGCAAGGAGCGTCGCTGACCATGCCCCGTCCGGGATTCGTGCTCGAGGTCGACCGCTCAACGCCCCCGACCCTGTTCTGGCACGGGGAGGGCTTCCGCCTCGAGCGCCTGCCGGTGGGCACCCGGGTCGTCTACCCCAACGAGCCGCTGCCCGCTCTCGCCGATCCCAGGGCGGCCGTCCGCCACGCCCTCCACCACCCCAAGGGCGACAGCGAGCCGCTGCCCGCGCTGCTGCGCCCGGGCATGAAGCTGACGATCGCGTTCGACGACGTGTCGCTGCCGCTGCCACCGATGCAGCGGCCCGACATCCGGCAGCTGGTGATCGAGGAGGTGCTCGACCTGGCCGCCGCCGCGGGCGTCGACGACGTGGAGCTGATCGCCGCGCTCGCCCTCCACCGGCGCATGCACGACCACGAGCTGCGCCACGCGCTGGGCGACCGGGTGTACGACGCGTTCGCTCCGCACGGGCTGCTCAAGCAGCACGACGCCGAGGATCCCGACGGCATGCTGCACCTCGGCACCACCGACCACGGCGAGGACGTGGAGATCAACAAGCGGGCGGCCACAAGCGACCTGCTCGTCTACGTGAACATCAACCTCGTCGCCATGGACGGCGGGCACAAGAGCGTGGCCACCGGCCTGGCGTCGTATCGCAGCCTGCGACACCACCACAACGTGCGCACGATGCAGCACAGCCGCTCCTTCATGGACCAGCACCGCTCCGAGCTCCACTCGTCCAACTGGCGCATGGGCCGCCTCATCGCCGAGGCGGGCGTGAAGGTCTTCCAGATCGAGACCACGCTCAACACCGACACGTTCCCGGAGCAGTTCGCCTTCCTGCAGAAGCGCGAGTGGGAGTGGGCCGCCCGTGACCGGATCGCCTTCAAGGCCGTCAGCGCCTCGCTCGAGCGCAGCCCGGCACGCCTCGCCCGGGGCATCTTCCACTCGATCAAGGCGCCCCACGCCATGACGAGCGTGCAGGCAGGCGAGGTGGAAGCCGTGCACGAGGCGACCACCGAGCACGTGTACCGCCAGCAGCTCGTGCCGGTGGAGGGCCAGACCGACGTGCTCACGATGGGGCTTCCTTACATCTGCCCCTACAACGTCAACTCGGTGATGAACCCGATCCTGGTGGCCTGCCTGGGGCTCGGCTACTTCTTCAACCTGTACCGGGGCCGGCCGCTGGTGCGGGAGGGCGGCGTCGTGATCATGAGCCACCCCACGCCCTGGGAGTTCCACCCCGTCCACCACCCCAGCTACATCGACTTCTTCGAAGAGGTGCTGGCCGACACCACCGACCCCGTCGAGATCGAGAAGCGCTACGAGGAGCGCTACGCCACCGACCCCTGGTACGTGCACCTGTACCGCACGAGCCACGCCTACCACGGCGTGCACCCCTTCTACATGTGGTACTGGTGCGCCCACGCCTTGCAGCACCTGGGCGGGGTCATCGTGGTGGGCGGCGACCCCCGATCGGTGCGGCGGCTCGGCTTCAAGCCTGCCTCCACGCTGCGCGACGCGCTCGAGATGGCCGAGGACGTCGTGGGCCGCGACCCTTCGATCACCCACCTGAAGACGCCGCCGCTGCTGCTCGCCGATGTCTCGTAGGTTCTCGATGCTGCGGGCGCCCACGTGGCCCGGTGGCGTGGAGCGCCCGCCCGCCGAGCGGCGCACCGGCGTCGACTTCCCCACTGCGTGGGCCCGCCGCTACCCCGTGCGGCTGGCCCGCACGCTCCTCGTCGACGGCGTGTGGCGACCGGTCATGGAGGTTCTCGCCTCGCCGGACGTACGTGGGGCCGACCGCCTCGTGGGCCTGGAGGACGGGCCGGTGGTGTTCGCCGCCAACCACGCCAGCCACGTCGACACGCCGTTGCTGCTGACAGCCCTGCCCGCCCGCTACCGGCACCGCACCGCGGTCGCCGCCGCCGCCGACTACTTCTTCGACAGCCGGTGGAAGGGCGCGGCGTGGGCGTTCGCCATCAACGCCGTCCCCACCGAGCGCACCAAGGTGAGCATCCGTTCCATGCGGCTGGCCGCCGACCTCCTCGAGGAGGGTTGGAGCCTCGTCATCTACCCCGAGGGCGGGCGCACGCCCGACGGTTGGGGCCAGGAGCACCGTGCGGGCGCGGCATGGCTGTCGGCCCGGGCGGGCGCCCCGGTGGTCCCCGTGCACATCGAGGGCACCCGGCGCATCATGCGCAAGGGCCGCCGCGGCGTGCGGCCCTCGAGCACCACGATCACGTTCGGCGCCCCCCTCGTGCTCCACGAGGGCGAGGACGTGCGCGACTTCGCGGTGCGCATCGAGCGCGAGATCGCGGTGCTGGCCGACGAGCACCGCACCGACTGGTGGACGGCCCGCCGCCGGGCCGCCGCCGGCACCACCCCGCCGCTGCAGGGGCCGGAGGTGGGCGCCTGGCGCCGCGCCTGGTCGCTGCCGGGCGACTAGGGACGGCGGCCGCTCACGTCGAGCAGCTTGTGCTGCACCGGCGCGTCCTCGGGCAGCTCGCCGCTCGGCCCCGACCCGAACATCCCCATGGTGCCCAGCACGGGACCCATCGGCTCCAGTCGCTCCCACAAGAGCTGCACGAGCTCGGGATCGAGCGTCTCGTCGGCCCCGACGGCGCGGGCGAGGTCCCACGCGTGCAGCGTCAGGTCGGTGAGGCGGAAGCCCAACAGCATCTCGCCGGGGATGTCGCCCACCGGGTGATGGCAGGTGGCGGCCAGGGCTCCCGGCGCCCGGAAGGCGGCCTCCTGGGCCTCGGCGCTCTGGACGAAGGCGGCCACGGGGTCGTCGCCGAGCACGTCTCCGACCAGCTCGGGCAAGGCCCGCTCCACCGGCTCGCCGGCCAGCAGCTTCACCGCCATGCGGTTGGCCCCCACCACGTGCTGGGCCAAGTCCCGCACCGTCCACCCCTCGCACGGGGTGGGGTCGTCCCACTGGTCGTTGCGCACAGCCCGGAGGCGCTTGTCGAACTCCCCCCGGGCGCGGTCAAGAGCTTCGAACGCGTCCATGAGCGGACACTACGGCGCGGCCGCCCACTGCGCGCTGTGAATGTCGTCACTCCACCAGTCGCAGGCCGCTGGGCGCCATCGACCGGTCGGCGGCGGGCAGGTCGACCACGAACTCCGTGCGGTGGGCGGGGAACACGTGCTCCGACACCAGCACCGGCCGGCCGTCGACGGTGGAGGTGACCCGCTCGCAGCGCAGCACCGGCGAGCCCACGGGCACCTCCAGCAGGGCGGCGTCGGAGGCCGAGGCCGCCGCCGCACCGATGGTCTGCACGGCACCGCCCAGCGGCACGTCGAGCAGCTCGTAGAACGACGACTGCTCCACGTCGTTGCGCGACAGCCCTGCCCCCAGCGACTCGGGGCACCACACGGTGACGCGGGCGAACGGCGCGCCGTCGGCCAGGTTGACGCGTCGCACCCGCAGCACGGTCTCGACGCCGAGCACGTCGCGCACCCAGCGGGGCGCCCGCACGAAGCCGAAGTCGAGCACCCGCCTGCCGGGCTCCACCCCCGACGACGACAGCTGGCCCTCGATGGTGCCCAGCCGACCGAGCGCCTGTCTCACCGCGCCCCCCGCCGTGAACCAGCCGAACCCCTGGCGCGACTCCAACAGCCCCTCGGCCCGCAACAGCTCCAGCGCCTTGCGAACGGTGACGCGGCTGGCGTCGTAGGCTGCCGACAGCTCCGCCTCGCTCGGCAGCAGCCGCCCGGAGGGGAACTCCCCCGCCGTCACCCGCCGCCGCAGCTCGTCGGCGATCTCCCGGTAGCGCACCGCTCTCACTTGTCTTATACTTGTCTACGATGACCGTGACTGCAAGCACCCCGCTCGACCTGATCGAAGAGGTCTACCGCCGCCTCGAGGAGCGCACCGCCGTCGGTCGCCGCCGCCGCCGGGGCCGAGGGCTCGCACTGGCCGAGAAGATCCTGTTCGCCCACCTCGCCGACCCCGAGGGCCAGGAACTCGAACGGGGCCGCTCGTACAGCGAGCTGTACCCCGACCGGGTGGCCATGCAGGACGCCACCGCGCAGATGGCGCTGCTCCAGTTCATGACCGCCGGGCTGCCCGAGGTGGCGGTGCCCACCACCGTGCACTGCGACCACCTCATCCAGGCCCGGGTCGACGGCCCCACCGATCTCGCCGTGGCCGAGGACGTCAACAAGGAGGTCTACGACTTCCTGCGCACCGTCTCCGCCCGCTACAGCATCGGGTTCTGGAAGCCGGGCAGCGGCATCATCCACCAAGTCGTGCTGGAGCAGTACGCGTTCCCCGGCGGGATGATGATCGGCACCGACAGCCACACCCCCAACGCGGGCGGGCTCGGCATGGTCGCCATCGGCGTGGGCGGCGCGGATGCCGTCGACGTGATGGTGGGCAGCACGTTCGGGCTGCGCTGGCCCAAGCTCATCGGTGTACGCCTCACCGGGCGCATGAGCGGGTGGACCGCCCCCAAGGACGTGATCCTGAAGGTGGCCGACATCCTCACCGTGAAGGGCGGCACCGGCGCCATCGTGGAGTACTTCGGCCCCGGCGTCGAGACGATCAGCGCCACCGGGCGAGCGACGATCTGCAACATGGGCGCCGAGATCGGCGCCACCACGTCGGTCTTCCCCTACGACGACCGGGCCGCGCTGTACCTCAAGGCCACCGGCCGGGAGGCGATCGCCGATGCCGCCGCCCGGGTCATGGAGCACCTGCGCCCCGACGACGATGCCGAGTACGACCAGGTCGTCGAGATCGACCTCGACACGTTGGAGCCGCACATCAACGGCCCGCACACGCCCGACCTGGCCCGTCCCGTCTCGAAGGTGGGCGACGACGCCAAGGCCAACGGGTGGCCGCTGAAGATCAGCGCCGCGCTGGTGGGGAGCTGCACCAACTCGTCGTACGAGGACATCAGCCGGGCTGCCTCGATCGCCCGGCAGGCGGCGGCCAAGGGCCTCCGGGTGCAGACGCCGCTGCTCGTCACGCCGGGGTCGGAGCGGGTGCGGGCCACCATCGAGCGCGACGGCCTGCTGGCCGACCTGGAGGCCATCGGCGCCACCGTCCTCGCCAACGCCTGCGGCCCCTGCATCGGCCAGTGGAAGCGCGAGGACGTGAAGGAGGGCGAGGTCAACGTCATCGTCAACTCCTACAACCGCAACTTCCCCAAGCGGAACGACGGCATGGCCTCGACCCTGTCCTTCGTGGCCTCGCCGGAGACGGTGGTGGCCTTCGCCCTGAGCGGCACCTTCGACGGCGACCCCCGGACCGGGCTCGAGGAGCCCGTGGGCGAGGAGCTGCCCGCCAAGGGCTTCGAGTCGGGGGAGGCGGGCTTCCTGGCCCCGCCCCCCGACGGCACCGACGTCGAGGTCGTGGTCCGCCCCGACAGCGACCGGCTCCAGCTCCTCCAGCCGTTCTCCGCCTGGGACGGCCACGACTTCGTGGACCTGCCCGTGCTGATGAAGGCCAAGGGCAAGTGCACCACCGACCACATCTCCGCCGCCGGCCCGTGGCTGAAGTACCGCGGCCACCTGGAGAACATCTCGCAGAACCTGTTCCTCGGCGCTGTCAACGCCTTCACCGGCGAGGCCGGCAGTGGCAAGTGCCCGGTGCACGGCGCCACCGAGCCGTACCCCGAGGCGGCCCGCCACTGCCGTGACGCGGGCGTGGCGTGGGTGGCGATCGGCGACGAGAACTACGGCGAGGGCTCGTCGCGGGAGCACGCGGCCATGGAGCCGCGGTTCATGAACGGCAAGGCGATCATCGTCCGCTCGTTCGCCCGCATCCACGAGACCAACCTGAAGAAGCAGGGCGTGCTGCCGCTGGTGTTCGCCGACCCGGCCACCTACGACCTGATCGAGGAGGACGACCGCATCTCCGTCCTCGGACTGGCCGACCTGGCGCCCGACGTGCCGGTGCGATGCCGCATCACCAAGCCCGACGGCCGGACGGTCGACTTCGAATGCACCCACTCGATGAGCGAGGAGCACATCGAGTGGTTCCGGGCGGGCGGCGCCCTCAACCTCATCCGCGCCCGCCGCCGCTGACCGCGTTTTCTCCGCAAATACGGGCCTCCGGAGCCGGATCTGCGAAGAAAATCGAGTGGCGGCGTTGACAATCACCTAGTCAGCCAGGTGTCCGAAATGGTCCGGTTGGGCCATGTCGGCGGACGGCGGGAACGCCGAAGATGAAGTGAGTCTTCCGGCGGGGTCCTGGGTGGAGCGCGTCGGACCGCGTCCCCGAGGTGATCGTCCTGTCCTCTCGTCGTCTGCTGCTGGCCGTCCTCGCGCTCGTGGCCCCCTTGGCCCTGCCTTCGCCGCCCGCCGAGGCGCGCGCCCACCGCCCCGGTCCCGCCTACTGGCTGGCCTCCTCCGACGGGGGCGTGTTCGCCTTCGGCCGGGCCGCCCACGTGGGCGCCGCCGTCGACGCCGGCCTCCAGCGCCCGATCACCGGCATCGCCGACACGCCCGACGGCGGCGGCTACTGGCTGGTCGCCCGCGACGGCGGCGTGTTCGCCTTCGGCAACGCCCCCTACCTCGGCGGCGCCTCGGGCCTCCCGCTGAACCGGTCGGTCACCGACATCGCGGCCACCGCCACCGGCCGGGGCTACTGGCTCGTCGGGTCGGACGGCGGTGTCTTCGCCTTCGGCGACGCGCAGTTCCGCGGGTCGGCAGGCGAGGCCCGGCCCACGAGCCCCGTCGTCGGCGTCGCCGGGACCCGCTCGGGCGAGGGCTACTGGCTGGTCGGCGCCGACGGCGGCGTCTTCGCCTTCGGGGACGCCGCCTACCACGGCTCGATCTCGGGCGTGGCGCTCAACCGTCCCGTCGTGGGCATCGCCGCCACCCGCTCGGGCCGGGGCTACTGGATCGTGACCGGCGACGGCGGCGTCTTCGCGTTCGGGGACGCCAAGTTCTTCGGCGGCATCTCCCACGAGCCGCTCAAGGCACCGGTCGTCGGCATCGCCCCCACCCGCGGCGACCAGGGCTACTGGCTGGCCGCGGCCGACGGTGGCGTCTTCGCCTTCGGGGACGCGGGCTTCTTCGGCGGGGCCAACCACGGCGCCCTGCGCACGCCGGTCGTCGGCATCACCTCGGGCATCGGCACGCAGGTGCCCGCCGCGGTCGAGTCGGGACTGGCGACCACCTTCGGGTGGGACGTCTCGTGGCCGCAGTGCGGGCGCAACCTGCCCAACCTGCCGAAGGGCCGCCACGGCTACGCCATCGTCGGGGTGACCCGAGGCCACCTCTACAGCGTGAACGAGTGCCTGACCCCCGAGCACCACTGGTCGACGACAGGGGGCGGGCTGGCGGGCCTCTACATCAACGCCAACTACCCGTACCGCAACGAGGAGCCGCAGCTCGCGGGGTGGTACGCCGATGCCTGCGCGGGCCACGACCTCGGCTGCCACCTGTACCAGTACGGCCTGCGGGGCGCCCGCCAGGCGCTGACGGACGCCAAGGCGGCGGGTGTGTCCGCCCCGCTGTGGTGGCTCGACATCGAGACGGTGAACCGCTGGTCGCCCGACGTCAACGCCAACCGGCACATCGTCCGGGGCGTGATCGACGGGCTGCACGAGGCGGGCCTGCGGATCGGCGTGTACTCCACCGCCTACCAGTGGGGGGTCATCACGGGCGGCATGGAGATCCCGGGCGTGCCCCTCTGGATCGCCACCGGCGGCAGCATCGCCGACGGACCGCCCACGTGCGGCAACCCGGCCAAGGCCTTCGCGGGCGGCGTCCCGTACCTCGTGCAGTTCCTCCACGAGGGGCTCGACGGCAACGTGCTGTGCGAGGCGGGCCTCCGCCACGCCCGCGAGATCTTCAAGGCGTCACCACCGCCGCCCGTCCCCGAGTTCGAGACCGAGCTGAAGCTCAGCCGCCTCCACTAGAAGGGGGCGTGGCCCGGGCGATCTCCTCGTCAGTGGGCTCGCGCTCGACGCGTGCCTCTTCCGGGAGCAGGTCGACGAGGGCCGCCATGATCACCTCGGTGTCGGCCTTGGCGTTCTCGTAGCGCAGGCCCGCCACCGGATCGCCTACCCGCACCTGCACCAGCGGCGGGTGGAGGACGTTGGTGACGTTGGGCAGGCGCGACGACCGCGGCCACACCTGCTCGGTGCCCCACAGGCCGATCGGGACCACGGGGGCCCGGGTCATGGCCGCCAGTCGGGCGGCGCCGGTCTTGCCTGTGAGTGTGGGCTTGTAGAAGTCGCGGCCGCGCGGGATCGTGCCCTGAGGCATG
>DATAAM010000104.1:0-6045 GCA_036260075.1 Acidimicrobiales bacterium
CGCGGGCCTGCTCGCGCTCGCCGTCCACCGGTCGCCCACCACCGGCGGCGTGTTCGCCTCGTACGGCTCGCTGGTCGACGTGCGGGCCGCGGTGGCGGGCGCCACCGTCGGCTTCGCCGGGCCGCGGGTGGTGGAGCTGACTCTGGGCACGCGACTGCCGCCCGGCTCGCACACCGCCGAGTCGGCGTACGCCGCGGGCCTCGTCGACGCGCTGATCGACGAGGAGGAGGAGCAGGCGTGGGTGGAGGCCGTGCTCGGGTTGCGCCCGGCGCCGTTGACGCCGCGCTTCTCGCCCGGCGAGGAGCTGCCGCCCGTCACCAGCGCGTGGCAGGAGGTGCACCGGGCGCGGGCGCCCGGTCGGCCCAGCGGATTCGACTGGGCGGCGCTGCTGTGCGACTCCTGGGTCGACCTGCACGGCGTCGACCCGGTGGTGCGAGCGGGGCTGGCCCGCTTCGAGGACAGGCCGCTCGTAGTGGTGGCCTTCGACCGCCATGCCGCCGACGGCCGGCCCACGCCCGCCGGGTTCCGCCTGGCCCAGCGGGCCGCCGCGACGGCCGCCCGGCTGCGCCTGCCCGTCCTCACGTTGATCGACACGCCCGGCGCCCACATGGGGCCCGAGGCCGAGGCGGGCGGCATCGCCGGGGAGATCGCCCGCACCATGGCGGCCTTCGACACGGCCGGCGAGGTCTCGGTGGCCGTGTGCGTGGGAGAAGGCGGCAGCGGCGGGGCGCTGGCGCTCGGGCACACCGACCGGCTGCTCGTGCTCGAGCACGCGGTGTTCTCGGTGATCGCCCCCGAAGGCGCCGCCGCCATCCTCGAGCGCGACGCGAGCAAGGCTCCCGAGGTGGCCGAGAAGCTGAAGCTCACGTCACGCGACCTCCTGGCCCTCGGCATCGTCGACGAGGTGGTCCCCGAGCGGGTGGACGCCGTGCGGGCCGCCGTCCGTCGGGCCTTCGACGAGGCGCAGCCGGGCGACCGACTTCGCCGGGCCGACGCGGCCACGGAACGATGGGTGCGATGAAGACCCGCCCGCGAACGGTGTTCTGGCTGACGGCGGGCGCGCTCGCGTTTGCCGGCCTCGTGTTGTTCCTGACCGTGCAGTACGTGTCGCAGAACCCCGACGAGGCCAACCTGGGCGCCCAGGTGATCCGGGTGCAGGCCGAGCGCATGGCCCAGCGCATCGAGGAGACGGGGCCGCTGCCGTTCCAGGACCCGAACGGCGACCGCGACGTGTACCTCCAGCACACAGGCGACGACGCGGAGAAGGGCTGGGTGCTGGTGCTCGCCTATCCGGCCGGGCGCGAGGGCGAGAGGCGCTGCGCCATCACGTGGGACGCCAAGCGCGACGAGTTCCGCTCGCCGTGCACCGGCTCCACCCACCCGCCCGACGGTGCGGGCCTGACCACGTTCCCGGCGCCGGTGGAGGACGGCAAGGTCGTCATCGACCTCCGCGGCTGAACATCAGCCCCCCCCCCGGCCGGCCGTGAAGCGGGCTCAGGAGACGTCGAGCGCGTCGACGTCCTCGCGGTCGGCCAGCGGCGCCAGCAGCTCCTCCAGCTCCTTGCCGGTCGGGCCCGCCACGTCGGCGGTGATCGTGCAGTCCTCGTCTTCCTCCCGCACGCTCAGCGAGCGGATGGAGATGCCGGGCAGCTCGTTCAACGCCGCCACCACCCGCGACGGCTCGGCGCCGCGGGCCAGGCGGACGACGACCGTCTCGCGGCTGTGCGCCCGGGCGGCGATCCACCGCCGCGGCGCCCGCAGGCCCACCAACGCCAGCAGCAGCGCCGCCGTGGTGACGGCAGTGACGATGTAGCTGCCGACCCCCACGCCGAGCCCGATGGCGGCCGTGACCCACAGACTGGCCGCGGTGGTGAGCCCCTTCACCGTGGCGCCGTACTTGAGGATGGCGCCGCCCCCGAGGAAGCCCACCCCGGTGACGATGTTGGACGCCACCCGCTCCACGCCGATGTTGACGTTGGTGTCGTTGCGTGTGTCGGCGAACTCCTGCCAGCCGTAGGCGCCCGCGATCGTGAACAGGGCCGCACCGAGCGCCACCGAGATGTGCGTGCGCAGGCCCGCGGGGTGGTCGTTCAGCTCGCGCTCGAGGCCGACCAGCCCGCCGAGCACGGCGGCCAGGACGATGCGGCCCGCCAGCTCCCACTCGCTCGGCACGACCACGTCAGGCCTTCTTCAACGGCGCCCACGCCAGCAGGAGCCGCTTCTCGCCCAGGCCCGGGAAGCGCACCACCGCTTCGGCCTTGTCGCCGGAGCCGATGACCTCCAGGATCACGCCCTCGCCCCACTTGCCGTGCACCACGTCGTCGCCAGCCCGCAGGCCCAGCTCCTCGGCGCCGCTGGTGCGGGCGGGCGTGGCGCCCCGGCCGCTGCGCAGGGCCGACTCCACCACGTCGCGGCGGTGCTCCTCGGCCGACGACGAGCGCCCGAAGCCCACGCGGGCGCCCTCGGCCACGTTGGTCAGCTCCTCGGGGATCTCCTTCAGGAACCGGCTGGGCGGGTTGTACTGCGTCGAACCCCACAGGGTGCGGCACCACGCGTGCGTGAGGTAGAGCCGCTCGCGAGCCCGGGTGATGCCGACGTAGCAGAGCCGCCGCTCCTCCTCCAGCTCGTCGGGCTCGCCGAGCGAGCGCAGGTGGGGGAACACGCCGTCCTCCAAGCCGATCATGAACACCACCGGGAACTCCAGGCCCTTCGCCGTGTGCAGCGTCATCAGCACGGCCTTGGAGTCGTCGTCGTCGATCTCGTCGGCGTCGGAGACGAGGGTGACCGCTTCGAGGAACTCGTCGAGCGTCTCGTACTCGGCCGCCACGCCGCACAGCTCGGCCAGGTTCTCCAGGCGGCCCGCCGCCTCCACCGTGCGCTCGGCCTCCAGCTCGGCCCGGTAGCCGGTGCGCTCCAGCACCTCGGCCACCAGGTCGGCGGGCGCCGCGCCTGACCGGCGCAGGTCTTCGAGCAACGAGAGCACGTCGCGGATGCCGCCCATCGCCTTGCCGGTGACGCCCGCCGCCTCCGCTTGGGCCATCGCCTGCGCGAACGGCACGCCGTGCGAGGCGGCCCAGGCGTCGAGCCGCCCGATGCTGGTGTCGCCCACGCCCCGCTTGGGCACGTTGACGATCCGCTTGAGCGACACCTCGTCGGCGGGGTTGGCCACCGCTTTGAGGTAGGCGAGGACGTCCTTGACCTCCCGACGGTCGTAGAACTTGGTGCCGCCCACCACCTTGTAGGGGATGCCCTGGCGCACCAGCTGTTCCTCGAACACGCGGCTCTGCGCATTGGTCCGGTAGAAGACGGCCATGTCGCCCCAGCGCAGGTTTGCTGTGTCGTGCAGGCGGGCCATCTCGTGCACCACCCACGTCGCCTCGTCGTGCTCGTCCTCGGCGTGGTAGCGGGTGATGAGCTCGCCGCCCACCTGCTCGGTCCACAGCGCCTTGGGCTTGCGCATGGCGTTGTTGGCGATCACGGCGTTGGCGGCGTCGAGGATCGTCTGGGTGGAGCGGTAGTTCTGCTCCAGCACGATGGTGGTGGCGTCAGGGAACGCCTCCTCGAACTCCAGGATGTTGCGGATGTCGGCCCCGCGGAACCGATAGACCGACTGGTCGGAGTCTCCCACCACGCACACGTTGCGGTGCCCGCGGCCGAGCATGAGCACCAGCTCGTTCTGTGCTCGGTTGGTGTCCTGGTACTCGTCGACGAGCAGGTGCTTGAACCGCTCCCGGTAGTGCGCGAGCACGTCGGGCTGGGCCTGGAGCACGTTCACCGTGACCATGAGCAGGTCGTCGAAGTCCATGGCCCCCGCCGCCAACAGGCGGCGCTGGTACTCGGCGTACACGTCGGCGATGCGGCGGTCGAACACGGTGCGGGCCCGATGGCGGAACGTCTCGAAGTCGACCAGCTCGTTCTTGGCCGTGCTGATGGTGGCGTGCACCGTGCGCGGCGGCATCTTCTTTGTGTCGAGGTTGAGGTCGCGCAGCACATAGCCCACCAGGCGCACGGCGTCGGCCTGGTCGTAGATCGTGAACGACGACGGGTAGCCGAGGAGCTTGGCGTCACGACGGAGGATGCGCACGCAGGCCGAGTGGAAGGTGGACACCCACATGCGCTGCGCCACCGGCCCCACCAGCTCCGCCACCCGGGCCTTCATCTCGTCGGCGGCCTTGTTGGTGAAGGTGATGGCGAGGATCTCGAAGGGCGAGACCCCGCACTCCTTGATCAGGTAGGCGATGCGGTGGGTGAGCACCCGCGTCTTGCCCGAGCCCGCCCCGGCCACGATCAGCAGCGGCCCGCCTTCGTGGACCACGGCTTCCCGCTGGACGGGGTTCAGGCCTTCGAGCATGAAACCCTCAGGCTACCCGGCGGGCCTCCGCCAGCATGGCGAGGAGCCGGCTCTCGCAGCGCCCGTACTTGGTGCGGTAGCCGCCGTGGCGGTACGTCGCCGGGAACAGCTCCTCGACCGGGCACCCCGACGCCGCCACCGTCACCTGCGCGTCGTAGAGCTCGTCGACCAAGTGCACGAACAGCAGGGCGTCGCCCTGGTTGGCGATCGGGTGCAGGCGGCGGATCACCACGGCGTCGAGGCCGTCGAGCAGGGCGCCGAACTGCGCCGGGTGCACGCGGCGCAGGTGGGCAATGAGGGCGTCGAACTCGTCGTCGCTGACGGTGCCGTCGACGTCGAACCGGTCGAGGGCCTCGGGCGGGAACGGCTCGGCCTCGGCCCGGCTCGTGGCCCGGTAGTCGGGACCGTCGATGCGCACGACCTCGAACCACGAGGCGATGGCGGCGATCTCCCGCTTGAAGTCGGCGGCGTGGAAGCGGCCCTCGCCCAGCCGGTCGGGCAGGGCGTTGGACGTGGAGGCCACCCGCACCCCCGCGGGCACGACGCTGCGCAGGAACGTGACGGTCATCAGCGTGTTGGCCACGTCGTCGAGCTCGAACTCGTCGATGCAGAGGAGCCGGTTGCTCCGGAAGGCGGCGACGGCGGCCTCCATGCCGAGGAAGCCGATGGCCGACGCCAGCTCGGCGAAGGTGAGGTACGCCTTCGGCTCCGGCGCCGCGTGCCACAGGGAGGCCAGCAGGTGCGTCTTCCCCACGCCGAAGCCGCCGTCGAGGTAGCGGCCCGGCAGCCCCTCGGCTGCCTCGCGCCGCCGCCACGACCAGCGCCGAGCGGGTGGGCGCTCCGTCTCCACCACCTCGACCGCGAACCGCTCCAGGTCGGCCCGCGCCGCCGCCTGCGACGGGTGTTCGGGGTTGGGCACGTACGTCTCGAAGCGCACGCCCTCGAAGCGCTTGGGCGGATGGAAGCGGGCGACGAGGTCGGCGGCGGTCAGCCGGGGAAACCGATCGACCAGCCGAACCCGCTCTGCCTTCACAGTTCTGGGTCGCAAATCACGCGCCATAGCGCGTGATTTGCGACCCAGAACGAGGGGGTTACTCCCACTCGATGGTGCCGGGGGGCTTCGACGTGACGTCGAGCGCCACCCGGTTGACCCCGGGCACCTCGTTGATGATGCGACTCGACAGCCGTTCGAGCACGTCGTAGGGCAAGCGGGCCCAGTCGGCCGTCATGGCGTCGTCGGAGGTGACGGCCCGGATCACGATCGGGTAGGCGTAGGTGCGCTCGTCGCCCATCACGCCCACCGTGCGCACCGCCGGCAGCACGGCGAACGACTGCCACAGCTCCCGGTACAAGCCCGCCCGCTTGATCTCCTCCGTCACGATGGCGTCGGCCGCCCGCAGGATGTCGAGCCGTTCCCTCGTCACCGTGCCGACGATGCGCACGGCCAGCCCCGGCCCCGGGAACGGCTGGCGCCACACGATCTCCTCGGGCAGGCCCAGCTCCTCGCCCACCGCCCGCACCTCGTCCTTGAACAGGTTGCGCAGCGGCTCGACCAGCTCGAACTCCATGTCGTCGGGCAGGCCGCCCACGTTGTGGTGCGACTTGATCTTGGCCGCGTCCTTGGTGCCCGACTCGATGATGTCGGGATAGAGGGTGCCCTGGACGAGGAACCGGGCGTCGGCGTGGTCGCGGGC
>DATAAM010000105.1:0-1582 GCA_036260075.1 Acidimicrobiales bacterium
ACCGGCGATTCGTCCTGGTCCTACGACGCCGTGCTGCCGCTGTTCCGGCGCATGGAGGACAACGCCCGCGGCGCCGACGAGTACCACGGGGTGGGCGGGCCGCTGCGGGTCGAGGACCCCCGCTCGCCGCACCCGTGGACCCGGGCGGCGATCCAGTCGGCGGTCGCGGCCGGCTACCCCCGCAACGACGACTTCAACGGCACCCGGCAGGAGGGCGTGGGCCTCTACCAGCTGACGCAGCGGCGCGGCCGGCGCTGGTCGGCCGCCGACGCCTACCTGCACCCGGCGACGGGCCGGCCCAACCTGACCGTCCGCACCGGGGCCCTGACCACCCGGGTGCTGGTCTCGGGCGGACGGGCGACGGGCGTGGAGTACCGCCGCGGTGGACAGCTGCACACCGCGCACGCGGCCGCCGAGGTCGTGCTCGCCGGGGGCGCGGTGAACTCCCCGCAGCTGCTGATGCTCTCGGGCATCGGCCCCGGCGCGCACCTGCGCGAGGTCGGCGTCGACGTCGTCCACGACCTGCCCGGCGTCGGCGGCGGCCTGCAGGACCACCCTCTCGTGCCGACGATCTGGCACACCCGGTCGGGCAGGTCGCTGTTCCGGGCCGAGTCGCCGTCGGGGTACGCGCGGTGGTTCGGCGCCCGCCGGGGCCCGCTGTCGTCCAACCTTGCCGAGGCGGGGCTGTTCACCCGGTCGACGCCGGACCTGGCCGAGCCGGATCTGCAGTTCCACTTCCTGCCGGTGAAGTTCTGGCGGCAGGCCGAGGTCGACCCCGACGTCGACGCCTTCACCGCCGCGGCGGTGCTGGTGCGCGTGCACTCGCGGGGGTCGGTGCGGCTGCGCTCGGCGGACCCGACCTGGGCCCCGGCGATCGACGCCGGCTACCTCACCGACGAGCGGGACCTCGACGCGCTCGTGTGCGGCGTCCAGAAGGCCCGGGAGATCGCCGCGGTCGGGCCACTGGCCGCGGTTTTGGCCGAGGAATGGTCGCCGGGCGGCACGGTGCACACCCGCGACGGGCTGCGGCAGGCGGTGCGGGACACGCTGGAGTCGCTGTACCACCCGGTCTCCTCGTGCCGGATGGGCGTCGACGACCGGTCGGTGGTCGATCCTCAGCTGCGGGTGCACGGCCTCGACGGCCTGCGCGTGGTCGACGCCTCGGTGATGCCGACGCTGGTGCGCGGCAACACCAACGCCCCGACGATCATGATCGCCGAGCGGGCGGCCGACCTGATCACCGGCCGCTCGGTGGACCCGACGCTGGCCGGGATGACCTGACCGCGCTGCCCTGACCGCATTGCCCTGACCGCGCGGTCCGGGCCGCCGGCGCCCGACCGCGACCCCTGGAACGTGCCCCGGAAAGCTCGTGCTCTGCGTGCGCCAGGTATGCAGAGCACGAGGTCCGGCCGGGAACCTGCACCCACCGTTCTCGTGCACCGCATGCGCCCGGCGCGCAGAGCACGACGTTCGGGGCCGACACCTCTTCCCCGCGTACTCGTGCTCTGCCCACCACCGCGGGCAGAGCCTGCCGGCCCGGGACCGCACAGTTCCCCGTGTCCTCGTGCTCTGCCCACCACGG
>DATAAM010000106.1:0-8171 GCA_036260075.1 Acidimicrobiales bacterium
TGGCGGGTCGGCTTCCTCGTGGGCAACGCCGACATCGTGCAGGCGCTCACCAAGCTGAAGAGCTACCTCGACTACGGCACCTTCCAACCCATCCAGATCGCCGCCATCGTGGCCATGAACGAGGCCCCCGACTACCCCAAGTACGTCAACGAGATCTACCAGTCGCGGCGCGACGCGCTCTGCGACGGGCTGTCGCGCATCGGCTGGCACATCGACAAGCCCAAGGGCACGATGTTCGTCTGGGCGCCCATCCCCGAGCCCTACGTGGAGATGGGCTCACTCGAGTTCGCCAAGCTCCTGGTGGCCGAGGGCAAGGTGGCCACCTCGCCGGGCATGGGCTTCGGTCCCGGGGGCGACGGGTTCGTGCGCTTCGCGCTCATCGAGAACGAGCAGCGCATCAACCAGGCCGTCCGCACCGTCAAGCGCGCGCTCACCAAGCTGTAGGTGCGGCTCTTCCTCGCCGCGCTCCTCCTCTCCTACGCGCCCGCCACCGAGCTGTGCCGCTTCGCCGACCCCCGCATCGACGAGTCGAGCGGTGTGTCGGCCAGCTCGCGAACCGACGACTGGTTCTTCACGCACAACGACAGCGGTGACTCGGCCCGCTTCTTCGCCGTCGACCGCACCGGGGCCACCCTCGCCGTGTTCGAGGTCGACGATGCCGATGCCGACGACTGGGAGGACATGGCCCGCGGTCGCAACGAGGGCAGGCCCGTCCTCTTCCTCGGCGACATCGGCGACAACTTCCGACGACGCCAGTCGGTCGTCGTCTACGAGGTGCTGGAGCCGCGGCCGAAGGAGGGCAACGCCGCGCTGAAGGTGCTCCGTCGTCACGAGCTGCGCTACGAGGACGGGCCTCACGACGCCGAGACGCTGTTGGTCCACCCGCGCGACGGCCGCATCTGGGTCGTGACCAAGGAGCGCGACGGGGTGGCCGGTGTGTACTTCGCCGAGGCAGGCACGCTTCGCCGCCAAGGCGACGTTCGCCTCGACGCGCTGGTGCGACGGCCCGGCACCTACGCACGGGCCGTCACGTCCGGCGAGATCAGGGCCGACGGTCGCAAGGTCGTGCTGCGCACCCCGTTCGAGGCCTTCGAGTGGACGATCGACAACGACGTGGCGGCCGCCTTCGCCGGCCCGCCGCTCCGCATCCCGCTGCCCTCCACGGAACAGGGCGAGGCGATCGCGTACACCCGCTACGGCGGCTCGCTCCTGTTGACGACGGAGGGGAGGGGAGCCCCGGTGCACCTCGTCGAGGGCACCGAGCTCGCCGACCCGAACCACCTCCAGCCCGCCGAGCCGCTGGAGCTGCCGCCGGACGAGCCGGGGCCGCCGGTGTGGCCCCGCGTCGTGGCGTTGGTCGTCAGCGTCGTGGGGGGCTTGTACGTCCGAGCCCGTCGAGGCAGAAGGCAACGGCGGCATCGGCCACCGCCTCGGCGTCCTCGGAGCGCCTGAACAGGAACTGGTGGGCCAGCTCGTTGGTGACGCCGAGGACGGCGTGGGCCAGCACCTCGGGGTCGGCATCGCGGATGCGGCCGCTCACGATGCCTTCCTTCACGTGGCGCACGACGTCGCCGACGGCGACCTCCTGGTTGCGCCGCAGGGCCGGGGTGAAGCGCTCCTCCGTGGCGGCGAAGCGGATGAGCGTGAAGTAGTGCCGGTGCTCGGCCAGCCAGTCGAGGGAGGCCCGGATGCCGAGCTCGAGGCGCCGCACGGGATCGGGCTCGTCGCCGATCGCGGCCTGCTGGCGCCGGCGGAGCGACTGCTGCGACTCCCGCAGGATCTCGGTGAAGAGCTCCTCCTTGGAGGAGAAGTACCAGTAGAACACGCCCTTGCCGACGCCCATCCCCTGCACGATCTCGGCCACCGACGTGGGGTGGTAGCCGTTCTCGGCGAAGCGGCGGGCCGCGTAGTCCATGAGCTGCCGACGCCGGTCGCGGCCGCGGGCGGTCAGCCTCCGGTTCATCGGCGGGCCGCGTCGTCCATGAGCTGCCGACGCCGGGCGCGGCCGCGGGCGGTCAGCCTCCGGTTCATCGGCGGGCACCGTAGGCGCACTTGACCGAGCGGTCAACTGACGGAAAAGTCCCGGCAATCCCGGCCTATTAGCCTGTGCAGGGTGGCGTACTGGGTGCTCAAGGCGATCCTCACCCCGATCCTGCGGTTCCTCTACCGCGTTCGGGCCGAGGGGCTCGAGCACGTGCCCGGCTCCGGCCCCGTGATCCTGGCCTCGAACCATGTGTCCTTCTGCGACTCGATCTTCCTGCCGTTGGTGCTGCGGCGACGGGTCACGTTCGTGGCCAAGGCCGAGTACTTCGAGGACCCCAAGACGGCCTGGTTCTTCCGGGCTGTCGGCCAGATCCCGATCAAGCGGGAGGGCGGCTCCGCGTCGCAGCGGGCGTTGGCGTCGGCAGGCGAGGTGCTGCAAGCAGGCGGCCTGTTCGGCATCTATCCAGAGGGGACGCGCTCGCCCGACGGCCGCCTCTACAAGGGCCACACCGGCGTGGCCCGGCTGGCGTTGCAGCACCGCGTGCCCGTCGTGGCGGTGGCCATGATCGGCACCCGCGAGGCGCAGCCCATCGGGCAGGTGGTCCCCCGCTTCTTCATGCCGATCACCGTGCGGTTCTCGAAGCCGATGACGTTCGAGCGGTACCACGACCGGGCCGACGACCCTCGGGTGCTGCGCGAGATCACCGACTCGATCATGTTCGAGCTGCGCGAGCTGTCGGGCCAGGAGTACGCCAACCAGTACGCCAAGCGCAAGGACGTGTCCGAGGCGGCAGGCGGCGAGCCCGCGGTGCTGGTGGCGATCCCGTCGCCCAACGGCCCGCTGGTGGAGGAGCCCGCGGCGGCAGCCGCCGGTTGACGCGCCGGTAACACGGCCGACATCTCGCTTCCGTACCCTGTGCCCGTGGCGACGTACGTGGTGCGCGTGTGGGTACCCGACCGGCCCGGTGCGCTGGGAGCGGTGGCCAGCCGGATCGGCGCCGTCCGGGGCGACCTCGTGGGCATCGACATCCTCGAACGGGGCGGCGGGCGGGCCATCGACGAGCTCGTCGTGCAGCTTCCCGAGGAGGGCCTCGTCCCGCTGCTGGTGAGCGAGATGGCGCAGGTCGACGGGGTCGACGTGGAGGACGTGCGGCCGCTGCGGGCCATGGTCGACGCCCGGCTCGACGCGCTGGAGACGGCGGCGCTGCTGGTGGAGCAGAAGTCGACCGTCGCCCTGCGGGCCACCCTGGCCGCCCACGCGTGCCACGACTTCGAGGCCGACTGGGCCGTGCTCGTGACCGGGGAGGAGGACCCCGACGTGGTGGGCGACGCGCCGTCGGCCGCGTGGGTGCGGGCGTTCGTGGAGGGCAGCCGCAACTCTGCAGTCGTCGCCGCGGGCGACACCGGCCCCGACGACGTGGCCTGGGCCGTGCTCGACGGCGTGGGCGCCTCGTTGGTGGTGGGGCGGCGGGGCAGGCCGTTCCGGTCCCGCGAGCGGCGCCAGCTCGCGGCGCTGGCCCGCATCGCCGACGCCCGCCTGGCCGAGCTCGACTGACCGTCGGCCACAATGCAGTCGTGACGGCGGCACCGCTGTTCGTCGATGCAACGCTGGAAGCGTGGGAGGCGGTCCGTGACGACGGGCCGTGGCCCGCCCTGCTTCTCGGCAACGGGGCGAGCCGGGCCGTGTGGGCACCGTTCGCCTACGACTCGTTGTTCGAGTACGCCCGACTCTCGAGCGCCGACCGCGAGCTGTTCGACGTGCTCCACACCCGCAACTTCGAGCTCGTACTCGAGGGGCTTCGGTTCGCACGCCTGGTCTACGTGCAGGACGGTCTCGACGCCTCGCAGGTCGATCGTCGCTACGAGTCGGTGCAGCAGGCCCTTGCTCGTGCCGTCTGCGACACGCACGTGGCGCGCGGCGCCATTCCCGACAGCAGGTTGCAGGTCATCGGCGAAGCGTTGCTGTGCCACGAGGCCGTGTACCAGACGAGCTACGACCTGCTGACCTACTGGGCGCTGTTGACCGCCGCTCCAGGGGCGTTCGTCGACTACTTCTGGAACGAGCAGGGTGGACGGCTGGCGTTCGATCCCGCCAACGCCAAGCCACCACGGCGGACGGCAGTCCTCTACCTCCATGGCGGCCTCCACCTCTACCGGCTCGCCGACGGGACCACCTGCAAGCGGCGATGGAGCCGCGGAGCCAACGTCCTCGACATGTTCGGAAAGGATCCCGCCGAGTCACCGGTCTTCGTCAGCGAGGGGACGAGCGCGGAGAAGCTGCGGGCGATCGACGCCTCGGTCTACCTGTCGTTCGTCAACCGGCTCTTCCGGGAGGACAGCCGACCACTGGTGGTCTTCGGGCACAGCTTGGGCGAGCAGGACGCGCACATCGCCGCTGCCATCGGACGCCATGCCGACCGGCGTGTCGCCATCTCCGTCATGCCCGACGACGAGGCCGCCGTCGTGAAGCGCAAGGCCGAACTTCTGCACCTGCTGCCGTCGTGCCGGCTCCGCTTCTTCGACGCGACGACCCATCCACTGGGCAAGGCCGAGCTCCAGCTCCATCCCTGGGCCTGAGCCCGTTTTCTTCGCAGATCCGGCGCCAGAGACCCGTATTTGCGGAGAAAAACGGGTTCGGTCAGGCGGTGGCCCAGGCGCGGGCGCGGTCGACGGCCCGGCGCCAGCCCGCGTGGCGTGAGTCGGCCCCCGCCTTCGAGGCCTTGGGGGTGAACTCGGCGTCGAGCGTCCAGTGGGAGGCGACCTCGTCGAGCGACGACCACACGCCCTCGGCCAACCCCGCCAGGTACGCCGCGCCCAGCGCCGTGGTCTCCTGCACGCGCGGCCGGGCCACGGGCGCCTGGAGCTGGTCGGCTTGGAGCTGCAGCAGCAGGTCGTTCACCGACGCCCCGCCGTCGGCTCGGAGCGTGGCGATCTCGTGTCCGGACGCCGCTGTCATCGCCTCCACCACGTCGCGGGTCTGGAACGTCATGGCGTCCAGCGCCGCCCGTGCCAGGTGGGCACGGCCCGTGCCTCGCGTGAGCCCGACCACCGCGCCCCGGGCGTAGGGGTCCCACCACGGGCTGCCCAGCCCGGTGAACGCCGGCACGAGGTACACGCCCTCGGCGTCGGGGGTGGACGCGGCCAGCGACTCGACCTCGCCCGCGCCCTCGATGATCCCGAGGCCGTCGCGCAGCCACTGCACGGCGGCCCCGGTGACGAACACCGCGCCTTCGAGGGCGTACGCCACCGTGCCGTCGGCCAACGTCCAGGCCACGGTGGTGAGCAGCCCCTCCGACGGCGACGGGCACTCGGCGCCCACGTTCATCAACACGAAGCTGCCGGTGCCGTAGGTGTTCTTCGTCATGCCCGGGGCGAAGCAGGCCTGCCCGAACAAGGCCGCCTGCTGGTCGCCCGCGATGCCCGCCACCGGGATGCCGTCGGCCGTGGTGCCCACCCGGGCGCACGACGGGACCAACTCCGGGAGGCAGGTGCGGGGCACGTCGAAGAGCGCCAAGAGCTCGTCGGACCACTGCCGCGTACGGATGTCGAACAGCAGGGTGCGACTGGCGTTGGAGGGATCGGTGACGTGGGCGGTGCCGCCGGTGAGGTGGTGGACCACCCACGAGTCGACCGTGCCGAAGGCGGTGTCGGGCCCGGGCTCGACGCCGCCTTCGGAGAACAGCCAGGCCAGCTTGGTGGCGGAGAAGTAGGGGTCGAGCACCAGGCCGGTGGCCTCTCGCACCAGCGGGAGGTGCCCGGCCTCCTCCAGCGCGTCGCAGCGGGCGGCGGTACGGCGGTCCTGCCACACGACGGCGCGGTGGAGCGGGCGGCCCGTGCGGCGGTCCCACACCACGACGGTCTCGCGCTGGTTGGTGACGCCGATGGCGGCGATCGGCTGCTCGAGGCGGGACCGCAGCTCGGCCAGCGTCTCGTCCACTGCGGCGGCGATGTCGTCGGGGTCGTGCTCCACCCAGCCGGGCCGGGGAAAGTGCTGCGGGAACTCGCGGTACGACCAGCCGACCGGCGTACCGTGCTCGTCGACGGCGAAGGCACGCACGCCGGTGGTGCCCGCGTCGACGGCCACGACGACCGCCGTCACGCGCCTCGCCTGAGGACGAAGGCGGTGCCGCCGGCCACGCCCGCGAGCAGCAGGGCGGCCAAGGCGGTGGGCGCCGCGTGGGAGGGATCGTCGTCGTCGTCGTCGTCGGAGGCGGAGGCGCTGCCCTGGGCGACGGCCTCCTCCGTCGCCGTCGTGGTCGTGGTGGTGGTCTCGCCCACGACCGTCGTGGTGGTCGTGCTCTTCCCGACGACGGTGGTCGTGGTCGTCCTGTCGCGTGGGGCGGTGACGGCCGACTCGCCGGGTGCCGCCGTGGTGGTGGTGGGGCGGCGGGTGGTGCTCGTGGTGGCGGGGCGGGTCGTCGTCGTGGTCGACGTCGACGACGTCGTGGTGCCGCCCGACTCCACGGTGACGGTGCCGCGCATCGACGGGTGGATGTCGCAGTGGTACGGGAAGGAGCCGGCTGTCTGGAACGTGCGCTCGTAGACCTGGCCCTGGGTGAGCACGCCCGAGCGGAAGGTGAGGTCGGTGTCGCCCGTCACCGTGTGGCTGGCGCTGTCGTGGTTGGTCCAGCGCACTGTGTCGCCGGTGGTGACCCGTGTGTTGGCCGGGTCGAAGGCGAAGCCCCGGATGGCGACCTGTGTTGTGGCCGCCTGCGCGGGCAGGGCGAGCACGGCGAGGGCCCAGGCGACGAGGAGCAGGCGGCGGCGCACCGCCCCATTCTGGTCGCGGCCGTCTCGTGACTGCGATCACATGTTGCTTACCTTCGCGAACGGCCTCTGACCAGGGAGGACGCGGGCCGCCGACCATTGACACGTGTGTAACTACAGTGCTGTAATAGGCACCTCATCTAGTGGTAGCAGGCAACCGTGCCACAACATGTTGTGGTCACCCAGGAGGACCCGCACATGGCAATTGCGCCCGAGCGCATGGGAATCGGCATCCGACGGCACTTCACCACCGCGGGCGTCGATCCGTACGACACCGTCACCTGGGAGCGGCGCGACGCCCGCATCACCAACTTCAAGGACGGCTCGGTGGCCTTCGAGCAGCTCGGGGTCGAGGTCCCGGCGGGCTGGAGCGTCAACGCCACCAACATCCTGGCCCAGAAGTACTTCCGCGGCAGCCTGGGAACGCCGGAGCGGGAGTGGTCGCTCAAGCAGGTGGCCGACCGCGTGATCGACACCATCACGGCCTGGGGCGTGAAGGACGGCTACTTCCTCGACCGCGCCGAGGCCGACGCCTTCCGCGACGAGCTGAAGTACCTGATCGTCCACCAGATGGCCGCCTTCAACTCGCCCGTGTGGTTCAACATCGGCGTGAAGGGCGTGCCCCAGCAGGCGTCGGCCTGCTTCATCCTCGCCGTCGAGGACACCATGGACGCCATCCTCGACTGGTACAAGGAGGAGGGCACGATCTTCAAGGGCGGGTCGGGGTCCGGCATCAACCTCTCCCGCATCCGCTCGTCGTACGAGCGGCTCAACGGCGGGGGCACCGCGTCCGGCCCCGTGAGCTTCATGCGGGGCGCCGACGCGTCGGCAGGCACCATCAAGTCGGGGGGCAAGACCCGCCGGGCCGCCAAGATGGTCATCCTCAACGTCGACCACCCCGACATCGAGGACTTCGTCTGGTGCAAGGCGGTGGAGGAGCGCAAGGCCCGGGCGCTGCGTGACGCCGGCTTCGACGTCGACCTCGACGGCAAGGACAGCCACTCGCTGCAGTACCAGAACGCCAACAACTCGGTGCGGGTGACCGACGAGTTCATGCAGGCGGTCGTGGAGGATCGCGACTGGCACCTGAACGCCGTCACCACCGGTCAGCCGGTCCGCACGGTGAAGGCCCGCGACCTCTACGGCCAGATGATGCAGGCCACGTGGGAGTGCGCGGATCCGGGCATGCAGTTCGACACCACCATCAACCGCTGGCACACGGCAGCCAACACGGGGCGGATCAACGGATCCAACCCTTGTAGTGAGTACATGCACCTCGACAACTCGGCCTGCAACCTGGCCAGCCTCAACCTGCTGAAGTTCCTCGACGAGAGCGGCACGTTCGACGTCGAGGGGTTCGAGGCGGCAGTCGAGGTCGTGTTCACCGCCCAGGAGATCCTCGTCGGCAACGCCGACTACCC
>DATAAM010000107.1:0-2226 GCA_036260075.1 Acidimicrobiales bacterium
CGCCGCATGACGAGCGCGCAGTCGAGCACCCCGTCGACCAGCAGCGACGACCGGGCCTCGAACCCTGCTCGCGTTTTCTTCGCGCATCCGGGCGCAGAGGCCCGGATCTGCGAAGAAAAGGGGCCGCTGGGCTCGGTTTACGAGCAGCCGCTGGTGGTGCCGCAGCTGGGGCAGGCGTGGCAGGAGCCGGCCCGGATCATCTGCACGCCGCACTGCATGCAGAACGGGGCGTCGGCATGGGCCACCGCGGGCGGCGTTGTGACCTCGACGGCGGGGACGGCCTCCACGATCCCGGCACTGGGCGTGGCCACCTCCTCCACGCCCGGCAGCGTGGGCTGGATGCGCTCCTCGGTGGTGAGGATGCCCAGCTCGGCCCGCTCGGCCGGATCCATGTAGTCGACGGCCAGGCGGCGGAAGATGTAGTCGACCACCGATGAGGCGATGCGCAGGTCGGGGTCGTCGGTCATGCCCGCGGGCTCGAAGCGCATGTTGGTGTACTTCTGCACGTAGGTGCGCAGCGGCACGCCGTGCTGGAGGCCGAGCGAGACCGAGATGGAGAAGGCGTCCATGATCCCGGCCAGGGTCGACCCCTGCTTCGAGACCTTCATGAAGACCTCGCCGGGACGGCCGTCCTCGTACTCGCCCACGGTGACGTAGCCCTCGCAATCGGCGATGCGGAAGGCGAACGTGTTCGACTTGCGCCGCCGGGGCAGGCGCTCCCGCACCGGCTGCTTCACGATCACTGTCTGCTGGTTGGCCAGCCGCTCCTCGAGCTCGGCGATCTTTTGCGCCAGCTCCGCGTCGTGGCCCTCGGGCGTGCCGGGCACGGCGTCCTTCTTCACCGTCGACAGCGGCTGGGCCACCTTGCAGTTGTCGCGGTAGATGGCGACGGCCTTGAGCCCCATCTTCCAGGCGTCGACGTGGAGCTGCTCCACCTCCTCGACCGTGGCCTCCTCGGGCATGTTGACCGTCTTGGAGATGGCGCCGGAGATGAACGGCTGCACCGCCGCCATCATCCGCACGTGCCCGAGGTAGTGGATGGTGTTGTCGCCCATCGAGCAGGCGAACACCGGGTAGTGGTCGGCCGACAGGTGCGGGGCCCCGAGGATCGACTTGTGCTCGTCGATCCAGGCCACGATGTCGCCCACCTGCTCGTCGGAGTAGCCCAGCCGCCGCAGCGCCCGCGGCACCGTCTGGTTGACGATCGACATGGTGCCGCCGCCCACCAGCTTCTTCATCTTCACCAGGCCGAGGTCGGGCTCGATGCCGGTGGTGTCGCAGTCCATGAGCAGGCCGATGGTGCCGGTGGGGGCCAGCACCGAGGCCTGCGAGTTGCGCACGCCGTAGCGCTCGCCCAGCTCCACCGCGGTGTCCCACGCCTCCTGGGCGGCATCGAGCAACGAGGTCTGCACCTTCTCCTCGTCGATCTTGGCCACCTCGTCGCGGTGCATGCGCAGCACGCGGTTCATGTGCTCGGCGTTCTCGGTGTAGCCCGCGAACGGCCCCATGCGCGCCGCAGTGCGAGCGGAGGTGGCGTAGGAGTGGCCGGTGAGCAGGGCGGTGACGGCGGCCGCCCACGCCCGGCCCTCGTCGCTGTCGTAGGCCATGCCCTGGGCCATGAGCAGGGCGCCCAGGTTGGCGTAGCCGATGCCGAGCTGGCGGAACCGCCGCGACGTCTCGGCGATCTTGGCGGTGGGGTAGTCGGCGTTGCCCACGAGGATCTCCTGGGCGGTGAACACCACCTCGGTGGCCCCCTTGAAGCCCTCGACGTCGAAGCTGCCGTCGTCCTCCAGGAAGGCGAGGAGGTTGAGCGAGGCCAGGTTGCACGCCGAGTTGTCGAGGTGCATGTACTCGCTGCACGGGTTGGACCCGTTGATGCGGCCGGTGTTGGCCGCCGTGTGCCAGCGGTTGATCGTGGTGTCGAACTGCATGCCGGGATCGGCGCACTCCCACGCCGCCTTGGCGATCTGGCGGAACAGGTCGCGCGCCCGCACTGTGCGGACCGGCTCGCCCGTCTTCACCGCCCGCAGGTCCCAGTCGGCGTCGTCGACCACGGCCTGCATGAACTCGTCGGTGACCCGCACCGAGTTGTTGGCGTTCTGGTACTGGATCGAGTGGCTGTCCTTGCCGTCGAGGTCCATGTCGAAGCCGGCGTCGCGCAGCGCCCGCGCCTTGCGCTCCTCCACCGCCTTGCACCAGATGAAGTCCTCGATGTCGGGGTGGTCG
>DATAAM010000108.1:0-6664 GCA_036260075.1 Acidimicrobiales bacterium
GCCTGGGCGGGCACCATCGCCCCGCCCACGCCGACGACGGCGCCGCCCAACGCGAAGATGGCCACGGCTGCCCGCCGCGGCCGAGTTCTGAACAGCTTCATCCTGGGGGTCCTTTCGGGAAGGGCGACGCCCCCCGGCCTCGCCCGCCTCACTGGCGCGGGGGCCACCCCGCCGCCGACCCCCTTGTTGCAACGATTCGTCATCACGCCCGAAATCTCCTGGCCGGAAACCCCTGGTCACCGGATTTTTTCGTCAGAACCGACACCTCGGCGCCCGCCGTGCGAAAGAGATGGGTGTGGCGAGCGAGTTCGGTCTCCGGTGCGAAGAGTCGCCGGATGCAGCCGTGCACGCATGCCTGGACCGTCTGCGTCGGCGCCGGGTCGACCTGGCTGACGCCTTGGGGGGGCGGTCGCTGCGGGTGGCCCTCGTCGTGGGCAACCCGTCGCACAACTACCACATCACCTTCACCCGGGACGGCCACGTGATGAGCCGCTCGGGCCCGGACTTCCGTCCGCATGTGGAGATCCACGGGGCCCCGGGGGCGGTGGCCCGCTTCGTGGCAGGCGACATGACGATGATGGAAGCGAGCTTCGACGGCGTGGTGACGCTCCACGTTCCCACGACCGAGGCGGCGGCCTTCCGCCGCCTTCGCGCCCTCGTGGCGGAGGAGTTCCGCGCCGAGGACCGACCGAAGGAGGTCGCGGCCAAGCCGGGGGGGAGCTGAGGTCTTCCAACGCGTGCATCGTCCGGGGGGAACGACGCACGCCGGGCGGTGCGGGCCCGGGGGGTTGCCCGTACCGCCCAACACGCCGGGAAGGGGACACCCCGACCGGTGAGGGGGCGGGTGCGAGCGGGTGGACGGGGGTCGCCCGCTCGTACCGCAGGCCCCGGGGGGACGAGGTGGTCGGGGCGAGCGGCCCAGGGGGGCCGGGCCGTCGCCCCGACCTCTCACCGTCGGACGGTCACGCGCTCACAGGCGATGGCCACGGCGCGCTCTATGGCGCGCTCGACGGCGACCCGACCGTGCCCGGTGCAGGCGACCCAGGGAAGCCCGTGCTCCCCTGCAGTCCGACGAACCCACTGCCCGAGGTGCGTCCGGACGAACGTCATCAGGACGACGGCGTCGGCCTCCTCGTAGGCCGACTCGATGCGGGCGGCCTCGGCGGCCCAGTTCGACCGCCACCCGGGCAGGAACCAGGAAACCGACACCCGTCCGCCGTGGCGCGCCGCCAGGGCGGTGTCGACGGCGGCGCGGTAGCGCTCCTGCGTCTCGTTCCCGCCCACGAACAGGACGCGCACGGGTGCGGCGAGAGAGGGGCGCGGCTCCTCCCCGTCGGGGGGCGAGAGGAGGAGTCGCGCCAGCTCGTCGAGTTCGACCGGGGCGAGGCCGAGCTCGACGAGAACGTCGAACAGGTCGGCGGGGTCGAACGCACGAAGCCCCCCGCCTACTGCCCGAAAGAACAACCCCCGTGCTGTGGCACGAGCTTCGTCCAAGCGGCCGATGCGACGCAAAATCTCCAATCGGAGCGCGTCGGCGTGCGCCGGCTCCAGCGCCAGGCGCAGGGCCTCGTTGGCCGCGAGCGCGTCGGCGAACCGGGCGTCGAGCCGGGCGTCGCCCGCCCGCACGAGCACGTCGTCGACGGCCCCGGCCAGCCGTGCCGCCGTGGCCGGGTCGGCCGCCAGGCCTGCGCCTGCCAACGCAGCGTCGAGGAGCTCGAAGCGCAGGCTGAGCGACCACCGGCCGTCCGGGTCGGCCGCCGTCGCCTCGGCGGTGGCGATCGCCTGCTCGTCGCCCGCCCGGGCCCGCTCGGCCAGGAGGCGGACGAGCTGCGGGGAGCCGGGCGCCGCTGCCACGGCGCGGGCCAGGAAGGAGCCGACGTGGGGTGAGCCGTGGGCAGCCAGGGCCACCACGGCGATCTCGAGGTCGTCGGCACCGGGACGGTGGCCCTCGTCGAAGGCGGCCACCAGGTCGCGGTGGGCGGCCTCGTCGGTGCCCGGTTCGAGGAGGCGGAGGCGGGCCAGGGCGGCGTGGAAGCGCACCCCCGCCCGCAGCTCGGCCAGGTCGCCTCGCTCGTCGAGCTGCGCCAGCGCCTCGGCCAGGCAGGGCGCCGCCGAGGGATCGCCGTCGCACCAGAGCAACAGACCCAGCAGCAGGTTGGGGACCAGCCCGCCCGCGTCGGCGGCCACCGCCTCGAGGAGCGTGGGCCGGAGGGGGGCCAGCCGGGCACGCAGGTGAGCACGCTCGGCCTCGGTGAGCGGGACCCGGATGCCTTCGATCCCCGCGACCTCGGCCCCGACCATCACCCGCTCGCACGCGGCGGCGGCCCGCAGCTCGTCGTCGAGGTGGCCCTCGTCGATCCCCTCCAGGAGGCGGGCCGCCCCCACGAAATCGCTGCGGCCGCGGCGGCACGCCACCCGCTGGAGGGCCAGTGACGTCGCCTCTCGGGCCAGCATCCGGCCCGAGCCGTTGGCGGACGGCACCCACCGCCACAGGGCGTCCTCTGCCGCCCGCAGCAGCAGCTCGGCGCCGACGGTGTCGCCGTGGGCCAGCCGGTCGGCCACGGCGGCGCGCAGCTCGGCCAGCAGCGCCTGCCAGCCGTCGCAGACGCCGGCCACCACGTGGAGGAGCCGGGCGGCGGCCCGCGGCTGGTCGAGGTGGGCGCCCACCACCGCGGCCGCCACCGCGGTGGCCTCCGGTCGGGCCAGCAGCTCCTCGAGAGCGCCCCGCTCCTCGGCACCGAGGGCGACGAGCGCCGCTCGGTCGCCCTCGTCGGCCAAGCGCCGCAGCCGGCCCAGCACGAAGGCGCGACGAGCGGGCGGCGCGGGGTGCGCGCCGGCGGGCGCGGGGGCCAGGCGGCCGTACTGGTACCACGCCGCCGCTCGGTCGGGATCGAGGGCGAGCACCTCCTGCACGGCCGCCAGCGCCCGAGCACGGTCGGGGCGGTCGGCCGCCTCGGCCAAGAGGGCGTCGAGGGCGCTCTCGCCGGCGGCCGCCGAGCGGTCGTCGCACACGGCGACGCCGGTCGTCGTGGGCGTCGATGCCGACGCCGGCAGCGGCGTCGGCGGCTCGTCCAACCGGGCCAGCAGGCGGTCGCGCGCCGCGGTGGTGAGCTCGCCGCCGTGCCAGAGCGTCTCCAGCGTGAGCCGCACCAGCCCGAGCGGCCAGGCGGCGGCCAACGCCGGGAGCCCCCGCTCCCGCAGCTCCTCCTCGAGGTCGCCGTCGTCGTCGGGCAAGAGGTCCTCGAGGAACCGGCCCGGTGCCTGGCTCAGGAGGAGGGCGACGTCGCGGGCGGCGTCGTGGCCCAGTCCTCGCAGGCGGCTGCGCACCAGCTGGGGGGCCTTCCGGCCCGCGGCACGGGACTGCACGCCGAGCGCCCGGAGCAGCGTGGCCGGCTCGTCACCGGGCGCGTCCTCGAGCGCGCAGCGAACATCGTCGGTCGTGAGGGCGAGCAGCAGCTCGCGCGTTCGACAGTCGCGGTGCCCGGACGGCTTCGGCATGGGGGTGCGGTAACGCTAGGGACGTGCATCGGCGCGGTCGAGGGCCGTGAGTGAAGAGTTCCGGAGACGAAGTCATCCGGAACGACAAACGTTGTCTGCGAAGGAAAAACCGAATGTCCGATTTAGGCGCTGAGGGAAGAGACCGCCGGTCAGCGGCGCCGGGCCGAGGGGGGGCCCCACGCCGGGTCGTCGAAGGGCGACACCTCGGCCATGGCCAGGCGCCGGAGGCGCACGGCGATGTCGAGCTGGAGGCGGTCACCGGGCACGTCCACGCTGAGGCCGGTGAGGTCCTGCACCCGCTTGAGCCGGTACCGGACGGTCTTCTCGTGGATGCCGAGCTCGGCGGCCACCTCCGCCACCGAGCCCCGGTTGTCGTAGAGCGCCTCCAGGGTGTCGAGCAGCTCGACTGCCTTGTGCTCCGACAGGCCGAGCAGCGGGCCGAGGATCTGCTGCACGAAGTCGAGGCGGTCCTCCAGCGGGGCGCCCGCCAGGATGCGGTACGCCTTGAGGTCCTTCATGGCCACCACGCCGGGGCCGCCGCGGGCCGCCCGCACGAACACCATGTCGCGCTGGGCCCGCCGGTACACCGCGTACAGCGAGCCGAGGTGGTCGACGGGCCCGGCCGCCACCACGAACAGGCCGCCGCGGGCGGCGACCTCGTCGGCTCGCTCCTGGGCCGCCGCCCAGGCGCTGTCCTCCGGCGCGGGCACCAGCACCACCACGTGGGGGACCGGCGCCGACCGTGTCGGTCCCTCGACGGCCCCCGGCACGGCCTCGGTGATGGCTGTGGCGAGGTCGCGCAGCCCGACGCTCTCCTGTCCGGTGCCGCCGGTGACGATGAGGAGCGCGCACGGCGGCCCCACGTCGTGGCCGAGGAGTTTGGCGTGGTTGCGGATCTCGTCGTCGTCGATCCAGCTGCCCTCGAGGAGGCGGTCGACGAGCGCCGCCTGCTCGCGGACGCGGACGGTGAGGCGCTGCTCGACCTCCTCGAGGTAGCCCGCGGCCAACGCCGATGTGGCCTCGTGCACGAAGTCGAACAGGCGTAGCGACAGCCGGCCCATGGCCCGCACGGCGGCGTCGGCCGAGCCCGTCACCCCGATGGCGCAGTCGAGCAGGTGCCCGTAGCCGATGCGCAACGCCACCTGGACGCCCGCTGTCAGCGCCTCGCGGGAGAGCCCGAGGCGGGCGCGCTGGGCGCCGATGAGGTGCAGGGCCACGCGCTCGCTGTCGCGCAGGCGGCGGTCGTCGGCGAGCACGACGAGGAAGAACCCGGCGGCCCGGCGCACCGCGCTCTGGAGGTCGGCGGGCTCCCCCGGTGCATGGGTGATCCGGAACTCGGGCACTTGGTCGAGGATCTCCTCGAACATCCGCTCGACCATGTCGTCGAAGCCGGCCCTGAGCCGCTCGAGCACCTGCGCCCGGAACACAGCCGCCTCTTCGGTCGGCTGGACGATGGCGTCGTACCTTGACATTCCCCCGCTCCCCAGCGAATCGGGCATATCGCCGCGGGGGAACGGTCGCGCGTTGCATCGATTCGCGCAAGCGGTGGTGCGACAGCGCCGTAGAGTGCGAACGAAACCGTGTTGCCGGAAGGTACGTTGGGGTCGGTGCCGATGACCGCAGAGCCCGAAGGTCGTTCGCCGCAGGGCGGGCGCTCCCATGTGACAGCGCCGTGCCCCGGCGGCTCCGCTGCCGGGCACGACCGGGCGGCCCGCGGGAGCCGAGCTCGTCGGTCCGCTGCCTCATGAGCCAGCTCAGGCTCGACCCCTTGACGGGGCGCTGGGTCGTCATGAGCGTCAGCCGAGGCGACCGGCCCCAGGCGTTCCAGAGCCGGTGGCTGCCGGTGTGGGCGGAGCCCGACCGCCCGTGCCCCTTCTGCCCGGGCAACGAAGAGGCCACCCCGCCCGCGCTGGAGACCTACGGGCCGTCCGGCCAGTGGCTGGTGCGGGTGGTGCCCAACCTGTTCCCGGCCTTCGAGGGGCACGTGCCCATGGTCGTCAGCCACCTCGGGCCGGTGTTCACCCAGGCGCCCGCCAGCGGCATCCACGAGGTGCTGGTGATCTCGCCCGAGCACCGGCTGAGCTGGGGCGAGCTGGGCGACCCGCAGGCCGGGCTGGTGATGGCGGCCATCCGTGACCGCATCGAGGAGCACGCGTCGCGGCCGGGGTTGCGCTACAGCCAGGCCATCGTGAACTACGGCCGCGAGGCGGGGGCCTCCCTTGAGCACCCGCACGGCCAGCTCCTGGGCATGCCGTTCGTGCCGCGGGAGATCGCCGACGAGATGGCGGGCTTCGCCCGCTTCGAGGGGTCGTGCCTGCTCTGCACGGCGGCGGAGGCGGAGGAGGCGTCGAAGCATCGGGTGGTGCACGCCGACGACCGTTGCCTGGTGGTGTGCCCGTTCTGGAGCGGCACGCCCTACGAGATGCTCGTCGTCCCCCGCCGCCACGACCCGCACCTCCACCACGCCGAGCCTGCCGACCTCGCCGCGGTGGGACGGGCCATGCGCAACTCGCTCGGCATGCTGCGACAGCGCTTCGGCGACCTCTCGTACAACCTCGTGTTCCACTCGGCGCCGTACCGCACATCGAGCACGTTCCACTGGCACGTGCACGTGCTGCCCAAGCTCACCACCCAGGCGGGCTTCGAGCAGGGCACCGGGGTGCTGATCAACGTGGTCCCGCCGGAGACGGCCGCCGCCGACCTGCGCGCCGAGGTCGTGGCCGAGCGCTGATGCGCGTCCGGGTGGGCATCGTGATCGATGCGCCGCCCGCGGCCGTGTGGTCGGCTGTGCGCGACGTCCGCTCGCACGTGGCGTGGATGAGCGACGCCGAGTCGATCACCGTGACGTCGCCGACCACGTTCGACTGCGTGACCCGCGTGGGGCCGTTCCGGCTCGTCGACCGCATGGAGATCGTGGAGTGGGACGAGGGACGGGCCATGGGCATCCGCCACGTGGGGCTCGTGCGGGGCGAGGGCCGGTTCGCCCTGCGGCGGACGTGGCGGGGGCGCACCCGGTTCACGTGGGAGGAGTGGCTCCGCCTTCCGTGGTGGATGGGCGGCCCGCTGGGCGCGCTCGTGGCGAAGCCGGTGCTCCGGCGGATCTGGCGCGCCAACCTCCGCCGCCTCGCCGTTCTGGTGGGGGATCAGCGCGCTGTGGCGCGCTGAT
>DATAAM010000109.1:0-3033 GCA_036260075.1 Acidimicrobiales bacterium
CGCCCTCCACCCCACCCCGGCGGTGGCGGGCACGCCCACCGACGAGGCGCTGGCCTACATCGCCGAGGTGGAGAAGCTCGACCGCGGCCGCTACGCCGGGCCGGTCGGGTGGGTGGACGCCGCGGGCGACGGCGAGTGGGCAGTGGGCATCCGCTCGGCCGAGATCCACGGCAACCGGGCCCGGCTGTTCGCAGGCGTGGGCATCGTGGCCGAGTCCGACCCGGAGGCCGAGCTGCTGGAGACGCAGCTCAAGCTCCAGGCGCTGCTGGCAGCCGTCGTACGGCCCTAGCCACCGCCGCGTGCAGCTCGTCGTGCACGGCGACGTTGGCGTCGCGATCGGTGCGGACGTGGACCATGCGCACGCCGTCCGTTGGCTCGGCCAGCGCGGCGGCGAGGTCGGTGGTGACGGGCACGCCGTAGGCGGCGGCGACCGCCGCCAGGTCGAGGCCGTGGGGCGTCCCGAACAGGCGCTCGAAGCGGGGCGCGGGCACCTCGGCCCGCTGCGGGAGGAACGAGAAGATGCCGCCGCCGTCGTTGTCGACGACCACGACGAGGCAGTCGACCCCGCCGCCGGTGCCGGGCGGGATCAGCAGGCCGTTGACGTCGTGGAGGAACGCGAGGTCCCCGACCAGCGCGGCGGTGGGGCCGTCGTGGGCGACGGCCACCCCGAGGGCGGTCGACGTCACCCCGTCGATGCCGTTGGCCCCGCGATTGGCGAGCACGCGCAGGCCGGTGCGGGGGGCTGCATACCACTCGACGTCGCGCACGGGCATGGAGGAGGAGACGACGAGCGCGGCGCCCGCGGGCAGGGCGGCGGCCAGCGCCCGAGCCACGCCGGGCTCGGTGGGCTCCCGATGGCGGGCCAGCACGTCGTCGAAGGCGGGCTGCGCCGCCTTCTCGGCGGTGATCCACCCGTCGAGCCAGGCGGGGTCGGCGGGCTGCGGGCCCGCGTCGAGGACGGCTCGGCACAGCAGCGAGGGGTCGCAGCGGGCCACCACGGCGGCGCCCCGGCCGGGGTCGAGCCAGGCGCCCGCCGGGTCGACCAGCACGGTGGGGACGAGCGCGGCGCCGACCACGCGGGACGCCCAGGGGGCGCCCAGTTGCAGCACCACGTCGGGGCGGTGGGCCTCGGCGAAGGACTCCACCCGCAGCAGGGCGTCGGCCGCCGCCACCGTCGTGGGCGTCGGCACCCGGCACCCCGAGCGGGGGTCGGCCACGACCGGCCAACCGAGCGCCTCGGCCAGCCCGTGCACGGCCAGGGGGTCGCCTGCGCCCGCGCCCGCCACGATCACCCCGCGGCCGCCTTCGGCCAGCAGGGCCACCACGTCGGGGGCGGGCGGCGTGGGCGCCGACGAGACCACGTGCCACGCCTGCGACCCCCGGCGACCGGGCACCACCTCGTCGGGCTCGCCCACCAACGGCTCGCGGAAGGCGACGTTGAGGTGGACGGGGCCGGGCCGGGCGCCGGTGGCCTCGGCCACGGCCCGGGAGGCGATCGAGCGCCACGCGTCCTGCGGCGGCAGCCCCACGTCGAACGACCAGCGCACCGCGTCTGCGAAGAGGCGGGCCTGCTCCACCGTCTGCGGGGCGCCCACGTGGTGGAGCTCGGGCGGTCGGTCGGCCGTGCACGCCAGCAGCGGCACGCCCGCCTGCGACGCCTCCACGATCGCCGGGTGCAGCTCCACCGCCGCCGTCCCGCTGGTGGTGACGACGAGGGCCGGGCGCCCGCTCGCCAGGCCCAGGCCCACGGCGAAGAAGCCCGCCGAGCGCTCGTCGAGGACGACGTGGAGGCGCAGGCGTCCGTCGCGGGCGGCGGCCAGGGCCAGCGGCGTCGAGCGGGAGCCCGGGGACACCACCGCCTCGGTGACGCCCGCGCGCACCCACTCGTCGACCAGGGTGGCGGCGAACGTGGCCTGTACGGTCACGGCCGATGCCGCGGATCCTCGTGCACGGGTTCACCCAGACGGCGGCCTCGTGGCACGGCGTGCTCGACGGCCGCGCCGTCGAGGTCGAGCCCCAGGACGACCTGTGGTCGACGGCCGCCCGGTTGGGCGAGACAGCGGGAGCGGGCGAGTACGTGGGCTACTCGATGGGCGGGCGGCTGTGCCTCCACCTGGCGCTGGCCCGGCCCCACCTCGTGTCGCGGCTCGTCCTCCTGGGCGCCCACCCCGGCATCGAGGACCCCGACCAGCGCGCCGCCCGTCGGCGGGCCGACGAGGAGCTGGCCCGTTCGATCGAGCGCGACGGCGTGGACGCCTTCCTGGCCCGGTGGCTGTCCCAACCGCTCTTCGCCGGGCTGCAGGAGCCCGGTCCCCGACAGCGCGACGCCGACGTCCTCACACGGTGCCTGCGCCGGCTCGGCACCGGCGTGCAGGAGCCGCTGTGGGACCGGCTGCCGGAGCTGCGCATGCCCGTGCTGGTGCTGGCAGGCGAGCGCGACGAGAGGTACGGCGAGGTGGGCCGGCGCACGGCGTCGGCGATCGGCCCCCATGCCCGCTTCGCCGTGGTGCCCGAGGCCGGGCATGCCGCCCACCTCGAGCAGCCCGCCGCCTTCCGCCGCGTTTTCTTCGCAGATCCGGCGCCCCAGGCCCGTATTTGCGGAGAAAAGGAGCCGGGGCACTAGAGGGTGATCCCCAGGGCGAACAGCAGCCCGTAGGCCAGCTGGAGTCGGCCGGTGGCCACCAGCACGGGCACGAGCGCGGCACCTGTCTCGCCGCCCACCACCGTGCGCACCGGCGCCACGGCCAGGGGCGCGGCCAGGAACGCGAGGAGCGCGCCCGGTTCCAGCAGCGCCACCGGCAGCACCAGCACGAAGGCCATCACGAGGCACGAGACGTAGAGCAGCCGAGTGGCGTCGTCGCCGATGCGCACGGCCAGCGTCTCCTTGCCCACGACGGTGTCGCCGAGGATGTCGCGCAGGTTGTTGACCACGAGCAGGGCAGTGGCCAGCAGGCCCACCGGCACCGAGGCCACCAGCGCCACGCCCGGGACCCGTTCGACGTGCACGAAGGCGGTGCCGCACACGGCCACGAT
>DATAAM010000110.1:0-7840 GCA_036260075.1 Acidimicrobiales bacterium
GGCTACGCCGCTTGTACAGTGGCCGGAGCACAGGGGCCCGAGTGGCGGAATGGCAGACGCGGGGGACTCAAAATCCCTTGTCCTCACGGGCGTGCGGGTTCGAATCCCGCCTCGGGCACAGCGCCCCTCGAGCCGACGGCCTCAACCTCCCCCTCGGGCCTGCAGCTCCAGGAGGAACGGGTTGAGCCGCCGCTCCTGGCCGATGGTCGTGGTCGGTCCGTGGCCGGGCAGCACGTTGACCTCGTCGGGCAGCGGCAGGATCTTCTCGGCCATCGAGGCCATGAGGTCCTCGAACGAGCCGCCGGGCAGGTCGGTGCGCCCGATCGAGCCTTGGAAGAGGTGGTCGCCGCTGAAGAGGACCGGAGGGTGGCCGTCGAGCTCCAGCAGGAAGCAGGTGGAGCCACGCGTGTGCCCTGGCGTGTGCACGGCGGTGAACGTCATGCCGGCCCCCGACACCTGCTGCCCGTCGTCGAGCCCGTAGAGCAGCTCCGGCGGGCGGAGGTCGAGCTGCGCCTGGAGGAGGAACTGCCCGAACGCCCCGCTCGTGCCCACGGGGTCGAGGAGCATGTGGCGGTCGCCGTCGTGGATGTGGACCGGCACGCCGTGTTCGTGCGCGTGCACGACCGAGCCGATGCCGCCCACGTGGTCGACGTGGCCGTGCGTGCTCAGCAGCGCCACCAGGCGCAGATCGTGGTGGGCCAGCCGTCGCAGGATGGCGGCGGGGTCGGGGGGCGCATCGACGAGCACGCACTCGCCGCCCGGGCCCGCGGGGGCCACGATCCACGCGTTCGTCTCGGCCAGCCACAGGGGCATGCCCTCGATCAGCACGTCGACCGACGCTATCCGCTCGACCGCGACGTGCACGGACCGGGGATGTCTGGGTAGTACGGTTCCGCCCTGTTAGGCACGAGCCGAGCGAATGGAGACGCAATGAAGCGTGCAGGACGCTTTCGGTTGGCCTCGGGAGTGACGAGCATCGGCGGCGCCGTCCTTGCGCTCGTCGGTCTCGTCTTGACCGCGGCCCCTTCGAACCCCGCCGTGCCGCGACCCCCCAAGCAGGCGGCGGCGATCCTCGTCGACGTCGGCGAGGATCTCATGGGCGTGGCGCTCTTCACCCAGGAGACGCCGACCACCGTTCGGGTGGAGGTGTCCGCCGAAGGGCTCGATCCCGGGTGGCACGGCTTCCACATCCACCAGACAGGCGACTGCACCGTCGGCGCCGCCACAAACCCGTTCCAAGCGGCGGGCGGGCACCTCAACGCGGGCGGTCAGACGCACGGCGTGTCCGACGGCGCCGACAACCCCGACGGCCACGACGGCGACATGCCCGTGCTGTTCGCCGAGGACGATGGCACAGCATTCGCGATCTTCCGGATCGACAACTTCACCGTCGAGCAGATCCTCGACGACGACACCGGCGGCGACGGGTCGGCCGTGATCGTGCACGCGACCGCCGACAACTACGCCAACATCCCCGAGCGCTACTCGTCGGGCGGCACAGCGGGCCCCGACGCCACAACGCAGGCCACGGGCGACTCGGGCAACCGAGACCTCTGCGGTGAGGTCTTCGAGACCGACACACGCGACACCAAGCCCGACGCCGGCTACTGGATGGCGGCTCGCGACGGCGGCGTGTTCGCCTTCGGCGAGGCCGACTTCTTCGGCTCGACCGGCAACATCCGGCTCAACCAGCCCGTCGTCGGCATGTCCCCGACGCCGTCCAACCAGGGCTACTGGCTGGTGGCGGCCGACGGCGGCATCTTCGCCTTCGGCGACGCCGACTTCGAGGGCTCGACCGGCAACATCCGGCTCAACCAGCCCGTGGTGGGCATGGCCGGGCCACAGGGCCACGTGGGCGCCTCGCTGATCGACACGACCGGCAAGGAGCTCGGCTTCGTGAGCTTCACCGACGTGGGCGACGAGGTGCTCGTGAAGGTGTCGGCCACCAACCTCACGCCCGGTTGGCACGGCTTCCACGTGCACGCCACAGGCAACTGCGCGGTGGGCGACGCCACAAACCCGTTCACCGCATCGGGCAACCACCTCGGGCACACAGTGGGCACCGGCACGCACGGCGTGTCCGATGCCGACGAGCCCGGCGGCCACGAAGGCGACATGCCGCTCCTCTTCGCCGAGGACAACGGCATCGCACGGGCGTCGTTCCTGACCGACAACTTCGACATCGAAGACCTGCTCGACGCCGACGGTTCCGCCGTCATCGTGCACGCCAACGCCGACAACTACGCCAACGTCCCGGCCCGCTACACAACAAACGGCACACCGGGGCCCGACGCCACCACGCAGGCCACGGGCGACTCCGGTGCCCGCCAGCGTTGCGGCGTGGTCGAGGCCACCGGCAACGGGTACTGGCTGGCGGCCCGCGACGGCGGCGTCTTCGCCTTCGGCGACGCCGACTTCATGGGGTCGATGGGCGGCACCCGGCTGAACCAGCCGGTGGTCGGCATGGCGGCCACGCCGTCGGGCCAGGGCTACTGGCTCGTTGCCCGCGACGGCGGCATCTTCGCCTTCGGCGACGCCGACTTCTTCGGCTCGACGGGCAACATCCGGCTCAACCAGCCGATCGTCGGCATGGCGCCCACGCCGTCCGGCCTCGGCTACTGGCTGGTGGCGGCCGACGGCGGCATCTTCGCCTTCGGCGATGCCCGCTTCCACGGATCCACCGGCGACATCCGGCTCAACCAGCCGATCGTGAGCATGGCGCCCACGCCTTCCGGCGGCGGCTACTTCCTGTTCGCGGCCGACGGCGGCGTCTTCACCTTCGGCGACGCCAACTTCGAAGGGTCGACCGGCAACATCCGGCTCAACCAGCCGATGACCGCCGGCAACGCCTTCATCCTGTAACCCATCCCGTTCTGGGGGAGGAAACCCGGCGCCCGTGCCGGGATTCCTCCCCCAGAACCCGTGCCCGTAGGATCGCCGCGTGATCGACCAGGTCGTCAAGCGCTCCCTCGGGCAGATGATCAAGGGCGTGCAGGTAATCGGGGCCGCCCACGACGGCGTGCGGCGGGCCTACTGCTCGCACTGGTTCACCCAGGTGTCCTTCGACGAGCCGATCGTCATGGCGTCGTCCTCGCCGAAGCACGACACCCACCCACTGCTCGTGGCCTCGGGCGTGTTCTGCGCGTCGATCCTGGCCGCCGACCAAGTGGCCGAGGGGCAGTACTTCTCCTATCCCGGTCGCCGGTTCCGCTACGTGGCCGAGGAGTTCGTGGAGGACTGGGACGGCCTGCCCGCAGTCCCCAACTCGATCGCCTGGCTGCGGTGCGAGATCTTCGACCGCATGCCGATGGTCGACCACGACCTGTTCTTCGCCCGCGTCACCGCCGTGCGCGAGGGGCGCCTGCGCGAGCCGCCGCTGCTGTACTCCTCGCGGCTCGGCTGGCGGGCCACGGGCGAGCCCGCCCGGGAGCGGGGCACCTCGATCCGCGACCAGCTGCTGGCCCGGCTGGAAGCCCCCTGAGCGCGACGAAGGGACGACCCGTTGCATCGGATCGTCCCTTCGCGCCGGCGGTCGTCCTGGGGGGCCGACGACCTGCCGAGGGGGGAGCTATCGGTCCCGGTCGACCATGTCCTTCACTAAGTCGGAGACGTCACCCACCTTCTCCTTGACGGTGTCGGTGAACTGGTCGATCTTGCCTTCTCGCTTGAGCTCTTCGTCGTCGGTGAGGTCGCCCACTGCTTCCTTGGCGCGGCCCTTCAGTTCGTCGGTTCCCATGCGTCCCTACGTACCCGCCGCCTCGGCGGGAAAACACACCAGCCGCGTGCCCAGGTTGTCCTCGGGTGCCACCACGACCCCGTCGACGAGCCACGGGCAACCGAACGCCAGGTGGTGCACGCGTCCGGCCCGGTCGCCCATCCACGCCGCCGCCTCCGAGCCCGGGGCGGGCTGGACCAGGCGGACGCGGCCCGGGCCGGGCCAGGCGACCTCGACCCAACGGCCGTCCGCCTCGTCGGTGGCGTCGTGCTCGGTGCCGCCGAGCAGGCCTGCGAACAGCGCGAGCGCGTCGTCGAGGTCGGCCACGGCGTGCACCACGCGCAGCAGCGTCGCCGTCCCCCGTCGTGGCGCCGGGAAACCGGAAGGGGCGGCGTTCGCCCAGTCGCCCGCCGACTCCGCGAGCTGCACCACGATGCCCAGTGCGTCCTTGGGGTGGAGGAACGCCTCCTTCCACCCCTCCGATGTGAGGTCGACGGCCACCGGTCGGTAGCCCGCCTGCTCGCACGCGCCCAGCGCCGCCACGATGTCGTCGACCTTGAACGTGAGGTGGTGGGGGCCGGGTCCGTTGCGGTCGAGGAAGCGACGGAGGAAGTCGTTCTCGTCCACCGCCCAGGGTTCGAGGATCTCGACCTTCATGCCGTTGGCATAGCGAACCTGGGCGGTCGAGAACCCAGTGGCCTTGCCGCCGGACACCCATCGTCCGCCGAGCTCGTGGGCGTAGCGGGGCCACGCCGTCGTCATGTCCGCCGTGGCCACGGCGACGTGATCGAGATCGATCCCCCGAATCATGGGGCCATGCTTGCCTAGGCTCGGCGACGTGCCGCAAGTCCGGGGCAACGACCCCGACCCCGACGTCGCCCGCCTCGGCTGCGAGGAGTAGCGGTGGACTTCCTGCGCGACACCGTGGCCGAGCTCGCCGCCCAGGTGCGGGGCGCAGCGCTGTCGGCGCGGGAGGTCGTCGGGCACGCGCTCCATCGCATCGAGCGGCTCGACGGCGAGGTCAACGCGTTCACGGCGGTCGACGGCGACGCCGCCCTGGCCGCGGCCGCTGCGCTCGACGAGCGGGTGGCGCGCGGGGAAGAGGTCGGCCCGCTGGCCGGCATCCCGTTGGCCGTGAAGGACCTGGAGGACGCCGCCGGCTTCGTGACGTCGAAGGGATCGGCGGCGTTCGCCGACGACCCGCCCGCATCGGCCGACTCCGCGTTGGTCGAGCGCCTGAAGGCGGCGGGCTGCATCGTCGTCGGCAAGACCAACACGCCGGAGCTGGGGTGGAAGGCGGACACCGACAACCCCACGTTCGGCGCCACCCGCAACCCGCTGGCGCCCGATCGCTCGCCGGGGGGCTCGTCCGGCGGCAGCGCGGCGGCGTTGGCCGCAGGCATGGTGCCGTTGGCCACGGGGTCGGACGGCGGCGGCAGCATCCGCATCCCCGCCTCGCTGTGCGGCCTGCCCGGCTTCAAGCCGTCGTTGGGGCGGGTCCCCACGGGCGGCGCCCACGCTCCCGACTGGCACCACCTCTCCACCCGGGGCGTCATGGCCCGCCGGCTGGACGACACCGTGCTCGCCCTCGACGCCGTCATCGGTCCCGACCCCTGCGACCTGCGATCGCTGCCGATGCCCGAGCCCGCGTGGTCGGCTGCGCTCGAGAACGCGCACGCGCCGGTGCGGGTGGCGTGGTCGCCGACGCTCGGCTACGCCGAGGTCGACGCCGAGGTGCGCTCGGTGTGCGAGCGGGCGGTCGGCGTGCTGTCCGACCTGGGCACCGAGGTGGTCGAGGTCGACGCCGTGTTCCCCGAGGACCCGGTGTGGCCGTGGCTGGCGCTGACAACCACCTACAACCTGCGCACGCTGGCGCCGTTCCGCCACACGCCGGTGTGGGAGCGGGTCGACCCCGACCTGGCTGCGTGGCTCGAGCAGGCTGCCACGTTGTCGGGCGTCGACGTCGTGCGGGCCGAGGACCGGTGCCACGAGCTCAACGTGCGGCTGGTGCAGCTGTTCCACGACGTGCGGCTCCTGGTCACGCCGACGGTGGCCGGGCAGGCACCGACGAGCGGCGGGTTCGGCACCGTCAACGGCGTGGCCACGCCCGCATGGGTGTCGTTCACGTACCCGTTCAACCTCACGCGGTCGCCTGCGGGGACGATCGTCGCCGGGCGAGCGGGCGACGGCATGCCGGTGGGTCTGCAGCTGATCGGCCCGCAACACGGCGACCTCGTCGTGCTGCGGGCCATGGGCGCGCTGTCCGCCGCGTTGGAGTCGCTCGACTAGCTACCGGCTGCCGAGCAGCTCCTCGAACAGGGCAAGGTGCTCGGCCACCATGCGATCGGTGGAGAAGTAGCCCTCCACCGCCGCTCGGCAAGTGGCGCGGTCGATTGTGTGGACGCGACCGATCGCCTCGGCCATGTCGGTCTCGTCGTGACACAGGAAGCCGGTGCGGCCGTCCTCGATGACCTCGGGTGCCGCGCCCTCGGGGAAGGCGAGCACGGGCGTACCGCAGGCGAGTGCCTCGATCATCACCATGCCGAACGGCTCGTTCCACCGGATGGGGAAGAGGAGGCCCTCGGCGCCTGCGAGGAGCTCGAGCTTGTCCTCGTGGGGGATCTCGCCCAGGTACACGAGGTCGTCGTTGAGGTAGGGCTTGACGAAGTGCTCGAAGTACTCGTACTCGCTGGGCTCGCGCATCTTGGCGGCCATGACGAGCTTCACGCCGGCCTTGTAGGCCGCTTCCAGGGCCCGGTGGGCGCCCTTGTCCGGTGACATGCGGCCGAGGAAGGCGTAGTAGCCGCCGTCACCCTTGCCGAACGGGAAGTCGCGGGCGTCGATGCCGTGGTGGATGACGCGGGCGATCGGCATGTGCGGCACCGGCTTCCGCTGGGCGTGGGAGATGGCGATGATCGGGACGCGGTGGGCGATGCGGTCGTAGATGGCCGACAGCTCGCCTTCGAGCGGGCCGTGGCAGGTGGTCACGACCTTGAGCTCGGGACGGCGCTCGGCGATGTAGGGACCGACGATGGTGTGGTCGTGCACGATGTCGAAGCCCTGGACGGCGTCGTAGGCCGCGTTGGCGTGGATCAGCTCGGGAACGCTGTTGCCGATGCGGTGGCCCTGGGCCTCGGCCAGGACGTGCTGACGGGGAACCGGGCAGGTGGAGTCGCCCGTCGTGAAGAGCAGCACGTCGTGGCCCGCGGCCTGGAACCCGGTGGCCAAGTGGTCGACCACCAGCTCGGTACCGCCGTAGAGCGAGGGCGGCACCGGAGTCCAGGGCGGCGCGATGAGTGCGATCCGCATGGCGGACAGCTTACGTTTGTGGCCGTGCACGAGGCCCCCCACGCTCCCTGGTCACTGCGCGGCGAGGTCGTCGTCGCATGGGCTCGTCGGGCCGCGGGGGCTCCTGCGCTTCCCGACGGACTGCACCTGCTGCCGGGCCCGGCGCTGGTGTTCGGCGTCCGGTACACCGATTCGCCGGTGGGGCCGTTCTGCGAGCTGGCCGTCGGCCTGCCCGCCCGGCTGGGGCTGCGACCGGGGTTCTGCCTCGTGGAGCACGTCGTCTCCGAGCCCGCCGCCAAGGTGGGGTTGCGGTGCAACTGGGGGTTCCCGGCGGACGTGGGCAGGCTCACCTGGGTGGCCGACGCCGAGCAGCGCGTGCTCCGGTACGAGGACCGCGGGCTCGTGCTTCGGATGGCGGCGATCGGGCCGCGACTGCCGGTGCTGGTCGGGATGCGCTCGGTGCAGCGCCGTGGAGACGGGCCCGTGCTCGTGCCCCGGCGCCTGACCGCGTCGGCTCGCTTCGCCCGGGGCGTGGTCGACGTGCCCGCCGACGACTCGTTGGCTTGGCTCGGAGGCTCCCACGGCGGCCTCGTGCTGTCGGCAGCGCGCCTCGTCGTGCGCCCCGCCCGCCACCCGCTGGGCCTGCTGTCGTCGTTCAGGGCGCCCCTGCGGGCAGCGGAGCCCGGCCTGTCGTACCGGGGGAGCACCCGCACCGCCGCCCGGTCGAGCGCCACCGCCGAAGCGCTACAGTGAATGGCCCCCGGGCGTATGGCTCAGTTGGTTAGAGCGCAGCCTTCACACGGCTGAGGTCACAGGTTCGAGTCCTGTTACGCCCAC
>DATAAM010000111.1:0-9462 GCA_036260075.1 Acidimicrobiales bacterium
GAATCGACCGCCGGCGGTCGATTCCTCCCACCAGAACGCCACCGTGCTGCTGCTCTCCGGCCCCAACCTCAACCTGCTCGGCACTCGCGAGCCCGAGGTCTACGGCACTGACACGCTCGACGACCACGTGGGCCGTGCTCGCGCCGTCGCCGAGCGGCTCGGCTTGGTGCTCGAGCATCGACAGTCCAACGCCGAGCACGAGCTGGTGGAGGCGGTGCACGGCGCCCGCGGCCGCTGCGCCGCCATCGTGGTCAACGCCGCCGCGCTCACCCACTACGGCTGGTCGCTGCACGACGCGTTGGCCACCTTCGACGGCCCGGTGGTCGAGGTGCACCTCTCCAACCCCAACGCCCGTGAGCCGTGGCGCCACACCTCCGTGATCGCTCCGGTGGCCGACGGCACCATCGCCGGCTTTCGGGGGCTCGGCTACGAGCTGGCGATCGAAGCCGTCGGCCGGCTGTTGCAGCGGTGACGACGCTGCCCGCAATGGAGGTGGTGAGCCGTGCGTCGCGGCTGCGGGAGCGGCTGGCCGACGCGGGGTGCGAAGCGCTGCTCGTCACCACGCTCGCCAACATCCGCTACCTCACGGGCTTCGGCGGAAGCGCCGCCCTGCTGCTGGTGCTGCCCGACGGGCTCGTGTTCCTCACCGACGGCCGGTACGGCGGCCAGGCGGGAGAGCAGCTTGCGGCGGCCGGCGTCGAGGCCCGCATCGAGGTCGGCAACGCCAAGGACCAACAGGCGGGTGCGGTGAGGGCGGCCACCGGCGTCGCCCGGCTCGGCCTCGAAGCGGGCAACGTCACGTGGGCCCGACAGCGCGCCATGGCGGCCGAGTGGTTCCCCGACGCCGAGCTGGTGCCGACGGAGGGATTGGTCGAAGGGTTGCGGCAGGTGAAGGACGCCGGGGAGGTGGCCCGCATCGAGCAGGCGTGCGCCGTGGCCGCCGAGGCGCTCGACGCCGTGCGAGGCATGCTGGCGCAGCGGCCGCGAGAGCGCGACGTGGCGGTCGAGCTCGACAGCGAGATGCGCCGCCGGGGGGCGAGCGGCCCGTCGTTCGAGACCATCGTGGCCTCGGGCCCGAACGGCGCCAAGCCCCACGCCCGTCCCGGCGACCGCGTCATCGAAGAAGGCGACCTCGTGGTCGTCGACTTCGGCGCCACCGTCGACGGCTACTGCTCCGACACAACCCGTACCTTCGTGGTGGGTGAGTGGCCGTCGGAGACGGCCCGGCGCATGTACGAGGTCGTGGCCCAGAGCCAGGCCCTCGGCGTCGAGGCGCTGCGGGCGGGTGTGGAGTGCGCCGCCGTCGACCGGGCCTGCCGCCAGGTGATCGCCGAGGCGGGCTGGGGCGAGGCGTTCCTCCACTCCACCGGCCACGGCGTCGGGCTCGACATCCACGAGGCACCCTGGGTGGCGTCGACGGCCGGTGGTAGCCTCGTCGCCGGCAACGTCGTCACCGTCGAACCGGGCGTGTATCTCCCCGAGCACGGTGGCGTCCGCATCGAGGACACGGTGGTCGTCACGTCCGACGGCCGACGCAGCCTCACCATCTCTTCCAAGGACCCGATCGTCTAGTGGCAATCAGCACCAACGACCTGAAGAACGGCATGAGCCTCGACCTGCCGGAGGGGTTGTTCTCCGTCGTCGAGTTCCAGCACGTCAAGCCGGGCAAGGGCGGCGCCTTCGTCCGCACCAAGCTCAAGAACGTGCGCACCGGCGCCGTGGTCGAGAAGACGTTCCGGGCCGACGAGAAGGTGGAGCAGGCCATCATCGACAAGCGGGAGATGCAGTACCTCTACCGCGACGGCGAGCAGTACGTGTTCATGGACAACACCACCTACGACCAGCTGCACGTCGACGAGCCTGCGCTGGGGATCGCGGCCAAGTTCCTCAAGGAGGGCGACTCGGCCGTCCTCCAGCTCTACAAGCACGAGATCACCGGCGTCGACCTGCCCGCCGCCGTGGAGCTGGCCGTGGCGGAGACGGAGCCGGGCGTGCAGGGCGACCGCGTGTCGGGGGCCCGCAAGCCCGCCACGTTGGAGACGGGCCACGTCGTGCAGGTGCCCCTGTTCGTGAACGTCGGCGATCGCATCAAGGTCGACACCCGCTCGGGCGAGTACATCACCCGCGTATGACGTCGGGCTCGCGACGGGAAGCGCGGGAGCGGGCCCTGTCGCTGCTGTACGAGGCGGAGCTCAAGGAGCAGTCGCCCGCCGACCTGCTGGCCGAGCTTCCGGTCGAACCCGACCCGTTCGCCGCCGACCTCGTGCGGGGCGTCGGCGAGCACCGGGCCGACCTCGACGGGGTCATCTCCGGCTTCGCCATCGACTGGGCCCTCGACCGCATGCCTGTGGTCGACCGCAACGTGCTGCGGCTGGCCGTCTTCGAGCTGCTCCACCGCCCCGACACGCCCGTGGGCGCCGTCATCTCGGAGGCGGTCGAGCTGGCCAAGCGCTACTCGACCGAGGACTCCGGCCGCTTCGTCAACGGGGTGCTGGCCAGCGTGGCTGCGTCCCATCGCTCGGGCGTCTGACTGCTACGCTGAGGCCGACCGTGAAGCGGGTCCCGTGAGGCCCGTACGGGAGGAGTTGCCTTGGCCGAACGCGAACGTGCCCTGACGCCCCCGAGTGGGGGCGTTTTCCTTGCCCGGGCCCAGGTGATGTCCGCCGACGACGTGCGTCGGGCGCTCACCCGCATCGCCCACGAGATCGTGGAGCACAACCACGGCCTCGACGGCGTGGCCCTGGTGGGGCTCCAGACGGGGGGCGTCCCCCTGGCCCGCCGGCTGCACGGCGAGCTCCGGCGCATCGACGGGGCCGACGTGCCCCTCGGCACGCTCGACGCCACGTTCTACCGCGACGACATCGGCCTGCGGCCCCTCCTGCCGGAGGCGGTCACCGACATCCCGTTCGACCTCACCGGCCTCACCGTGGTGCTCGTCGACGACGTGCTGTTCACCGGTCGTACCGTGCGGGCTGCCCTCAACGCGCTGAACGATTACGGACGGCCGCGAGCCGTGCAGCTCGCCGTCATGGTCGACCGCGGCCACCGTGAGCTGCCGATCCGGCCCGACTACGTGGGCAAGAACCTCCCCACCAAGCGCACCGAGCTGGTCGACGTGCAGGAGGACGGCGTGACGCTCGGCGACCTGACGGCGCCGGGCGGGGCAGGGGCCCCTGCCTCGGCGAGGAGCTCGGGGTCGGGGCCCCGAGCGGGGGAGCGAGCACAGTGAAGCACCTCCTGTCGATCGCGGACCTCGGGGCCGAGGGCATCGAGGAGGTCATGCGGATGACCGACTCCTTCGTGGAGGTCGGCGCCCGCGCCATCCCGAAGGTGCCCGCGCTCCGAGGCAAGACCGTCGTCTCGCTGTTCTACGAGGACTCCACCCGCACGCGCCTGTCGTTCGAGACGGCGGCCAAGCGGCTGTCGGCCGACGTGATGACGTTCTCCGTGAGCACCTCGTCGGTGAAGAAGGGCGAGTCGCTGAAGGACACGGTCGAGACGATCGAGGCCATGGGCATCGACGCCGTGGTCGTGCGGCACGGCTCGGCGGGCGTGCCCTGGCAGGTGGCGTCGTGGGTCGACGCCTCCGTGGTCAACGCGGGTGACGGCTGGCACGAGCATCCCACCCAGGCCCTGCTCGACTGCTACACGATCCGGCAGGCGCTGGGCAGCCTCGACGGTCGCCGGGTGGCGATCGTGGGCGACATCAAGCACAGCCGGGTGGCCCGGTCCAACGTGCTGGCGTTCGGCGCGCTGGGCGCCGAGGTCACGCTGGTGGCGCCGCCCACCCTGCTGCCCCCGTCGCTCGACGGCTGGCCGGTGGCGGCGAGCACCGACCTCGATGCCGTGCTGCCGAAGTGCGAGGTGGTGTACCTCCTGCGCATGCAGCGCGAGCGCATGCAGGAGGCGTTGCTGCCGTCGCTGCGGGAGTACACGGCCCGGTGGGGCCTTACGCGCGAGCGGGCCGCATTGCTCCAGGACGACGCCGTGGTGTTGCATCCGGGGCCGATGAACCGAGGCGTGGAGATCGCGGCCGACGTGGCCGAGCTGCCCCGGGCGCTGGTCACCCAGCAGGTGGCCAACGGGGTGGCGGTGCGCATGGCCGTCCTGTACCTGCTGCTCGGATCGGGAGCCGACCATGCCGCCGCGTGAGTTCGTGATCCGCGGGGGGACCGTGGTCGACGCCTCGGGGGCGCGCTCCGGCGACGTCCTGGTGCGCGACGGCACGGTGGCGGCAGTGGGCGACGGGCTGTCGGCCGACGTGGAGCTCGACGCGGGCGGCTGCGTGGTGGCCCCCGGCCTGGTCGACCTCCATGCGCACCTCCGCCAGCCCGGGGCAGAGGAGGCCGAGACCGTCGAGAGCGGGAGCCGGGCCGCCGCCTTGGGCGGCTACACCGCGGTGGTCGCCATGCCCAACACCGAGCCTGCGATCGACTGCGCCGCCGTGGTGCGCGAGGTGCTCGACCTCGGCGCCACGGCACTGTGCGACGTGCGGCCCGCCGGTGCGATCACCGTGGGCCGGGCGGGGGAGCAGCTGTCCCCCATGGCCGAGATGGCCGCGCTCGGCGTGCGCCTGTTCACCGACGACGGTGCAGGCGTGCAGGACGCCCGCCTCATGCGCCGGGCGCTTGAGTACGCGTCGGCGCTCGGCGTCACGCTGGCCCAGCACTGCGAGGACGAGGCGCTGGCCGCGGGCGGCCACATGCACGAGGGCGCCGTGTCGAGCAGGCTCGGCATCCCCGGCATCCCGTCGGAGGCCGAGGAGCTGATGGTGCTGCGTGACATCGCGCTGGCCCGCATGACGGGTGCACGGGTGCACTTCCTCCACCTGTCCACGGCGGGTTCGGTGGCCATGGTGGCGGCGGCCAAGGCGCAGGGCCTGTCCATCACGGCCGAGGTGGCGCCCCACCACTTCACGCTCACCGACGCCGAGGTGATGTCCTTCGACCCGGTGTTCAAGGTGAACCCTCCGCTGCGCGCCCCCGCCGACGTGGCCGCGGTGCGGGAGGCGCTGCGCAACGGCGACGTCGACGCCGTCGCCACCGACCACGCCCCCCACCCGCGGGAGGCCAAGGAGGCGCCCTTCGACCAGGCGCCGCCCGGGATGCTCGGTCTGGAGACGGCGCTGGCGTTGGCGCTGACGGAGCTCGACCTGCCCGTCGAGCGGGTGCTGGCGCTGTTCTCGTGGCAGCCCGCCCGCATCGCCGGGATCGGCGGGGAGCACGGCGGCCCGATCGTGGAGGGCGCTCCCGCCAACCTGTGCGTGATCGACCCGAGCGCGGCGTGGGTGGTGGAGCCGGAGCGGCTGGCCAGCCGCAGCCGCAACACGCCCTATGCCGGGCGGAAGTTGACGGGCCGCGTCCGCCACACCGTGTACCGGGGCGAGCCGGTCGTGATCGACGGGGAGGCCCAACGATGACCCCCTCTCCCCCCTCCGGTTTTGGGATGCAAAACGGGCGCCCTGCCCCTCACATCGGGCGCCAGAACGAGGGGCTGTCGGGCCCCGGCGGAACCGGCACCGAATACGGTCGCCCCAGCGCTCGATTTGCATCCCAAAACGGGGAGGGGCTGCTGGTGCTGGCGGACGGGACCACGTTCGAGGGCGAGCTGTTCGGGGCCGTGCTCGACCGGCCCGCCACCGGCGAGGTCGTGTTCAACACCGTGCTCTCCGGCTACCAGGAGGTCGTCACCGACCCGTCCTACGCCGGCCAGGTGATCGCGTTCACCTACCCGCACATCGGCAACTACGGCGTCACCCCCGACGACGACGAGAGCCGGCGCCCGCACTGCCGCGGCATCGTCGTGCGCGACCTGGCCCGCCGCCCCAGCAACTGGCGCTCGTCGGAGCACCTCGACGACTTCCTCCGGCGCCACGGCGTGCCCGGCATCACCGGCGTCGACACCCGCCGCCTCACCCGCCACATCCGGGAGGCGGGGTCGATGCCGTGCGCGTTCGGCCCGGCCGACGACGAGCGGGTGCTGAAGGAGGCGGCGGCCGCCGAGCCCGGCACCGAGGGCCTCGACCTGGTGGCCGGCGTCACCACCGACCGCGCCTACACGGTGGGCGACGGCCCGCTGCGGGTGGTCGCCTACGACTTCGGCATCAAGCGCACCATCCTGCGCCACCTGGGCGGCATCGCCACCGTCGAGGTCGTCCCCGCGTCCACGCCCGCCGCCGACGTGCTCGCCCGCCGCCCCGACGGCGTGTTCCTCTCCAACGGCCCCGGCGACCCGGCCGCCGTCGGCTACGCCCGCGACAACATCGCCGCCCTCCTGGGCGAGGTGCCGATCTTCGGGATCTGCCTCGGCCACCAGCTGCTGGGGGCCGCCCTCGCCGGGCGCACGTACAAGCTGAAGTTCGGCCACCACGGCGGGAACCATCCCGTGCGTCGCCTGGCCACGAACGGCGTCGAGATCACCTCGCAAAACCACAACTACGCCGTCGACGCCGACTCGCTGCCCGCTGCCGACGTCACCCACGTCAACCTCAACGACGGCGTGGTGGAGGGCCTGCGCTGCCGCGACGTGCCCGCCTTCGGCGTGCAGTACCACCCCGAGGCCGGTCCCGGCCCCCACGACGCCCGCTACCTCTTCGAGGAGTTCCGCCGCTTGATGGAGGACCATGCCTCGCCGCGATGACATCGAGTCGATCCTCGTCATCGGCTCCGGCCCCATCGTCATCGGACAGGCGTCGGAGTTCGACTACTCGGGAACGCAGGCGTGCCGCGTGCTGAAGGACGAGGGCTACCGCATCGTCCTGGCCAACTCGAACCCGGCCACGATCATGACCGACCCGGAGTTCGCCCACCGCACGTACGTGGAGCCGCTCGACGTCGACGTGCTGGCCGCCATCGTGGCCCGGGAGAAGCCCGACGCCCTCCTGCCCACCCTCGGCGGCCAGACCGCGCTCAACCTCGCCATGGCCCTGCACGAGCGGGGCGTGCTCGACGAGTACGGCGTGGAGATGATCGGGGCCAACCCCAAGGCCATCGCCACCGCCGAGGACCGCGAGAAGTTCAAGGCGGCCATGACGGAGGTGGGACTGGCCGTGCCCGCCTCGGGCTTCGCCTACACCCTCGACGAGGCGATGACCGTGGCCGAGGAGGTCGGCTTCCCCGTCATCGTGCGGCCGTCGTACATCCTCGGTGGCTCCGGCACCGGGATCGCCCACGACACCGACTCGTTCCGCCGCATCGCCGAGGTCGGCCTGGCCGCCAGCCCCATCTCCGAGATCCTCATCGAGCGCTCCATCGCGGGGTGGAAGGAGTACGAGCTCGAGGTCATGCGGGATCGGGCGGACAACTGCGTGATCGTCTGCTCGATCGAGAACTTCGACCCGATGGGCGTGCACACGGGCGACTCCATCACCGTGGCGCCTGCGCAGACGCTCAGCGACGTCGAGTACCAGCACATGCGCGACGCCGCCTTCGTGTGCATCCGCCGCATCGGCGTGGAGACCGGTGGCTCCAACATCCAGTTCGCCATCAACCCCGAAGACGGCGACCTCGTGGTGATCGAGATGAACCCGCGGGTGTCGCGCTCCTCGGCGCTCGCCTCCAAGGCCACCGGCTTCCCGATCGCCAAGATCGCCGCCCGTCTGGCCGTCGGCTACACGCTCGACGAGATCCCCAACGACATCACCCGGACCACGCCGGCCGCCTTCGAGCCCACCATCGACTACGTGGTCACCAAGGTGCCGCGGTGGGCGTTCGAGAAGTTCCCCGGCACGCCCTCGGTGCTCGGCACCAAGATGCAGTCCGTGGGTGAGGCCATGGCCATCGGCCGCACCTTCCCCGAATCGCTCCAGAAGGGGCTGCGGTCGCTGGAGCACGGCCGCTGGGGCCTCAACTGCGACCCGGCCGAGGTGGCCCTCGACGACCTCGACGACGACGAGCTGGTCCGCCGGGCCGCCATCGGCACCCCCGATCGCCCCTTCCAACTGGAAGCTGCACTGCGCCGCGGCATCTCGGTCGAGCGCCTGTACCAGGCCACGCGCGTCGACCCGTGGTTCCTCGACCAGATCCTCCAGATCGTGGAGGAGCGGGCCCGCGTGGCCGACCTGGGGCTCGACGGCATGACCCGGCGCGACTGGCGGCGGGCCAAGCGCCTCGGCTTCGCCGACGCCCAGCTCGCGTACCTGTGGGGCACCGACCAGGCCGTCGTCCGGGAGCGGCGCCTGCGGGCGGGCGTGCGGGCCACGTTCAAGACCGTCGACACCTGCGGTGCCGAGTTCGAGGCCCGGACCCCGTACCACTACTCCACCTACGAGGACGAGGACGAGGTGCGCCCCAGTGGGGGCAAGAAGGTCGTGATCCTCGGGTCCGGCCCCAACCGCATCGGCCAGGGCATCGAGTTCGACTACTGCTGCGTGCACGCCTCGTTCGCCCTGCGCGATGCGGGCTACGAGACGGTGATGATCAACTGCAACCCGGAGACCGTCTCCACCGACTACGACACGTCCGACCGCCTCTACTTCGAGCCGCTCACGACCGAGGACGTGCTCAACGTCATCGAGGCCGAACAGCCGGTGGGCGTCATCGTGAGCCTCGGTGGGCAGACGCCCCTCAAGCTGGCGGGCACACTGCCCCCCGGCCTGGTGCTGGGCACCAGCCCGGAGTCGATCGACCTGGCCGAGGACCGGGAGCGGTGGAACGCCCTGTGCGCCCGGCTGGAGATCCCGCAGCCCGCGGGCGGCACGGCGGTGACGGTCGACGAGGCGTTGGCCATCGTGGAGCGCATCGGGTACCCGGCGCTGGTGCGGCCCAGCTACGTGCTCGGCGGCCGGGCCATGGAGATCGTCTACGACGAGGAGGGGCTGCGGGGGGCCATGGCCGAGCTGGCCGGGTTCGGCTCGCTGGGCAAGGAGGGCGGGCTGTCGGCCGAGCGGCCGGTGCTGGTCGACCGCTTCCTCGAAGACGCCACCGAGGTCGACGTCGACGCCCTGCGCGACGCCACCGGCGAGGTCGTCATCGGTGCGGTGATGGAACACGTGGAGGAGGCGGGCGTGCACTCGGGCGACTCGGCCTGCGTGATCCCGCCGCCCACGCTTCCCCACGAGGTGGTGGAGGTCATCGAGGACTACACCCGGGCCATCGCCGAGGCTCTCGACGTGCGGGGCCTCGTCAACGTGCAATACGCGGTGAAGCACAACCAGGTGTTCGTCATCGAGGCCAACCCCCGGGCAAGCCGCACCGTGCCGTTCGTGGCCAAGGCCACCGGCGTGCCGCTGGCCAAGGTGGCGGCGCGGGTGATGCTGGGCGCCACGTTGGCCGAGCTGCGCGAGGAGGGACTGCTGCGACCCCCGGTGGAGGGCGGGCACATCAGTGTGAAGGAGGCGGTGCTGCCGTTCGGCCGGTTCCCCGACGTCGACACGGTGCTCGGCCCCGAGATGCGCTCCACCGGCGAGGTGATGGGGATCGACGCCACCTTCGGGCTGGCCTTCGCCAAGAGCCAGATCGCGGC
>DATAAM010000112.1:0-4003 GCA_036260075.1 Acidimicrobiales bacterium
ATCCGACGGCCTCGGCAACTTCTCGCTGGTCGACGACGGCGACGACACGACCGCGCCGTTCAACTCGATGACGTTCGACGGGCTGACGGACTTCCACGGTGTGTCCGGCAACACCTACGACTTCACAGAGACGGTCCCGACCGGGTGGCAGGTGCCTTCCATCGGCTGCTCGACCGGCGCGAACGTGACGATCGCAGGCAGCACGTTGACAGTGCGGCTGGCCGAGGACACACACGTCACCTGCACCTACACGAACACCAACGTCGCGCCGACGGTCTCGATCACCAAGACCCCGAGCACGGCGACGGTGCCCGAGCCGGGGGCGACCGTCACATACCAACTGCGGATCACCAACACCTCGGCGGAGGACGTGACGCTGTACGAGGTGGACGACAACCGATTCGGGTCGCAGAACACGGTGTGCGGCGTCCCGCGCACCCTCACCGCGGGCCAGACGTTCACCTGCTCGTTCGACGGGCCCGTGACCGGTGACGCCGGTGACCTTCACACGAACACGGCGACGGCCCGGGTGCGCGATGCGGACGGCAGCACTGCGTTCGCCACGGCGCAGGCCACCGTCGCCGTCACCGACGTGCTCCCGACCATCACCGTGAGCAAGACGGCCACGCCCGTGACGCTCACCGAGCCCGGCGGGCGGGTGACGTTCGTGGTGGTCGTCGACAACACCTCGGTCGAGCCCGTCACGGTCGACTCCGTCACTGACTCCGTCTACAACGACGTGACAAGCGGGACGAACCCGCGCATCGTGGCCTCCACGTGCGCGACGGGCGCCGTCGTCCCCGCAGGCGACCAGTCCACGTGCTCCTTCACCGTCGACATCGCGGGGAACGCCGGCTTCACGGAGACCAATCGGATCGAAGTCGCGGTCCACGACGACGACGGCAACTCCACTACAGCAACAGACACGGCGACCGTCACCGTCGCCGACGCCAAGCCGGTGGTCGCCGTCGACAAGACGGCGTCGAAGGGTGCCGTCCGCAACGGCGAGACGGTCACGTACACCTACGTCGTGACGACCGCCGGTGCGGAGTCGCTGCTCGACGTGAAGGTCACGGACGACAAGTGCTCGCCGGTGACGTTCGGGACCGGCGACGCCGACGGCGACGGCAAGCTCGACCCGGGTGAGTCGTGGACCTACACGTGCGCCACGAAGCTCACCAGCACGACGACCAACACCGTCGCCGTCGAGGCCGAGGACGACGAGGGCAACGCGGCCACGGCATCGGACAGCGCCACCGTGCGGGTCGTCGATCCTCGCATCGCCGTCGACAAGTCGGCCGAACCGAGGTCCGCCACGCCCGGCGACCGGGTGCTCTACACGTACCTGGTGACGAACCCGGGCGACGCCGAGCTCACGCAAGTGGTCGTGAGCGACGACAAGTGCTCGCCGGTGACGTTCGCGACCGGCGACGCCGACGGCGACGGTGCCCTCGACCCCGGCGAGACGTGGCGCTACACGTGCACGGTGACGGTCGGTCCCGACATCGGCTCGCTCACGAACGTCGGCACGGTCACGGCGAAGGACCCGACGGGCGGCACGGTGTCCGCCGACGACCGGGAGACCATCTCGATCGTGCTCGGCGCCGTGATCGAGCGGCCCCGCGCCGGGGCGCAGGGCGCCCTGCCTCGCACTGGCCAGGACGTGGGGGCACTGTCGCTGGCGGGCGCCGCGCTCGTGGCGTTGGGTGGCGTGCTGCTGGCGTGCGCCCCCCGCCGTCGCCCGGCGGCCTGAGGCGACCGCCGCCTCAGGCGGGGCTGCGCTCCTCGGCGAGCTCCATCCAGTGCTCCGCCCAGGCGGAGACGGCCTCGACGACCGGTACGAGCGCCCGGCCCTTCTCCGTAAGGCGGTACTCCACCCTCACCGGCGTGGTCGGTGCCACCAGGCGCTCCACGATGCCCTCGGCCTCGAGCTCCTTGAGGCGCTCGCTGAGCAGCCGGTCGCTGAGGCCCGGCACGGCGTCGACCACCTCGCTGAACCGTGTACGGCCCGCGAGCAGGGCGCGGATGATGGCGCCGGTCCAGCGCCTGCCGATGATCTCCACCGCCCGGTGGTACCGGGGGCAGAAGGCGCTGAGCTCGCCGTCCATGCGCCCAGGGTACCGACGACGGACGCGTAGGCTCCCAGGACGTGGAGCCCGAGCCGCTGCCGCTGTTCGACCAGGCGACCGGTCCACGGCGGGTCACCCTCGTCCGCCTCAGCGCGGAGATCGCGCGGGCCACGGCGTCGGTGGGGCGGGTGGCCGTCGAGGGCGAGGTGGTGCGCCCGTCGCGCCACCCCGGCGGCGTCTACTTCACCCTGCGCGATCGGGCCGCCCAGGTGAGCGTCCGCTGTCCTGCCAACCGCCTGGCTCGTTGCCATGCGGTGGCGGGCGAGCGCGTGCTCGTCACCGGCACCCCGACGTGGCTGGCCGACCGAGGGCAGCTGCAACTGGTGGCCGAGGAGGTGGCGCCCGTCGGCGAAGGGGCCATCGCCGCGTTGGTGGAGCAGGTGCGCGCTCGGCTGGCGTCCGACGGCCTGCTCGGTCGACCCCCTCGTCGCATCCCCCGGCTGCCCCGCACCATCGGCGTGATCTGCGGCGCCGAAGCTGCCGTCCGGGCCGACGTCGAGTCGGTGGTGGCCGCCCGGTTCCCCGGCTACCCGGTGCTGTTCGTGGAGACCAACGTGTCCGGCCCCGGTGCGGCCGAGGCGGTGACGCGCACGCTCGAGGCACTCGACGAGCGGCCCGACGTGGACGTGATCGTCCTGGCCCGGGGCGGGGGCGACGCCGCCCAGCTCCTGCCGTTCTCCGACGAGGTGCTGTGCCGGGCGATCACGGCGGCGCGCACCCCGGTGGTGTCCGCCATCGGCCACGAGGGCGACCGGCCACTCTGCGACGAGGTGGCCGACCTGCGCTGCGGTACGCCTTCGCTGGCTGCGGCGGCCGTGGTCCCGTCACGGGTCGAGCTCGAAGCCGAGCTCGACCGCCACCTGGCGCGGGCGGCGGAGGCGACCGGGCGCCGCGTGGGCACGGCCCGGGAGCGGCTGGCCCGGGTGGCGCCCGCCCGGGCGCTGGCGGCGGGCCTCCAGACCGCTCGTGCCCGCTGCGAACGGACGAGCGCCCACCTGGCGCTCGTGCACCCGGACCGACGGCTGCGCTGGTCGGGCGAACGGCTGGCCGCCGTGCGACGGGAGGTGGAGGCGCTGGCCCCGGCCCGCGTGCTGGAGCGGGGCTACGCGGTGGTGCGCGACGGCGACGGCCGCGTCGTGCGCGATCCCGCCTCGGTCGCGGCGGGCGATCCCCTCGACATCCACGTGGCGGGCGGCCGCCTGGCGGCCCGGGCCGAGGCGTGGCCGTGACCGACGTCGACGGCAGCTACGACGACCTGACGTTCGAGCAGCTGGTCGAGCAGCTGGAGGGCCTCACCGAGCGCATGGCGTCGGGTGACATCGGCATCGAGGAGGCCGCCGACCTCTACGAGCGGGCTCAGGTGCTGCACGGCGTGGCCGAGGAGCGCCTTCGGCGGGTCCAGGAGCGCATCGAGCGACTGTCGCCGCCGGAGAGCCCTTGACAGACTTGTGGGGCGGGGCGTAGAGAAGAGGAGCGGCACCGGCTTGGCGGCTGCGCTGCAACGGTTGGGGCACTGGGAGGGCACGGGCACCGATTTCCGGCGCGTGCACGCTGTGGGGGGAAGCGAGGCAGAGGTGGGGGAGCGTCATTCGGCATCCAGGCAGTTCCGCTTCCGCCTGGCGCTGTTCGTCGCCCTCACGGGGGCGGGGGCGGCCGCCGTGGCGCTCACCGCGGGCTGGGCCCGGCTGCCCGGCCAGGTGCTCCTGGGGGTGATGTTCGCCCACGCCCTCGAGCTCCAGCACCAGTGCCTGCACGGCACCGGCCTGGCCACGGCCCGGGCCAACCGCTGGGCGGGGCGGCTGTTGGGGGCGCCCATGCTGGTGAGCTACTCCCACTACCGGGCCCGCCACCTGCGCCACCACCGCTACCTGGGC
>DATAAM010000113.1:0-31978 GCA_036260075.1 Acidimicrobiales bacterium
CCTGGCCCGCTCGCTGTGCGACCGCCGCCTCGGCATCGGCGCCGACGGCATCATGCGCGTCACGCCGGGTGTCGAGGGCACCGACGTCACCATGCAGCTGCGCAACGCCGACGGCGGGGAGGCGGAGCTCAGCGGCAACGGCCTGCGCTGCTTGGCGCAGGCGGTGGTCGACGCCGGTGTCGTGCCCGGACCGGAGGTGCGCGTGGGCACGAGGGCGGGGGTGCGGCGGGTGGTCGTGCTCGGCGAAGAAGGACCGGGGCTGGTGACGGTCAGCGTCGACATGGGCGACGCCAAGGTCGGCCCCGACCAGCCGCAGGACTTCCCCGACCGGCGGGCGCGCACCGTCGACATGGGCAACCCGCACCTCGTCCTGCTCGGCCCCGACCCCGTCGGCGTCGACGTGGCGGGCCTCGGTCCCCGCATCGAGTCGGTCCATCCGGGAGGGATCAACGTCGAGTTCGTCGCCGTCGGACCGGGCGAGGACACGCTCGCCATGCGCGTGTGGGAGCGCGGGGTGGGCGAGACGCAGGCCTGCGGCACCGGCGCGTGCGCGGCGGCGGCGGCTGCGCACGAGTGGGGGCTGGTGGGCACGCGGGTCACTGTGCGCCAACCCGGCGGCGACGCCATCGTGGAGCTCGGTGCCGACGGCGTCGTGCTCATCGGGCCGTCACAGCGGATCGGGAAGGTCGAGGTCGACGTGCCGTGACGATGATCGAACGCTCCATCCGGGAGCGCATCGTTCTCGTCGGCGTCGTCATGCCGCCTGCCTCGCCCGACGAGGTGGAGGCCTCGCTCGACGAGCTGGCCCTGCTGGTGGACACCGCGGGCGCCGACGTGGTCGCGCGCGTCGTGCAGCGCCGCGACGCTCCCGACCCGGCCACCTTCGTCGGCAAGGGCAAGGCCCATGAGCTGCACGATCTGTCGGAAGCCGTCGACAGCGACACCGTCGTCTTCGACGAGGAGCTGACGCCCGCGCAGCAACGCAACCTCGAGAAGATCCTGGGACGCACGGCCATCGACCGCACCGACGTGATCCTCGACATCTTCGCCCAGAACGCCCGCACGCAGGAGGGCAAGGCGCAGGTGCAGCTGGCCCTGTACCGCCACCGGCTGCCACGCCTGCGCGGACGGGGCAAGGCGCTCTCGCAGCAGGCAGGCGGCGTCGGCACCCGGCGAGGCCCGGGCGAGACCCAGCTCGAGGTCGACCGCCGTCGCATCCTCCGACACATCACAACGCTCGAGAAGGAGCTGCGCGACCTCACCGCCACCCGGCGCACACAGCGCAAGGCGCGGGCGCGCAGCCGGCTGCGCACGGTGTCGCTGGTGGGCTACACCAACGCAGGGAAGTCGACGCTGCTCAACACGCTCACCGACGCGGGCGTGCTGGTGGAGGACCGCCTCTTCGCCACCTTGGACCCCCGCACGCGGCGGTTGCAACTCCCCGGGGGAGAGACCGTCCTGCTGTCCGACACCGTGGGCTTCATCAAGAAGCTGCCGCACGGCTTGGTCGAGGCGTTCAAGTCGACCTTGGAGGTGGTGGCCGAGTCCGACCTCCTCGTGCACGTGGTCGACTCCTCGGCTCCCGATCCCGAGGCGCAGATCGCCGCCGTGCGAGCCGTCCTCCAGGAGATCGAGGCCGACCGCGTGCCCGAGCTGCTGGCCTTCAACAAGGCCGACATCACCCGCGAGGCGAAACGGCTCACCGAGAGCCATCCGGGATCGGTGTCGCTGTCGGCCGTCGCAGGCGACGGCGTCGACGCCCTGCTGTCGGCCATCGGCGACCGCCTGCGGGCCATGACCGACGTGGTCGAGCTGGTGGTGCCGTTCGAGCGCGGGGACGTGGTCGCCGCTGTCCACCGCGAAGGCGAGGTGCTCACCGAGCAGCACGAGGAAGGGGGCACGCGCCTGCGGGCACGGCTCGACGCGCCGGGTGCCGCTCGTTTCCGGGAGTTCGTCGTCTCGTGAGCGGCTCGGGGTTCGTGCCGCCGCCGTACCCGCACGACCGGTTGGCGGGCGCCAAGGCCAAGGCCGAGACCCACGAAGGGGGCTTGGTCGACCTGTCCATCGGCACCCCGTGCGACCCGCCGCCCGACGGCGTGGTCGCGGCGTTGGCCTCGTCGGGGGCCGAGCGCGGCTACCCGTACTCGGTGGGCAACCAGACCTACCGCGAGGCGGCCTCGCGTTGGCTGGCCCGACGGCTGGGTGTCGAGGTCGATCCGTCGCACCTCGCCGCCTGCGTGGGGACGAAGGAGTTCGTCGCCACCCTTCCCCAGTGGCTGCGCCTGCGCTCCCCGGATCGCGACACCGTGCTCTACCCGGCGGTGTCCTACCCGACCTACGCCATGGGTGCCGTCCTCGCCGGTTGTCGTGGGGTGCCCTACGTCGACTTGGCCGGCGTCGAGGAGGACGACGCCCGCCGCGCCCTGTGCGCATGGGTCAACTCGCCCGGCAACCCCACCGGTGTGGTGGAGGACCTCGACGCCGCTGCCGCGTGGGGCCGCACCTACGGCGTGCCGGTGGTGAGCGACGAGTGCTACGTCGAGTTCACGTGGGCGGGCCCGCTGCGCACGATCCTGTCGTCGGGCCTCCACGGCGTGCTGGCCGTGCACTCGTTGTCGAAGCGCTCGAACCTGGCCGGCGTGCGCGCCGGGTTCTACGCGGGCGACCCCGAGCTCGTGAAGTACCTGTCGGAGGTGCGCAAGCACGTGGGCCTCATCGTGCCGGGGCCCGTGCAGCACGCGGCGGTGGCGGCATGGGACGACGACGACCACGTGGAGGCCCAACGGGCTCGCTACCGCGAACGCCTGGCCCGCTTCGCCGAGGTGCTCGGCGCCGTCGGGGCCCACGCGCCGTTGCCGGAAGGCGGCTTCTACCTGTGGGTGCAGGCGCCCGATGGCGATGCGTGGGGGTTCACGGAGCGGCTGGCCGCCGACGGCGGCTGCCTGGTGAGCCCCGGCGACTTCTACGGCGCCGACGGGTTCGTGCGCGTCGCGATGGTGCAGCCGTTGGAGCGACTGGAGCTGGTGGCCGCCCGCCTGGGCGTGTAGTGGAACCCGATACCGCTGCTCCGCGTCATGGAGACGTGGAGATCACCGTGGCGAAGGACGACCTGGCTGGCCTCTACGAGCAGTTGTGGCCGTCGATGGTGCGGCTGGCCAAGCTGCTGGTGGGTTCGGATGCTGCCGCCGAGGACGTCGTACAGGACGCGTTCCTGGCCGCCTCGTCGAAGCTGGCGGGCGCCGACAACCCGGCCGGTTACGTCCGGACCGCCGTCGTCAACCGGGCCCGAGGCTGGCACCGCCGGGCAGCCACGGCCGCCCGCCACCGGCCCGGAACGGCCTGCCGTCACGGGCATCCCGGATGTGGACGAGACGTGGGACGTCCTGCGCCGCCTGCCGTATCGCCAACGTGCCGTGCTGGTGCTTCGGTACTACGAGGACCTCTCGGAGGCCGAGATCGCCGACGTCCTCGACTGCCGACCCGGGACCGTGAAGTCGGCCGCCAACCGGGCGCTGGCCCGACTGAGGGAGGAGCTGTCGTGAAGCTGTCCGAGCAGGAAGTGGAGGACCGCCTGCGGCGGACGTTGACGACGATCGCGGGCACGCCGCTCGACGAGCCGATGGCGGAGGGCACGCCGTCGCCCCGTCGCCGGCCGTTGGCCGTCCTCGCCGTGGCCGCCGCGGTCACGCTCGTGGTCGGCGTCGCCGTGGGCCTCGTGGACCGCGACGAGCGGGTGAGCACGGTGGCAGACGGGGGTGACCCGGATCGCACCTTCCTCGACTACGTGTTGACGGCCGAGGAGGGCGACCTGCTGTTCCGCGCCGAGCAACGCCTGCTGCGCGAGTGCATGGAGGCGGCGGGCCGGCCGTACGTCGAGGTGTCGCCCGAGGGCGACGGGCTCGACGAGGACTGGAACCGCCTGGGGCGCACCGACGCCCGCATGGCCCACCGGCTCGGCTATGTGCTCCCCGAGGGGCCGGGCGGGCGTCATCCCGTGTTCGACACGCTGCGAACCGAGGAGGAGCGCGACGCCTGGTCGCGGGCGCTCACGGGCGAGCCCAGCAGTGGGTCGGGGGGCATGACGGGCCCCTCGGTCCCCGTCGTCCACCCGGTGACCGGCGAGGAGAACGGGCGCCAGAGCGCGGGTGGCTGCTTCGGTGAGATGAACCGCGAGCTGTACGGCGACCAGTCGCGGTACATCTCGCTGTCGAGCTGGGTGGTGAACGACGTGCGCAATGCCGTGGAGGGAGCGTCCGTGGCGGACCGGCGCTTCGAGGAGGCCGTCGGCAGTTGGTCGTCGTGCATGAAGGACAGGGGCTACGACTACGACGAGCCCTTCGAGCCGGTGCACGAGTTCAACGAGGGCGACGACGGCGGCCGCCCCACGGCGCGCGAGCTCGCAGTGGCCGCCGCCGACGTGGAGTGCAAGGACGTCACCGGCCTCGTGGCAACCTACAGGAAGCTGCTGGCGGAGCACGGCCGCGAGCCGGTGGCCCGACACGGCGCCCTGCTGGCGGAGTACCGCTCGATCGTCGATCGGGCCTTGGCCGAGGCTCGCATGTTGCTCGCCACGCCGGGGCCGACGACCACGACCGTCGGGCGCTGAGCGTCAGTCGGCCCGGTCGCTCGCGGTCGTCTGTGCCGCGGTCGGGAGGCGCCGCTCTCGAACGGTGGCCTGCGCGTCGTCAGCCCGGGCCGACCTCGGGCGGTCGGCCTGTGCGCCGGCGCCGCAGCTCCTCTCGGATGGCGTCGCCCACGCCGCCCGCCACGTCGCGCAGGCGCTCGATGCGTTCGCCCACCCGGTCGGCCGTGCGCTGGCGGGGATCGTCGGACACGAGCGACTCCAGGAGCTCGGCCACGGCGTCGACCCGGCGTTCGAGGCGGGTGACGGCGTCGGCCACGGCGGCGAAGCCGTCGGCGCTGGGCGGTGTCACGCGTGAGCGCTCGATCAGCCGCTGCAGGTCGACCAAGCGGCCCGCGTGCTCCGCCCGCACGGCGGAAGCGGTCTCCTGCACGGCGGCCATGCGCCGCGACAGCTCGGCGACCGCGTCGTCGAAGCGGTGCGGACGGGTGTCGTCGCCCGGTGTCGTCGCGTCGTCGCTCGGCTGCACCTGCCTGCTCGCCGTCGCGGCCACGGCGGCCTCCAGCCGGGCGAGCGCGTCGACCGTCTCCGCGGCGCGGGCCACGTGCGCGGCCAGCGCTTCGCGCACGACGCCGAGCTGTTCGGCCGTGGCCTCCTGCTGTTCCACCAGTCGGTCGAGGCGCTGGAGGACGGCGGTATCGTCCCGTGCTCCTTCCTCCGACGACGACACCGGCGCGTCGTGCAGGCGCTGTTCGATCCGGCCGAGCCAGTCGACCAGTTGGTCGACGTGGCGCAGCTTGGGGGCGAGCTCGGCGAACGGCGCGGCCAGGCCTGCGACGGCCTCGTCGAGAGCGGTGAGGCGTTGGTCGAGCTCGAACTGCTCGCGGCCCATGCGCTCCACGGCGGCCAGGCGCTCGTCGATGCCTGCCAGCGCGTCGGCGATGCGACCGGGCAGGCCCGCTGTCGGCCCGGTGGCGCGGGGGAGGAGCGTGGTGAGCTCGTCGATGGCCGCTTGCAGCCGGTCGAGGCGCGCCTCGTCGGCTTCGGCCTGTGGCTCCTCCTCGTCGTGCTCGTCCGCCATCGGGACCGAGTCGTCGTGCTCGTCCGCCATCGGGACCGAGTATTGCGCAGGCCGGTAGCCTGGCCGGCATGGCCGATCTCCAGTCGCAGATCGAAGAGCTCTGGGACCGCCGGGCCGAGGTGGCGCCCGGCGACGGCGATGCTGCGGCGGTGGTGCGTGAGGCAGTCGGCCTGTTGGACGCAGGCGAGGTGCGAGTCGCCGAAGTCGACGCCCGCACCGGCGAGGTCGTGGTGCACCAGTGGCTCAAGCAGGCGATCCTCCTGTTGTTCCGCCTGTCCGAGATGGAGACGGTGGAGGTGGGCCCGTTCGAGTACGCCGACAAGATCCCCCTCAAGCACGACTACGCGGCGGCGGGCGTCCGGGTGGTGCCGGGGGCGTCGGCTCGGTGGGGTTCGTTCCTCGAACGGGGCGTCACGCTCATGCCGAGCTACGTCAACATCGGCGCCCGCGTCGGCGCCGACACGCTGGTCGACACGTGGGCCACGGTGGGGTCGTGCGCGCAGATCGGTGCCAACGTGCACCTGTCCGGCGGGGTGGGCATCGGGGGCGTGCTCGAGCCGCCGCAGGCCGCTCCGGTGGTGGTGGAGGACGACGCGTTCATCGGCAGCCGCTGCATGATCGTCGACGGGGCCCGGGTTCGTCGGGGCGCCAAGCTGGGCGCAGGCGTGATCCTCAGCTCGTCGATCCCCGTCGTCGACGTGGAGACCGGGGAGGAGATCGGCCGGGGCGACGTGCCGGAGCGGGCCGTCGCCGTGTCCGGCACGCGGCCCAAGCGCTTCGCGGGCGGCGAGTTCGGCTTGCCCTGCGTGCTCGTGATCCGTCGGCTGGCAGAGGGCGAGGAGCACGACAAGCTCAAGCTCGAGTCGATGCTGCGGGAGCACGGCCTGGCCCCGTGAGTCGGCTCCGGCTCGTCTCGGGTGGCGGTCCCCACTCCGTCGTGGCGGCGCGCCTGCCCGCGTCCGCAGGCATGGGCGATGGAGCGGGCCGGCAGGCGGGGTGCCGTCCATGACCGACCTGCTACGGCGTTGTGCCGCGCTGGTCGACGTGCCCTCGGTCAGCCACCAGGAGGCGGCGCTGGCCGACGTGGTGGAGGCCGAGCTGCGCGCCGTCCCCTGGCTCACGGTCGACCGCGTCGGCGACAACGTCGTCGCCCGCACGGTGCGCGGCCGGGCGCAGCGATTGCTCCTCGTCGGCCACCTCGACACGGTGCCGCCCGACGGCAACGACCGGGCCCGCCTCGAAGGCGACGTGCTGTGGGGCCTCGGCTCGGCCGACATGAAGGGCGGGCTCGCCGTGTTCCTGGAGCTGGCCACGACGGTGCCCGATCCCGTGGTCGACGTGTCGTACGTCTTCTACGCGTGCGAGGAGGTGGCTCGCCCGCACAACGGGCTGTCGGCCGTGGCCGCCGCCCGCCCCGAGCTGCTCGCCGGCGACGCCGCCGTGCTCGGCGAGCCCACCGGCGCGCTGGTCGAGGCAGGCTGCCAGGGGTCGATGCGGCTGGAGGTGGTGCTCGTTGGATCACGAGCCCACACGGCTCGGCCGTGGACGGGGCGCAACGCCGTCCACCGCCTCGCCCCGCTCCTGGCCCGAGTGGCCGCCTACGAGGGGCGGCGCCCGGTGCTCGATGGCTGCGAGTTCCGCGAAGCGCTGCAGGCGGTGCTGGTGGAGGGCGGGGTGGCGGGCAACGTGGTGCCCGACCGGGTGAGGCTGCACCTCAACCACCGGTTCGCGCCCGATCGCTCGACAGAGGAGGCGTTCGACCACGTCCGGGAGGTGCTGGGCGACGCCGTCGACCCTGCCACAGGCGACGAGGTGCGGCTGGTCGACGTGGCGCTCCCCGCCCCGCCCGGACTCGACCATCCGCTCTTGCAGGCGCTCATGGCGCGGGTGGGCGCCCCGCCCCGGGCCAAGCTGGGCTGGACGGACGTGGCCTTCTTCGCCGAGCGGGGTGTGCCCGCGCTGAACTTCGGGCCCGGCGAGGCCACCGTGGCCCACACGGCGGGCGAGCGGGTCGAGCGTGCGCAGCTGGAGGCCGCCTACGACGTGCTCCACGGGGTGCTCACCGGCGCGGCCGACTGAAGCGTGTCGACCGGGCGGTCGGGGCAGAGGCCGAGCCGGGGTGCCGGTTGTCGGGCGGTCTCGGGGCCGGTTCCGACCGGCGCCGGTCAGCCGATGAGCTTGGCCTCCAAGCCGATCTCCGCCCCGGCCAGCACCACGGACACGGGGCAGTTCCGCTTGGCCCCGTCGGCCACCTCCTGGAACGTGGCCTCGTCGATGCCGGGCACCTCGGCCTCCGTCGTGAGGTCGACGCGGGTGATGCGGAAGCCCTCGTCTTTCTTCTCCAGCGTGACCTTGGCTGTGGTCTGCACGCTGACCGGGCCGTGGCCGGCCCGGCCGAGCGCGCCGCTCAACGCCATGGAGAAGCAGCCTGCGTGGGCGGCAGCGATGAGCTCTTCGGGGTTGGTGCCCGTGCCCTCTTCGAAGCGGGACGAGAACGAGTACGGGCCCTCGTAGGCCCCGCCTGCCAACCGCATGGAGCCGCTCCCTGCCTGGAGCGATCCCTCCCAGCGCGCGTCTGCGGAACGAACCGGCATGGTGTCTCCTTGGATCGTCGTCGGGCGCGGACCTTAGACGCGGTGCCGCCGCAGGCGGGCGGCCGCGCCGCCGGCGCCCGCCAGGGCGGCGAGGGCGAGGACGGCGATGGGCCACACGGTGCCGGTGTCGTTGCCGCCGCCTCCGGAGGCCCCTCCGCCCTCGCTCTCCTTCTGGGCGGCGGCGACCTCGTCGGCGTCGACCCCGTCCTCGTCCGAGGGAGCGACCGACGCCGTGCCCGCATCACCCCCGCCCGCCGTGGACGAGGTCGTCGGGGCGCCCGCCTGGCCTTTGGCCGACGTGGGCGAGCTGTTCTGGTTCCGCGCCGAACCGCGGGCGCTCGTGGTGGTCGTCGTGGCCGACGCCCCGCCGCCGGCACCCGTGCTACCTCCACCGCCCCCGCCGCCCGAGCCCGAGGTGCCGCCCGCGGGCTGCAGGCCCGCCACCGCCTTGGCGACATCCAGGCGCCCGTGGCCGTAGGTGTCGTCGGGCCCGGCCGCTCCCAAGTCCTTGGCCGTGGCTGTGAGGCGAGCGGCCGCCTGCTCGGCGGAGAGCCCCAACCCGCGCAGGATGGCCGCCGCGCCTGCCACGTGAGGGGCTGCCATCGACGTGCCCGCCGCCCACGCGTACTGGTCGTTGCGGCCCGCCGACGTCCAGAACGTGGAGAGGATGTCGTCCTCGTTCGGTTGGCCACCGGCTCCACCGGGAGCGGCCATGCCCCACTTGGGTGTGCCGTTGAGCAGCGCGCCGACGTCGCTCGCGTACGACGCCTTGGTGTCGGCCTGCGTGGTGGCCGTGACGATGAGCGCGTTCGTGTCCGTCGTGAAGCCCGACGAGCGCAGCGCGTCGTTCCCGGCGGCCACGACGCAGATGGCGCCCTTCCTGAAGGCGTACTCCACGGAGTCGGCAAACGTGGGGCTCATCAGAGGGAGTCCTTGGAGGTCCTCGCCCAGCGAGAGGTTGATGACTTGCGCCCCGTTGTCCGCCGCCCACCGGATGCCCGCCTCCACGTCCTCGCCCGAACCGCGGCCGCCGGGGCCGTGGAGGACGCGCACGGGCATGATGCGCACGTCGGGAGCCACGCCGAACACGCCCACTCGATTGTTGGCGATGGCGGCGGCGATGCCCGCGACGTGGGTGCCGTGGCCGTTGTCGTCCTGGGGCGCCGTGCCGTCTGTCACGAAGTTCTGCCCGGGCACCAGCTTGCCCGCCAGGTCCTCGTGCGTCAGGTGCACCCCAGTGTCGACGATGGCGATCGTGACGCCCTTGCCGGTCCCCGTCGACCACGCGGCCTCGGCGCCGACCGTGCGCATGTTCCAGAGCTGGGCTGCCCCGCCGTCGTTCGCCGCATGCACCGGCAACCCGACGGCCACCAGGCCGACAGCCATGACTGCAACGACACGGGTCCACGGACGCACTGGCCCCATTGTCGCTGAGAACGGGGCCGGCGTGAACGGCAGTTAGACGCGGCGGAGCACCGTGACGACCTTGCCGAAGACGGTCACCTCCCGCGGATCGAACTCCATGGGTGCCAGGCGCTCGTTGGCGGGCAGCAGCACCACCTTGCCGCCCTTGCGCGAGAAGGTCTTGACGGTGGCTTCCCCGCCCGGGATGCCCGCCACGACGATGTCGCCCTTGCGGACGTCGTTCTCCTGCCGTGCCACGACGTAGTCGCCGTCGAGGATTGCAGCGTCGACCATGGAGTCGCCTCGCACGCGGAGCATGAACAGCTGGCCGTCCCCGGTGAAGTCCGCCGGGAGCGGGAGCAGCTCCTCGACGTTCTCCTCGGCCAGCACATCGGTGCCCGCCGCCACGTCGCCGACCAGGGGCACATGCTGCACGGGCCGCTTCTCGACGACTGCGCCCGACGTGGGGTCGTACCGGACCTCGATGGCACGGGGCTTGGTGGGGTCGCGCCGGAGGTAGCCCTGGCGTTGCAGGGTCGCCAGGTGGGCGTGCACGGTGGACGACGAGGTCAGGCCGACGGCTTCGCCGATCTCGCGCACGGACGGCGGGAAGCCGCGCTCGCGGAGATGCTCGGCGATGAACTCGAGGATCTCGCGCCGCTTGCCGGTCAGCGCTTCGGCCATCACTCACCCCTCTCGTGTCGAACCTTGCCCAAACGTGCGTTCGTTGCAGGACCGTAGCAGGGCGCGTCGGGCATGGCAAACATCTGTTCGATTTCTTCTTGACGCGGCGGGCTTGGCCGTGGTGAAGTGCTGAGGCCGAACATGCGTTCGTCTGGCACGGAGGGTGACTGTCTCACCCCCTCGTCATCATTCGAAGCATGACCCACCGACGCAGGAGAGAACCGATGGTCGCAGTCGCAGTGGCCCGCAGGCCGGCCGGAACGTTCTCGGCGCGCACCGTCCGTGCTCCACGGCCGCGGACGGGCCGTGCGCCCAGTGCCGAGGTGGTCTACCGGCGGCGTCGGCTCGTCGCTGCCGTCCTCACCCTGAGCGTGCTCCTCGGGGGAAGGGCGGTGGCCGACCTCGCGGGCAGCGGCCCTCTCGTCGCTGCCGAGCCGACGCCGCCGGTGCTCATCGGCGAGCGAGTCCACATCGTGCAACCCGGCGACACGCTGTGGACCATCGCTCGCTCCCTCCAGCCCTCCGGCGACGTCCGGCGGCTGGTCGACGCCCTCGCAGCTCGGCGCCAAGGAGCTGCCCTGCACGTCGGCGAGCGAATCGCGCTTCCGTAGCGCCCGGGTCGGCCGGGCATGAGCACGAGACGAGCGCGAAGCGCACCATCGCGGTTTTCCGTTGGGGAGGAACCGATGCCACATCTCGACGAAGAAGTGCGAGCGGGGCGAGCAGCCGGGGCGGGAGAGGCGGCGGTCGTCGTGACGCCGATCCGCACAGCCTGCACCGGTGGGATGCCCGCCTTCCCATCGCGGGGGTGTGAGCCCGTCCCCGGTGGGCTCTCGCCTGGGGAGTGCCGCCGAGCGAGGCGAGTAGCGTCGCGGACGTGCGGTGCCCGTCGTGCTCGAGCCTCGACGACAAGGTCGTGGATTCCCGTCTCGCCGACGACGGGGCCGCCATCCGACGTCGCCGCGAGTGCCTGGAGTGCGGCAGGCGGTACACGACCTTCGAGCGCGTCGAGGAGTTGCCGCTCGTGGTGGTCAAGCGCTCGGGCCACCGCACGCCGTTCGAGCGCCCCAAGATCGTGGCCGGACTGCGGGCGGCCACCAAGAACCGGCCGGTCACGGCGGACCAGCTCGAGGCACTGGCCGCCGAGGTCGAGGAGGCCCTGCGCCTCGAAGGCCCCGAGATCACCAGCCAGCAGATCGGCGTCGCCGTCCTCGAGCGGCTGCGCTCCTTGGACGAAGTCGCCTACCTCCGCTTCGCCAGCGTCTACAAGGGGTTCGAGGACGCGGGCGACTTCGAGCGTGAGGTCGGCCTCCTCACCAAATCGACCGAGCCGAAGCAGCCGAGCTGAACCCCGTCGTCAGCCCGGGGCGACGACCTCGGCCGTCACGGGGGCGACCCCGCCGACGCCGAGGGCCACGGCGGCTGCATGGCTGAGGTCGAGCACTCGCCCCTCCACGTAGGGGCCTCGGTCGTTCACGAGCAGCAGGACTCGCGCCGCCCCCCTGCTGACGACGAGGAAGGTGCCCAGCGGCAGCTCCTTGCTCGCCACCGTGAACGCCTCCTGGTCGTAGATGGCGCCGCTCGCCGTGGGGCGGCCGTCGAAGCCGGGCCCGTACCAGGAGGCCAGTCCTTCGACCCGCTGTCCGGTCGCCCGCAAGCCGGGAGGGAGGCCGTCGCCCGGCGGCAGTGGGCCGAAGGGCCATCGCTGCATCAGTTCGAGCTGTCGCTGCGTCGCCTTGTGGTGACGAGGAAGGAGGGCATTGGGATCGAGCGGGTTCGGCACATAGGCGCCGTTGCCGGCGTCGGCGCGGGCGCGGCCGCGGGCTGCCGCCAGCTCGGCGAGCTGGGCCGCCTGGGCCCGGGCGCGGGCTTCGTCGGCCCGGCGGAGCTCCTCGGCCCGGCGGGCGTCGTCGGCCGCGATCGTCGCCTCCAGCCGAGCGCGGACGCGGGCCAGCTCGGCGGCGATCCGGCGGTGGTCGGTGCGGGCGGTCTCCGCTTGCTCACGCTCGCGGCCAGCCTCGGCGGCGACGGACCGCAGGTCGGCGATCAGCTGCTGCTCCTTGGCGGCGGCCACGTCGAGGTACGCCGCGGGCGCGGCCATGGCCGTCTCGGCCACATGGCCGCCTTGCATGTACGCGTACACGGCACGCGCCCGGAGGCGCGTGCGTGCTCGGTCGAGGGCGTGGTCCACTGCCTGCCCGCGGAGCTGGGCCGCCACCACGTCGGCCTCGGCGTTCTCGAGCCGGTCGGTGAGCTCGGCGATGCGGAGCAGGAGCTCGGCTCGCTGGGCGCGCGCCGTGCGCGCGTCGTCGGCCCGCGCCGTTGCGGCGGGCGTGGCGGCGACCAGGAGCGCGGCCGCGACGATGCCGGCGATGGCTCGTCCCATCGCTAACGTCGTCGGGCGCGGGCGCGCCCCGCTTGAGCGGTTTCGACCGAACCGCGGACGACACGGAGGTGCTCGATGCGAGTGGGACTGCTGACCGGGGGCGGCGACTGCCCCGGGCTGAACGCCGTCATCCGCGCGGTCGTGCGCAAGGGCGAGCGGGAGTACGGCGACCAGGTCGTCGGGTTCACCGACGGATGGCGGGGCGTGGTCGAGAACAGCACAGTCCCCCTCGACGTCGAGCGCTGCCGGGGCATCCTGCCCCGCGGGGGCACGATCCTCGGCTCGTCGCGCACCAACCCGTACAAGGTCGACGACGGCGTCGAGCGGGCCAAGCAGTCGTTCTCGGCCAACGGGCTCGACGCGCTCATCGCCATCGGCGGCGAGGACACCCTGGGCGTGGCCAACAGGCTGCACGGGGAGGGTGTGCCCGTGGTGGGCGTGCCGAAGACCATCGACAACGACCTGTCGGCCACCGAGCTCACCTTCGGCTTCGACACGGCGGTGCAGATCTGCGTCGATGCCATCGACCGGCTGCACACGACCGCCGAGTCGCACGACCGGGTGATGGTGCTCGAGGTCATGGGCCGCCACGCGGGCTGGATCGCCACGTACGCGGGCATCGCGGGCGGGGCCGCCGAGATCCTCATCCCCGAGGAGGAGTTCGACATCGCCGAGGTGGCCGAGCGGGTGAAGCGCCGGCACGAGCGAGGCCGCTACGCCACGATCATCGTCGTGGCCGAGGGAGCCAAGCCCAAGGAGGGGACGATGGCGCTCGTCTCGGGCGAGGTCGACCAGTTCGGCCACGTTCGCCTCGGCGGCATCGGCACCACAGTGGCGGAGCAGCTGGAGAAGCTGACGGGCTTCGAGACGCGCGCCATGGTCCTGGGCCACATCCAGCGCGGGGGCACGCCCACGGCGTTCGACCGCGTACTCGCCACCCGCTTCGGGATCGCGGCGATCGAGGCCGTGCACGACGGCGCCTTCGGCTCGATGGTGGCGCTTCGCTGCGGCGAGATCGTGCGGGTGCCGTTGGGCGAGGCGGTCACCGAGCTCAAGACCGTCGACCCCGAGCTGTTCCGCCACGTGGCCGTGCCGTTCTTCGGCTAGCTAGCGACCGGCGGCGAGCCGGGCGACGCTCAGCGACCGCCGTAGCGCGCCACCTCGGCGTCGAGGTCGAGCGGCAGGATGGGGGCGCTGTCGGCGTACGCGCCCCACTCCTCGGCCGGCACCTGCCACATGATCTCGAACTCGTTGCCGTCGGGGTCGCGGCCGTAGAGCGACTTGGTGGCGCCGTGGTCGCTCTGGCCCCCGAGCGCCCCGGCGTCGGCGAGCTGTCGTCGCAGGGCGACGAGGTCCTCCACCCGCTCGACCTCCCAGGCCAGGTGGTAGAGGCCCACCGAGCCGGGCGGTGGCGACGGCGCCGCCTCGCCCACCGTGAACAGGCCGAGGTCGTGGTGGCGCCCGGAGCCCGGGGCCCGCATGAAGACCGCCCGGCCCTCTGCTTCCCGTGCCACCGGCTCCATGCCGAGCACGTCGCGGTAGAACGCGACCGAGCGCTCCACGTCGCGCACGAACAGCACCGCATGATTCAACCGCCGGACGGGCACCATGCAGTGACCAACGCTACCCACGGGGAGGGCATTCCAATGGCGACTGCGAGCGAGCCCAGGACCGTCCTGACCACCGGCGCCAACTCGGGCATCGGGTTGGCCACCGTGCTGGAGCTGGCCCGCCGCGGGTACCGCTCGATCGGCTCCGTGCGCTCCGACGACAAGGCCGAGCTCGTGCACAAGGCGGCGGCCGACGCCGGCGTGACCGTGGAGACCGTCCTCCTCGACGTGGCCGACGCCGAGCAGTGCGAGCGGGCCCTGTCGGGCCTGCGCCTGTACGGACTCGTGAACAACGCCGGCTACGCGGTGGCCGGCGCCATCGAGGACGTGACCGACGAAGAAGCGCGGGCAATCCTCGAGACGATGGTGGTGGCGCCCATGCGGCTGGCTCGGTTGGCGCTCCCCGCGATGCGCGACGCAGGCGGCGGCCGCATCGTGAACGTCTCGTCGATCGCGGGCCGCGCCACGGCACCGTTCGTGGGGTGGTACACGGCCGCCAAGCACGCGCTGGAAGCGGCCACCGACGCGCTGCGCATGGAGGTGGCCGGCGACGGCGTCAAGGTGTCGCTGGTCGAGCCGGGCGGCTTCCGCACCGCCATCTGGGACGACATGGAGCGCGACATCGCCCGCCACGAGGAGAACGGCAGCCGGTTCGTGTCGGCCTACCGCCGCGCCCTGCGCACGATGCAGTTCGGTCAGACCTTCATGGGCAACCCCGGCACAGTGGCTCACACGATCGCGGCCGGTCGCCGCGGGCGCGCTACCTCGTCGGCGTCGACGCCCAGCTGACGGTCCTCACCACCCGCTTCACGCCCACGCCGGTGCGGGACCGGGTCACGCGACTGGTCCTCGGCCTGTGAGGTCGTCGGCGGCGGCCAGCAGCGCCCGCAGCGGCTCGTAGAGCTGCGGGGGCGCCGCCAGGTGGGTGCCGTCGTCGAGTGTCTCCACCACCGCCCCTGCCTCGGCTGCGATCAGGGAGCCGGCAGCCCGGTCCCATGGCATCAGGCCCCGCTCGTAGAAGGCGTCGACCCGGCCCAGCGCCACCCATGCCAGGTCGAGGGCGGCGGCGCCCACCCGTCGCACGTCGCGCACGGCGGGCAGCACCCGGGCCAGCAGTGCGGCCTGTCGTCCACGTTCGAGCGCGTCGTACGCGAACCCCGTGGCCACCAACGCAGTGGCCGGCTCGGGCGCGCCCGAGACGTGCAGGCCCTGCCCGTTGCACCAAGCGCCCGAGCCCCGCAGGGCGGTGAACGTCTCCGCGTGCACGGGATCGTGCACCACGCCGACGGCGGTCGACCCGTCGACCTCGGCTGCGATCGAGACGCACCAGGCGGGGATGCCGTACAGGTAGTTGGTCGTCCCGTCGAGCGGGTCGAACACCCAGCGGACGCCGGTGGAGCCGGCGGTGGACGTGCCCTCCTCGCCGAGGAACCCGTCGTGAGGCCGGGCCTCGCGCAAGGCGGTGGCGATCAGGCGCTCGGAGGCGTGGTCCATCTCCGTCACCATGTCGGTGCGCGTGCTCTTGGTGTCGACCGTGGTGCGCACCCGGTCGAGCCCGTCGAGCAGGAGCGCACCCGCGTGGTGTGCCACGTCCACCGCCAGGTCGAGCAGGTCGTCCATCACCGCAGGTCTAGCGTGATCGCATGCCCTTGATCGACCTCCGGTCCGACACGGTGACCCGTCCCACGCCGGAGATGCGCAAGGCGATGGCCGAGGCCGAGGTGGGCGACGACGTCTACGGCGAGGACCCCACGGTCAACGAGCTGCAGGAGGCGTTCGCCGAGCGCGTGGGCAAGGAGGCGGCCCTGTTCGTGCCGTCGGGGACGATGGCGAACCAGCTCGCCATCCGACTGCTTGCCCCCTCCGGCACGGCCGTGGTGGCGGGCCGCCGGCAGCACGTGGTGCTCTACGAGAACGGTGCCGCAGGCCGCAACGCGGGCGTGCAGTTCGCTACCGTCGCCGACGACGACGGCACGATCTTCCCGGAGGACGTGGCGTGGTTGCGAGAGGCGGCCGACCACCACCACGTTCGTCCCGGCCTCGTGTGCGTGGAGAACACCCACATGCCCGCCGACGGCGCGCCGTGGCCGCTCGACCGCTTGCTCGCCGTCCGCGATGCGGCGGGCGACCTCCCCGTGCACCTCGACGGCGCCCGGCTCTTCAACGCCGAGGTCGCCACCGGCACCAGCGCCGCCGAGTGCGCGGCGGCGGCCACCACGGTGATGTGCTGCCTGTCGAAGGGCCTGTGCGCACCGGTGGGCTCGCTCCTCGCCGGCCCCGCCGACGTGATCGAGGCGGCCCGCGGCGAGCGGCAGCGGCTCGGAGGCGGCATGCGCCAGGCGGGGATCCTGGCCGCGGCCGGGCTGGTGGCCCTGCGCACGATGGTCGACCGCCTGGCCGACGACCACGCACGCGCCCGCCGTCTCGCCGAGGCGGTGGCCGAGCGGTGGCCCGACGGCGGCTGCGATCCCGAGCGCATCCGTACCAACGTGGTGACGTGGTCGCACCCGCGGGCACGCGCCGTCCTCGAGCACTTCGCGGCCAACGGCGTGCTGGCGGGCACCATCGCTCCCGGCGTCCTGCGGCTGGTCACCCACCACGACGTGGACGACGCCGATGTCGACGCCGTGGGCAAGGTGATCGCGGTCTACGAGGACCGCGGCTCGTAGGCCCTGGTGGGAACGGCCCGGCCCCGCAGCTCGAAGGACCCCACCGACACCCAGCACTGGGCCTCCTCGCCCGCCAAGTGGACGGCGCCTTCGGCCGCCAGCACCCGCCCCGGCCGCTGCTTGGCCAGCTCCGTCAGGCGGGCCGCCTCGTTCACGGGGTCGCCGATCACGGTGTACTCGTAGCGGGCCTCGGCGCCCACGTTGCCCGCCACCACCGTGCCCGACGACACGCCGATGCCCGCGTCGAGCGACGGGTGCTCGACGCGCAGCGCCACCAGGCAGCGGCGCAGCTGCCGGGCGGCTCGGAGGGCCCGGGCGGCGTGGTCGGCCTGCGCCACCGGGGCGCCGAAGACGCACAAGGCCCCGTCGCCTTCGAACTTGTTGACCCAGCCGCCCTCCTTGCCGACGACGTCGACCACCGCGTCGAACATGGCGTTGAGGGTGCGCACGACCTCGCTCGGCGGGCGGCGCTCGGCCAGGCCGGTCGAGCCGACGAGGTCGACGAACAGCGCCGAGGCGACCCGCTGCTCGCCTCCGAGGCCGGTTTGGAGCAGGGCCTGGCGGGCCACGTCGACGCCGACGTAGCGGCCGAACAGGTCGCGCAGCTGCTGGCGCTCTCGGAGCCCCGTGACCATGGCGTTGAACCCGGCTTGGAGGCGACCGACCTCGCCGCCGTCGTCGACCGTGACCTCCACCTCGAGGTCGCCCTGCTCCACCTGCCGCACCGCGCCACGGAGGTGCTCCAGCGGCGTGGACACCGAGTCGGCCGCCGCGAACAGCACGAGCCCGCCGCCCACCATGCCCGCGCACGCCAGGAAGGCGACGGCGAGCCGCACGTCGGCCCCGTGGGTGTGGCTCACGGTCATGGCGATCGCCACGAACGGGATGCCCGACCCCAGCGCCCAGGAGACGATCAGGCGGGGTCGGATGCCGAGCGCCCGGGTGCCGGGCGGCGGGGTGCCGTGCAGGGCCAGCGCCACCACCGGGCGCAGCGCCCGCTCCACCAGCAGGAACGTGAGGGCGCCGGTGGTCAGCGCCCCGAGCAGCGTGCCGATGGTGTTGCGCACCACGATCGACCACGGGTTGCCGAGCACGACCAGGTTCAGCGACCCGAACACCACCGGCGCCCCCAACCAGAACGCCAGCACCAGGCCGAGGAAGCGCCACGGCGTGCGCAGCGTGTCGCGTCGCTCTTCCTCGGTCGGCGGGCGGTGTTCGTCGAGCCAGCACGTGGCGGACCACAGCAGCCGCCGCCCGGCCACGTAGCCGATGGGCAGGATGACCAGCCAGTACGCCACGAAGGTGGCGACGGAAAGGCCGAGGTTGGTGGTGCGGGGCTCGTCGCCGTACTCCGGCGCCAGCATCGTGAGGTAGACGAACACGAGCACGGCGCCGCCCGCGTTCGCGAGGCTCAAGCTGGCGAACGTGCGGAATGTCACGTGCCAACGGTCGGGCCGCGAGGAGTCGGCGCGCACGGGCCGGACGGTAGCCTGCCGGCGTGGCCGTGCTCGTCGACGACGTTCCGACCCGAGTGCTCGCCGTCTACGCCCATCCCGACGACCCCGAGGTCTCCTCTGCCGGCACGTTGGCCCGGTGGGTCAAGGCCGGCGCGGAGGTGCACCTCGTCATCTGCGCACGAGGCGACAAGGGCAGCATCGACCCGGCCGTGGTGCCCGCCGAGCTGGCCCAGCGTCGGGCGGGCGAGGTGGCCGCCGCCGCCTCATGCCTCGGCCTGGCCGGGCACCGGTTGCTGGGCATGGCCGACGGCGAGATCGAAAACACGCTCGCCTTCCGTGAGCAGCTCGTGCGCATCGTGCGCGAGGTTCGGCCCGACGTCGTGGTGTGCCACGACCCCACTGCGGTGTTCTTCGGCAGCCGCTACTACAACCACCGCGACCACCGGGAGGTGGGCTGGACCATGCTCGACGCCCTGGCCCCGGCGGCCGCCGGCCCCCACTACTTCCCCGACGCCGGCGCGCCCCACCAGGTGCGAACGGTGTTCCTGAGCGGCTCGCTCCAGCCCGACGCCTGGGTCGACATCACCGACACCGTCGAGGTCAAGGCCGAGGCGTTGCTGTGCCACAAGAGCCAGCTGCACGAAGCGGCCGAGCAGGTCCGCGAGGTGGTGCGCAGGCGGGCCGAGGAGAGCGGCCGCCAGGCGGGTGTGGCCTACGCCGAGGCGTACCGCCTCCTCCGCCTCAGCGACTGACGCTGCCGTCCGACTGCTCGCCCCGCAGCTGCTCCTCGGAGATGCGTCGCCACTCGCCCATGGCCCGCAGGGTGAGCACGGCCACCACCGACACGCCCGCGGCGGCGGCGACGCCGCCCACCACCGCGCCGATGCCGTTGGGCGCCGCGCACGAGCCGGTGCACTGGAGGTCGACGAACGACCAGCCGATGAGTGCGCCGCACAGCCCCGCCACCAGGATGGCGGCGAACGCCAGCGCCCTCGCCTTGGGCGACGGCAGTGCGGAGAGGGGTCGGTCGTCGGTCACGGGCACGTCAGCGTAGGGCCACGTCGCACACCACCCCGTCGGCCGCCTTCACCAGCGCGTCGGGGGCGATGCCGAAGTTGACGTCGGGCGTGCCCGCCGCCGCCCACACCTCGTCGTACTGCAGCAGGTTCTGGTCGACGAACACCCGCAGCTTGGTGCGGTGGCCGAACGGCGGGACGCCCCCGATGGGGTAGCCGGTCGCCTCGCGGACGACGTCGGCGTCGACCCGCCCGGCGCTCGCGCCACCGGCGACGGCGGCCAGCTTGCCCTCGTCGAGGCGGTTCGCCCCGCTCACCAGCGCCACCACCACCTCGTCGTCCACTCGGAACACGAGCGACTTCACGATCTGGCCGAGCGACACGCCGACGGCGGCGGCGGCGTCGGCTGCGGTGTGGGTGGACTCCGGGAACCGGCGGGGCGTGATGTCGACCCCCAGCGCTTCGGCAGCGGCGAGGAAGCTCCGGACGTTGCGGTGCACGGCCGACGAGACTGCCAGAATTCGAGGGTGCGAGCCTGGGTGGTCGCAGGGGGGTTGGTCGAGGGGCCCGACGGGTTGCTGCTCGTGTGCAACCGGCGGCGCGACGGCTCCCACGACTGGTCGCCGCCGGGCGGCGTCATCGAGGTGGCCGACGGCGAGTCGGTGCGCGAGGGCCTCACCCGAGAGGTGGAGGAGGAGACCGGCATCCGCGTCACCGAGTGGGCCGGGCCGGTGTACGAGATCGAGGCCGTGGCCGAGGAGATGGGCTGGACGATGCGGTGCGAGGTGCACCGTGCCGTCTCCTACGAGGGCGAGCTGCGGGTCGACGACCCCGACGGCATCGTGGTCGACGCCCGCTTCGTCGGAGTGGACGACTGCGAGGAGCACCTGGCCGCCTGCTTCCCGTGGGTGCGCGAGCCGCTGGGCGCCTGGCTGGTGGAGCGGTGGGCCGACTCGCGGTCGTACCGCTACCGCGTGGAGGGCGCCGACCGGCACTCGCTCTCGGTCGTGCGGCTTTGAACGAGCCCACCATCCTGCACGTCGACATGGACGCGTTCTACGCGTCGGTGGAGGTGCTGAAGGACCCTTCGCTGCGCGGCAAGCCGGTGATCGTGGGCGGCTCCGGCGACCGCGGGGTGGTGGCGTCGTGCTCGTACGAGGCCCGCGCCTACGGCATCCACTCGGCCATGCCCTCGGCTCGGGCCCGGCGCCTGTGTCCGCACGCGGTGTTCGTGCACGGCGACTTCTCGTCCTACGGCGAGTACTCCAAGCGCCTCCACGGCATCCTCACGTCCTACACGCCACTGGTGGAGGGCATCGCGCTCGACGAGGCCTTCCTCGACGTGGGCGGCGCCCGGCGCCTGTTCGGGCCTGCCGTGGAGATCGCCCACGCCATCCGCCGCCGGGTGCGCGAGGAGCTCGAGCTCGAGTGCTCCGTCGGCGTGGGCACCACCAAGCTCATCGCCAAGCTGGCCTCGAAGGCGGCCAAGCCCACGGCATCGCCCAAGGGCGTGGCGGACGGGCCGGGCGTGGTGGTGGTGCCGCCGGGGAAGGAGCTCGCCTTCCTCCACCCGCTGCCCGTGTCCGCGCTGTGGGGGGTGGGGCCCGCGACCGAGGCCCGGCTGCGGCGCTTCGGCGTCACCACGGTGGGCGACCTGGCCGCCGTCCCGCCGGAGACGCTCGTCGCGTCGCTGGGCCAGGCCGTAGGCCGCCACCTGCACGACCTGGCCTGGGCCCGCGACCCCCGGCCGGTGGAGCCGGTCCGGGAGGCCAAGTCGATCGGCCACGAGGAGACCTACGCCGTGGACCTGATCGACCTGGAGGACCTCCACCGCGAGGCCGTGCGCATGGCCGACTCGGTGGCGGGCCGTCTGCGCCGGGCCGGGTTGGCGGGCCGCACCGTCACGCTGAAGGTGCGCTTCCACGACTTCTCGACGATCACCCGGTCGCACACGTTCGCCGCCGCCGTCGACACCGCCCCCGAGATCGCCCGGGCGGCCTCTGCCCTGCTGGAGCAGGTGGACACCACGCCCGGCGTACGCCTGCTGGGCGTGAGCATGTCGAACCTGGTGGCAGGCGCCGCCCGCCAGCTGACCCTGGAGGACGCCGTGGCGCCCGCCTGGGGCGACGCCTCCAAGGCGGTCGACGAGGTCCGCCGCCGCTACGGAGAGGAGGCGGTCGGGCCCGCCGCCCTGGTGGACGACGACGGCATCCGGGTCAAGCGCCAGGGCGACCAGCAATGGGGCCCACGGGGCAAACGGGACCGCTGACGACCGTTCTGGGGGAGCGCGTTGTCGGGCTCCCCCCGGTGCGCGAAACTGGCGACGTGCCGCTTTCCGAGGACGAACAGCGGATCCTCCACGAGATCGAGCGAAGCTTCTACGAGAACGACCCGGCCTTCGCCAAGGGCGTCTCGCAGACCACGCTGTACCGGCACGCCGGGCGCAACCTGAAGTTCTCGGCGCTGGGGTTCGTGACGGGGCTCGTCGTCCTCCTCGTCTCGTTCGCCTCCTCGCTGGTGCTGGGCATGGCGGGCTTCCTCGCCATGCTGGGCAGCGCCTTCGTCTTCGAGCGCAACCTGCGCAAGATGGGCCGGGCCGGCTGGGAGCAGTGGACGAAGAGCGTGCGCGACCGCAACATCGGCGACATGCTCGGCAACACCCGCTCGCGCCTGCGCGACCGCTTCCGCCGCGACGACGACTGATCCTTCGCGGCCCTACGCCGCGGGCCGGGCATGCGAGCGGTTGACCACCCGCTGCCGCGTGCGCGCCTGCCACAGCGGCCGCGGGTCGAGCCGGCGTTGCAACCGTGTGCGCAGGTCGGCGTCGGCCCGCACGGTGGCCTCCACCAAGGCGGCGTGGCGCACGGCCCGGTGCGCCACCTCCACCGACACAGGCCCCGGCGCGTACGAGGCCAGCGTGGTGTCGCGGGCCAGCTCGCGCAGCGCCTCCACGGACGCCCCCGTGAGCCGGGCCGGCCCCGGGGCCCGGAGGGCGAACTCGACGGGCGTCTCCGACGGATGGCGTCGCGCCCCGGCCTCGCCCAGCGCCTCGACGGCCTCCTCCCAGGCCACCAGGGTGCGGTCGCGGGCGTCTGTCGCGGCGGCGCGCCGTCGGCGGCGGCGGGCCCGGTGGGCGGTGGGCACGCCCACGGCCCACAGGACGGCCAAGCCCAGGACGACCAGCCCGGCCCGCGCCAATGGGTTCTCGAGCACCGACGGACGATCGTCGCCGCCGGTGGCCTGGACGTTGCCGTCGGTGGCGTCGGGGTTGGTGGTGGGCGTCTCGGGCTGGGCAGGCGGCGCCGTGGTCGTGGGGGCGGTGGTGGCGGTGGACGGGTTGGCGGGATCGGCCTGCCGGGCGGGCAGGCCCGTCCAGCCCTCGGCGCCCGGCATGCCCCGTCCCGGGGTGGCCTCGAAGTACACCCAGCCGTAGCCCTCCACGAACACCTCGGGCCACGCGTGGGCGTTGAGCCCGCGCACGTGGTAGAGGCCGTCGGGGCCGAGCTCCCCCTGGGTGAAGCCCACGGCCACCCGGGCGGGGAGGCCCACCACGCGGGCGAGCACGGCGTAGGCGCCTGCGAACTGCTCGCAGTAGCCGCGCTTGGTCTCGAACAGGAAGCGGTCGAGCGCTCGGCCGTCGTGGCCGGGGCGGGCCCGGAGGTCGTAGCGGAAGTCGCGGTGGAAGAAGTCCTGGAGCGCTTTGGCCTTGGCGTAGGGCGTGGGCGCGTTGCGCGTGAGGTCGCGGGCCAGGCGGATCACGCGGGTGGACACCGGCGGCAGGTCGAGGTAGCGCTCGGCGTCGGAGGCGTCGAGGGGGGGCGCCTGCTGGAGCTGGTCCGCCGTCGGCCGCGGGATGGCCGACTGCACCCGGTAGCGGAACCCGTTGGTGGTGTCCGAGCGGGTGATGAGGCTCCCCGTGTCGTCGTTGAAGCTGACCCGCGCCAGCCCGTCGACGCGCATGGGCCGGTAGGCGGCCGGTAGCCAGATGGACGAGAGCGTGCCGATGGTGAACTCCTGGACCACTTGGTCCTGCTGCGCCTGCACGGGAACGCCGCGGGGGAGCGTCTCGTCGGTCGGGCGGTAGCTGTTGTTCGACTGCCAGATGGAGCCGTCGAACGTGTCGAGCGAGGTGAGCCGCCAGTACGCGGGCTGGTTTGACTTGACCGTGAAGACCTCGGTGCTCGACTGCTCGACCAGCCGGCCGCGGATGTCCACCAACGGGCTGATCGTGGTGCGGCGGCTGGGCCCGCCGTCCTCGTTGTCGCGCCAGTCGATCACCGGCTCCGAAGCGCTGCCCGGCAGGTTGGGGCCGAGCACGAGGGCGGCCACCACGGCCACTCCGCCCAGCACCGCGCCGCCTTGCAACAGGGCGCCGATGCCCCCTCGCGAGCGGCTGGCGAACCACGAGGCCGACTCCGACGCCATGCTCGCCTGGTGGACGAGCACGAACAGCAGCAGCGCCACCAGGTAGGCGGCCACCGACTGCCCCCGGTAGTGGGGCGCGCCGAGGACGGCGGTGAAGACGAAGAGGGCGAACGACGGCACCGTCGACTCGAACACCGAGCGGATGCGGAAGGCGGCCCAGTCGGCCAGGACGGCCGCCACCGTGATGCCGAGCATCCCGGCCAGGAGGAAGCCCTTGGCGGTGGGGGCGGGAGCGACCACCGTGGAGAAGGCCAGCCAGGCCTCGTGGAGGGCGTCGGTCGCCGCGCTCCACGTGCGGCCCAGGGGCAGGCCGTAGGCGGTGGTGTGCGGGAGCACGGTCCAGGCCGCGGCCAGCGCGGTGCCCCCCAGCGTGAGCGGGATGCCGGCGGCGAGCGAGAGGCCGAGGCGCCGGCCCAGCCAGGCCAACCAGTGCGAGCACAGGGTGGCCACGGTGAACGGCATGAGGAAGTCCCAGCTGTCGAACAGCCGGCCCATGCCCACGGCGGCGGCCAGCGTGAGGAGCGTCAACGCCAGGGTGGCCGAGGCGGTGGGGTCGGGCTCGTACTCGCGGGCCGGCTGCGTCATCGCGCCGCCACCTTCGTGCGAGCCAGCGCCCCCGCCCACGCTGTGGGGAAGGCCTCCGTCGCCGTCACCCGGGCCACCATACCGAGGGGCGGCAGCGCACGGGAGGGCGCCTGGCGCCCGGCGAGGGAGTGGTCGTAGGCGGATCGCTCCACGAGCACGAGCGTGACCAGCCCGAAGCGGCCGCGGAGGCGGGCGACGCCCTCCAAGTCGGGGGTGCCCGCCGCCGCCGTGGTGATCACGACCAGGGCGCCGCCGCTGCCGTCGCGCCGGAGCCTCTGCAAGAGGGGGGCGAGGTGGGCGCCGCGCTCGACGCCGACGCCGGCCAGGTGCTCCAGCACCGCCTCGCGGTGGGCATGGCCGGCGGCGAACCCGGAGTCGAACCCCCCGGTGGTGAGGAGGCGCACGAGCGACCGCCGCTTCCAGCAGGAGCGGGCCACGCTCGCCGCCGCGGAGACGGCGATCTCCAACGACTCGGGGGTGTGCACGCCTTCGCGCAGGTCGAGCAGCACCGTGGCCCGGCCCTGCCAGGGCATCTCCTCCTGGCGGATCATGAGCTCGTCGAGCTTGGCCGTGGCGCCCCAGTGCACGCGGCGCAGGTCGTCGCCCTCCTGGTAGTCGCGCAGCGCGTAGAAGTCCTCGCCCGCGTGGCTCAGGGCGGTGGCGTGGTCGGCCCCCGCGTGGGGATCGTTGCCCTGGCTGAGCGGCACCGGCTCGATGTCGTCGGCATGGGGGTAGACGGTGAGCTTGGTGACGGGCGCGGCTTCGAGGGATGTCTGCGCCAACCCGAAGGGGTCGTTGAGCTGCAGCTCCAGGGGGCCGAGGTCGAAGATGCCCCGCCGCTCGGTGGGCAGGCGGTAGGCGGCCCGGGCCGTCTCGCCGGGGGCGAGGGGGGCGAGGAGGAGGCGGGCCCAGCGGCGGCCGCCGTCGAAGGGGTCGCGGGCGGTGAGCACGGGCGAGCGTCGGAAGGCGAGGTTGCGCACGCTCAGCTCCACCCGGCTGGCCGTGCCCGCGTGCACCCGCGGCGGGCGCAGCTCTCGGGTGGCCTCGAGCTGGAAGCGGGTGAAGCGCACGTAGAGCACGGCGGCCACGCACAGGGCCAACGCGGCGGCTGCCATCCCGAACAGCTCGTCGAGGCCGAGCACCCGACCGATCCCCGACAGCACCAGCGAGCCGACGGCGATCATCCACCCCCGCCGGGTCAGCATCGCCGTCCCGCTCCTCGGTTTTGGGCACGCTTTCCCGCGCTATCCGCGGAAAACCGTGCCCAAAACGGGGTTGGCATGGGACGGTCAGCCGCGGCCGGTGGGGACGGCCACGGAGCCGAGGACCTCCTCCAGCACGTCGGCCGGTCCCAGGCCGCCGAGGGCGGCCTCCGGGGTGAGGACCAAGCGGTGCTCGAGCAGCGGCACGGCCAGCGCCTTGATGTCGTCGGGGGTCACGAACTCGCGGCCCAGGGCGGCTGCCCGTGCCCGCCCCGCCCGCTGCATGGCGAGCACGGCACGGGGCGAGATGCCCAGGGCCAGGTTGGTGTGGTTGCGGGTGGCGTCGGCCAGGTCGACCAGGTAGGCCTTGATGCTGGGCGCCACGTGCACGGCGCGGGCCACCGTTGTCATGGCCTCGACGTCGCGGGGGCCGGCGACGGCGTCGAGCTCTTCGAATGTGGTCTCCGTGGCGTGGGTGTCGAGCATCTCCAGCTCGGCCTGGCGGTCGGGGTAGCCCATGCGGATGCGCATGAGGAAGCGGTCGAGCTGGCTCTCGGGCAGCGGGTAGGTGCCCTCGTGCTCGATGGGGTTCTGCGTGGCGATCACCATGAACGGCGTGGGCAGCAGGTAGGTGGTGGCGTCCACCGTGACCTGGCGCTCCTCCATCGCCTCCAGCAGGGCCGACTGGGTCTTCGGCGAGGCCCGGTTGATCTCGTCGCCCAGCACGATGTTGGCGAAGATGCCGCCGGGCCGGAACTCGAAGGTGCCCTTGGCCCGGCTGTACACGTTCACCCCGGTCACGTCGGAGGGGAGCAGGTCGGGCGTGAACTGGATGCGGTGCCACTCGCAGCCCAGCGAGGCGGCCAGCGCCTTGGCCAGGCTGGTCTTGCCCACGCCGGGCACGTCCTCGATGAGGAGGTGACCCTCGGCCACGAGGCACACGAGTGCGAGGCGGATGGCGTCGTCCTTGCCCTGGATGACGCGCTCGATGTTCTCCACGATGGTGTCGAAGGTGGAGGCGAACGATTGCTGAGCCCGGGCCGCCGTGCGTTGTCGTGCCACGGCGGGCCAGCGTACCGTCCGCCCGTGCGGACGGCGCTGGCGCTCGACATCGGCGGCACCAAGCTCGCTGCCGCGCTCGTGCGGGAGGACGGCGTGGTGGTCGAGCGTGCTGTCACTCGAACGCCGGCGGAAGATGTGTGGTCGGCGCTGGTCGGGCTGGTGTCGCCGCTGGGGGACGAGGCTGTCGTGTGCGGTGTCGGCTGCGGCGGTCCGATGACGGCGGGCGGCGAGGAGGTGTCGCCGCTCAACATCCCGTCGTGGCGGAGGTTTCCGCTGCGGGCCCGGCTGGCCGAGCTGACCGGGCTGCCCGTCGTGGTCGACAACGACGCCAAGGCGCTCGCCGTCGGGGAGGGGTGGACCGGCGCCGCCGCCGGGGTGCGCGACTACCTCGGCATGGTGGTGTCGACCGGCGTGGGCGGCGGCGTCGTGCTCGACGGGCGGCTGCTCGCCGGCGCCGCGGGCAACGCGGGCCACATCGGCCACGTGATCGTGGAAGCCGACGGACGGGTGTGCGGCTGCGGGGCGCAGGGGTGCCTGGAGGCCGAGGCGTCGGGCACAGCCATCGAGGCCGCCACCGGGCGGCCGGCGGCCGAGGCCGGGCCCGACGTCGTGGCCCGCACCGGTCGCCTGGTGGGACGGGCCGTGGCCTCGGTGTGCAACCTCCTCGACCTGCGACTGGCGGTGGTGGCGGGCTCGGTGGCGCTCGGCTTCGGAGAGCCGTTCTTCGCTGCCGCCCAGGCCGAGCTCGACGCCCGCTGTCGCCTCGACTTCTCACGAGGCGCCCGCGTGGTGCCCGCCGCGCTGGGCACCGACGCGGGCCTCGTGGGGGCCGCCCGCCTGGCCTTCGTCAGTGATGCAGGACGACTTGACCCTGCATGAAGAAGGTGGACGCGCCGCTGGTGCAACTGCTCCCGGCTGTGATGGCGGGCGTCACTGTGATGGTCCCGTCGACCTCGCCCGCGAGCTGGAGCGACCCGCCCCGCCAGATGAACCCGAACCGATGGCCGTCGCTCGTCGTGCCCGAGCCGTAGCCGTCGTCGCACCATCCGCCGATGGATCCGGATGCGTAGAACATGGTCACGCCGGTCGAGCACGACGCGGTCGCGCTCATGTTGAAGCCTCCGGAGGAGAACGGGCCGGTGTTGAACCTGAATGCAGGTCCGCCGCCCACCGCCATCTCTCCTGTTGCGAGGCTGCACGTGTCGGTGTGGGCCTCGACGGTCCCGTCGAAGGCGCCCAGCGCCGTCCCGATCACCGCGACCGCCACCACGAAGCGCTTCGCTCTGCGCATTGTCCCCCCTTGCGGAGCCGACGGCTCCCCGGGCCGACGGTACTGCACCCCCAGCCGGCGGTCGGAACCTACCGCCCGGTAGCCTCGACCGCATGGACGTGCGCTATCCGCCGGAAGCCGAGGAGTACCGCGAGAAGGTGCAGGCCTTCCTGGCCGAGCACCTGCCTGCTGACTGGAAGGGCATCGGCGCGCTGCACAAGGAGGAGGCCCGGCAGTTCACCCTCGAGTGGCGCCGGACGCTGCACGACAACAACCTCCTGGCCGTCTCGTGGCCCAAGGAGTACGGCGGCGCAGGCCTCACGCCGCTCGAGCAGGTGGTCATCGCCGAGGAGTTCGCCAAGGCGGGCGTGCCCCAGGGCACCATCAACGACCTCTTCTCGATCCAGATGGTCGGCAACACGATCATCCAGTGGGGCACCGAGGAGCAGAAGCGCCACTTCCTGCCCCGCATCCTGAGCGGCGAGGACGTGTGGTGCCAGGGCTACTCGGAGCCCAACGCAGGCTCCGACCTCGCCAACCTGGCCTGCAAGGCCGAGCTCGACGGCGACGAGTGGGTGATCAACGGCCAGAAGATCTGGACGTCGGCCGGCCACCTGGCCAACTGGATCTTCGTGCTGTGCCGCACCGACGCCACAGCGCCCAAGCACCGGGGCATCACGTTCGTCCTCTGCCCGATGGACCAGCCCGGCATCGAGGTCCGGCCCATCCGGATGATCTCGGGCGAGTCCGAGTTCAACGAGGTCTTCTTCACCGACGCCCGCACGCCCAAGGAGAACGTGATCGGCGAGGTGAACAACGGCTGGCCGGTGGCCATGACCCTGCTCGGCTACGAGCGGGGCGAAGCGGCCGCCGTCCTCCCCATCCGCTTCCGCACGGAGCTCGACCGGCTCACCGAGCTGGCCAAGGAGCGGGGCAAGCACGCCGACCCGCTGATCCGGCAGCGCCTGGCCTGGTGCCACAGCAAGGTGGAGATCATGCGGTACTTGGGCATGCGGGCGCTCACCGCCTGGCTGGCTGGTGGCCATCCCGGCCCCGAGGCCGCCATCACCAAGCTCAACTGGAGCGAGTACCACAAGACAGTCACCGAGCTGGCGCTCGACATCCTGGGGAGCGACGCCCTGGCACCCAGCGGGAAGCCGGCGCTCGCCGCCTTCCAGACCGACGAGCCCGGGTCACCCAACTCCTCGGCCTCTTGGGTTGGCACGTTCCTCAACGCCCGCGCGGGCACCATCTACGCGGGCACCTCGCAGATCCAGCGCAACATCATCGGCGAGCTCGTGCTCGGCCTGCCGAAGGAGCCCAAGCCCGCCGGTGCCTGACGACACCCGGGCGGTGATCGACCGCTTCAACGACACGTTCAACGAGCGCGACGTCGACGCCATCATGGCGCTGATGACCGACGACGTGGTCTTCGAGAGCACCGGTCCGGCGCCCGACGGCGAACGCCACGAGGGGGCTGCCGCCGTGCGAGCGGCGTGGGAAGCGCTCTTCGCCGCCTCGCCGGACGCCCGCTTCGACGCCGAGGACGTGTTCACGGCGGGCGACCGGGCCACCGTCCGCTGGCGCTACGACTGGGGTGACGGCCACGTGCGGGGCGTCGACGTCATGCGGGTGCGGGACGGCAAGGTGTGCGAGAAGCTCTCCTACGTGAAGGGGTGAACGCCGGGGCCGTGTTGGCCGTCGTGGTGCGCCCCTGGTTGTGGCGCAGCGCGCTCGCCCTGGCCCCGCCCGGGTGGTGGCGGCGGCCCCCGTTCCTGCCGGTCCCCGACCCCGCCTACGCCGCCTTCCGCCTGCAGACGATGTACGGCGACGCCTCGCACTCGCCGGAGCCCGCCGACGTCATCACGTACCTCGGCTGGTGTCGGAGGTACCGTCGGCTCGTGCGGTAGCCTCTTCTGCAATGCGTGTGCCACCACGGACGCCGGTGCGGTAGGGGGAAACCGGCGTGCCGCGGGCGCTTGTCCTCAACGCGACGTACGAGCCACTGTGCATCGTCACGACGCGACGGGCGCTCCTGCTGGTGCTCGACGAGAAGGCCGAGCTGCTGCACGACACGGGCAGCGCCTTCCACTCGGAGCGGGCCGCGTTCCCCGAGCCTTCGGTGGTGCGCCTCACCTACTTCGTGAAGGTCCCGTACGTGGCGCGGGTGGCGCTCAACCGTCGGGCCGTGTTCGCCCGCGACGGCCACAAGTGCCAGTACTGCGGCTCGCCCGCCGAGAACATCGACCACGTGGTCCCGCGCAGCAAGGGCGGCACCCACACCTGGGACAACGTGGTGGCCGCCTGTCGTCCGTGCAACACCCGCAAGGAGGACCGGCTGCTGCACGAGACGCCCCTCAAGCTGCGGCGCCAGCCCACGGTGCCGCGCGAGCGGGCGTGGGCGCTCGTCGCAACCGGCTCGGTGCGCCACGACTGGGAGCCGTACCTGGCGGTGGCCCGCTCGTCGCTCAGCGCGTGATCCGGCTGCGGGGCACGCCCGCGGAGCTGCACGCCCGGGAGATCGACTGGTCGCAGCGGTCTGTCACGCTCTGCGAGGCGACCTCCACCGCCGTGGTGCTCGGCTCCACGCAGCCGGAGCCGGCGGCGGTGGGCGAGGTGCCGATCGTGCGCCGGCGCAGCGGGGGCGGGGCCGTGTGGGTGGAGCCCGGCGACCCGGTGTGGCTCGACGTGGTCGTGCCCCGCCACGACCCGATGTGGGACGACGACGTGGGGCGCGCCTTCTGGTGGCTGGGGGAGGCGTGGGCCGCCGCACTGGGCGACGGCGCCGAGGTGCACCGGGGCGGGCTGTGCACCACGCAGTGGTCGCGGCAGGTGTGCTTCGCCGGGCTCGGCCCGGGCGAGGTCACGCTCCACGGGCGCAAGGCGGTGGGCATCGCCCAACGCCGCACGCGAGACGGCGCGCTGTTCCAGTGCGCGGTGCACCGCACGTGGGACCCGCAGGCACTGGTGGCCCGCCTCGGGCTGTCCGCCGAGGCGTCGGCCGAGCTGGCCGACGTGGCCGTCGGTGTGGCCGACGTGCTCGAGGTCACGCGCCGGTTCGTGCAGAGCATGGCGACGTCTGCACCCAACTCGTAGCGAGGCGGGTTTTTTTCCGGGAACGACGCGCCTCCGAGCACAGCCGTTGTCGTTCGGGCACGTGACCGAAACGGAGTCGGAGCCGGCGCTTCACAGTGATGTGCACGCTCGGCCCGATTGGGCGTGGCGCACAAATTCGGCGACAACACGAGAACCTTTGCTTTATCCGAAGGAGCAATCAGAGCCCGGAAATTGTTCTCTCAACGCCATTTACGAACGCAGTTGCGTTCTTTACGCTCCACTGCAAGCAGTCTGGGGAGTCACCCGAGGAGTCGGGTGTCGGCGGGACAAGGGCTTCGGGGCTCAACCCCTTTCTTGGGCAATCGGGGTTGGGAGGGGTCGGGTGCACCGTCTGCTGGGCAACGTCCGTCGTCGTCGCGCGGGACTGGGCTTGGTCGTCGTCGTGGTCAGCGGGCTGGTCGCACCGGTGGCCACGCCTCGGGTGGTCGCCGAGTCGGCGAGCCCGTCGCCGCAGCCGGTGGCGCACGACACCCCGTTGACCAACACCGAGGCCGTCGTCACCGCGCCGCCGCCGGGGGCTCCCGCCCTCGTCCCGACCACCGAGATCGCCTCGATGCGAACGGCGCACGCCAAGACGTTCGCCACCGAACAACCCGGGAAGTACACGTCGCGCGTCTACGCACACCCCATCCACTTCAAGGACGCCGCGGGCATCTGGCAGGACATCGACATGACGTTGGTGCCGCAGGCCGAAGGCCGCCTGCGGTCGCGGGCGCACTCGTCGGCGGTGAGCGTGGCGCCGACGGCCGACGACGGGCAGCTCGCCCGGGTCGACTTCGACGCCCATCACTCGGTCGCCTACGGGCTGGCGGGCGCCTCGCCCGTCCCCGTGCA
>DATAAM010000114.1:0-3563 GCA_036260075.1 Acidimicrobiales bacterium
CGCACGTTCCGCTACCACGCAGGCCAAGAGCGAGCAGGTCGCCGCTGATGCCGGGCACCAAGACCAACGAGCGCGAGGGCACCCGCGCCGTCCTGCGGCACTCCCGCATGTCCGCGTTCAAGGTGCGCCCCGTCCTCGACCTCATCCGGGGCAAGACCGTCGAGGAGGCCCGCGACGTCCTCCGCTTCGTCGAGCGCGACGCCGCCATCGCCGTGCGCAAGCTGCTTGATTCCGCCGTCGCCAACGCCGAGAACAACGACCACCTCGATCCCGAGGAGCTGTTCGTCTCCGCCTGCTTCGCCGACGAGGGCGTGACGATCAAGCGCTGGCGGCCCCGGGCGCGGGGCCGGGCCACCCGCATCCGCAAGCGCACGTGCCACGTCACGATCATCGTGAGCCGCCTGCCCGAAGACCGCCTGGCCCGGCTGCGGGCCAAGCGCGACGCCGACACGACGGGCCGCCGGGCCCGGCGCGTGGCGGGCGGGCGCCGCGGGCGCCGGCGCGACGAGCAGGTGCCGGGCACCGCGCCTTCGCCGGAGACCGTGGAGGAAGTCACGACAGCCGAGGTCGAGGGCGTGGAGGAGACCGAGGCACGAGCACCGGAGGCCGAAGTGGCAGCTGACGAGACCCCGGAGGAGACGCCGGCCGAGGGTGCCGCCGAGGAGGCAGGCATCGTCGACCAGCAGGAGGCTGCGGTCGAGGCGGCCGAAGCGGTCGAGAAGGAAGAGGGCGAGTAATGGGCCAGAAGGTCAACCCCTACGGGTTCCGCCTCGGCGTCACCACCGACTGGAAGTCGCGCTGGTTCAACGACCGCGACTACCAGGAGTACGTCATCGAGGACTGGAAGATCCGCAACTACCTGATGACACAGCTCGAGCGGGCCGCCGTGAGCCGGATCGAGATCGAGCGAACCCGCGACCGGCTGCGCATCGACCTGCACACCGCCCGCCCCGGCATCGTCATCGGCCGCCGCGGGGCCGAGGCCGACCGCCTGCGCACGGAGCTGGCCAGGATGACCGGCAACCCCAAGGTCCAGCTCAACATCCAGGAGATCAAGCAGCCCGAGCTCGACGCCGCCCTCATCGCCCAGGGCATCGCCGACCAGCTGGCGGGCCGCGTGAGCTTCCGTCGGGCCATGAAGCGGGCGGTGCAGACGGTGCAGAAGGCGGGCGCCCAGGGCATCCGCGTGCAGTGCTCCGGTCGCCTGGGCGGCTCCGAGATGGCCCGCAAGGAGGCCTATCGCGAGGGACGGGTGCCGCTGCACACCCTGCGGGCCGACATCGACTACGGCTTCCGCGAGGGCCGCACCACCTTCGGCCGCATCGGCGTGAAGGTGTGGATCTACAAGGGCGACATCCTCCCCTACAAGATCTCCTCGGAGGACAAGATCAGCCGCGAGGCGGCCATGGCCGTGGGGGAGACGTCCGGCCAGGGCGGCAAGCCGCGCCGGGTCATCACCGCCGGAGGCGGCCGCCGTCGTCCGGAGCAAGGCGAGCCGGGCACCACGCCCGCCGAGGTGGCCGAGGCGCCGGAGGTCGAGGTCGACGAAGCGGCCAAGCCGATCATCCCCGAGGTCGACCCCGACCTCGAGCGCCTCCTCGCCGAGGAGGAGGAGATCGAGCGCCGCACCCGCGACGAGCACCACGAGGCCCCCCACATGCGCCGGGAGGTCGATTGATGAAGGCAACCCACCGTTCTGGGGGAGGAATCCCGCCGCATTCGGCGGGATTCCTCCCCCAGAACCAGGGCCGGGGAGGCGATGCCGCATGTTGATGCCCCGCAAGGTCCGGCACCGCAAGGTGCAGCGCGGGCGCTTGGGCGGCCAGGCCAAGGGTGGCACGGTCGTGCAGTTCGGCGAGTACGGCATCCAAGCGGTGGAGCCGGGCTGGATCACTGCCCGCCAGATCGAGGCCGCCCGTATCGCGATGACCCGCCACATCAAGCGCGGCGGCAAGGTGTGGATCCGCATCTTCCCCGACAAGCCCGTCACCCAGAAGCCCGCCGAGACCCGCATGGGCTCGGGCAAGGGCAACCCCGAGTACTGGGTGGCCGTGGTCAAGCCCGGCCGCATCATGTTCGAGCTGTCGTACCCCAACCCGGAGATCGCCCGGGCCGCCCTGGAGCGCGCCATCCAGAAGCTCCCCATCAAGGCGAAGTTCGTGGAGCGGTCGAAGCAGCAGGAGGGGGTGGAGGTCTGATGGCCAACCGTCGCGCCCAGGAGCTGCGGGAGACCGACGACGTCGAGCTCCGCACCCTCTTGGCCGAGGCCAAGCAGGAGCTGTTCAACCTGCGGTTCCAGAACGTCACCGGCCGGCTCGACAACACCTCGCGCCTCGGCGACGTGCGCAAGGACATCGCCCGCATCAACACGCTGCTGCGCGAGCGCGAGATCGCCGCCGCCGAGGCCGCCCAGGAGGCCGACAATGGCTGACGAGACGACGACTTCCCGAGCCAACCGCCGCAAGGCGCGGGAGGGCACGGTGGTGTCGAACGCGATGGACAAGACGGCCGTCGTGGCCGTCGTGGAGCGGGTGCGCCACCCCCGCTACGCCAAGACGGTGCAGCGCACCAAGCGCCTCTACGCGCACGACGAGGCGAACGACGTGCGCGTGGGCGACCGTGTGCGGATCCAGGAGACCCGCCCGATGTCGAAGCTCAAGCGGTGGCGGGTCGTCGAAGTGCTGGAGCGGGCCAAGTGATCCAACAGGAATCCCGACTCCGGGTGGCCGACAACAGCGGCGCCAAGGAGGTGCTCTGCATCAAGGTGCTGGGCGGCTCCAAGCGGCGCTACGCGTCGATCGGCGACGTCTTCGTGGCCACCGTGAAGGACGCCATCCCCGGCGCCGCCGTGAAGAAGGGCGACGTCGTGAAGTGCGTGGTCGTGCGCACCAAGAAGGAGAAGCGTCGTCCCGACGGCAGCTACATCCGCTTCGACGAGAACGCCGCCGTCCTCATCAACGAGCAGCAGCAGCCCCGGGGCACCCGCATCTTCGGCCCGGTGGGGCGCGAGCTGCGCGACAAGAAGTTCATGCGGATCATCTCCCTCGCCCCGGAGGTGTTGTGATGAAGCTGAAGAAGGGCGACCGCGTGAAGGTCCTCCAGGGCAAGGACCGGGGCAAGGAGGGCGACGTCATGCGCGTCATCCCTGCCACCGGCAAGGTGATCGTCGACGGCGTCAACGTGGCCAAGCGCCACCAGAAGGCCACCCGGGCCACCACCCAGGGCGGCATCATCGACAAGGACATGCCGCTGCCGGCCTCGTCGGTGGCGATCGTCTGCCCCGTCGACGGTCCCACGCGCATCGGCTACCGCTTCGAGCAGACGGCCACGGGCAAGCCGCGCAAGGTCCGCATCTGCCGCAAGTGCGGAGGTGACTTGTGATTCGCACTCGGAAGCAAAGCTTCCTCGGCGAGTTCGATCGTGCTCCGGCCGACCGGCAGAGCGGGATCGGCCTCCGTGCTCAGGAGGCTTTCTGATGGCCACTGCCACCACCGAACGGCCGCGGCTCAAGCAGCGCTACAACGACGAGATCCGGGCCCAGCTCAAGGAGACGCTCGGCCTGG
>DATAAM010000115.1:0-8295 GCA_036260075.1 Acidimicrobiales bacterium
CCCGGCGAGGCGCTCGCCGAGCGCGTGCATCTCGGTGCGCGCCTCACCAGCGAGTGGACGTTCGAGGCGACCGACGACGGTCGCACCCGGGTGCGGCACTGCATCGACGTCGTGCTGCCCGGTGGCCCGTTCGGACGGATCGAGCGGTTCGTCCTCCGACGTCGCATTGCGGCGTTGCAACGAGCTGCCTTGGAGGCGCTCGATTCCCTCGTGTCCATCTGACTCCTGCCGATCAAGACGGCGGAGGAGCGAGGGGGTCAGTGGAAGCCTCACGAGCAGTGGTGGACGGGCTTCGGTGCGCGGTCTGCGACGGGGCGGACGCGCTGTCGGAGCACCAGGCCGCGGAGCCGTCGACGTGACCGGCCTGTCGTCGGACGCCGGCCGCCGGCCCGTCGTGCTCGTGGTGGAGGGCGACGCCGATCAGCGGTCCCTCATCGAGCACGCCCTCCGGCGGGCGTCGTACGACGTGCGGACGGCGGGCTCCGCCGACGAGGCCTTGGGGAAGCTGGACGGCGTGGACGTGGTGCTCCTCGACCACCGCCTGCCCGACATGACCGGCATCGAGCTGCTGCGGACGATGTCGCGTCGTACCGGCCCGGCCGTCGTGCTCGTCACCGAGGTCGGCGACGAGGATGTCGTCGTCGACGCCCTGCGGGCGGGTGCGGTCGACTTCGTCGTCAAGGGACCGACGTACTTCGACGAGCCGGCCGGCGTGGTCGAGCGGGCCTGCCGCCACCACGACGTGGTGCGCCGGGCCCGTGAGCTTCAGCGCCTGGCGCTGCTCGTCCACTCGGCGCTCGACCGTGACGCCATGTGCAACGAGATCGTGCAGGGCGCCCGGCAGCTCCTGCGTTCGGGCTCGGCCGGCCTGTTCGTGACCGGCTCCGACGGCGGCGTGCACATGCTGGCCGGCGACAGCCGGGGGTCGTCGGCGGTGGCCGCCCGAGTGGCGTCCATCGTGCGCAACCCCGATCGTCCCAAGCACACCTCGGCGGGCAACGGCTGCCTCGTGGTCCCGCTGCCCCGGGCGGAAGGGGTGCCGGTGGGCGCGCTGGCGGTGTGGGACCGGGAGCAACGGGCGGCCTCGGCCGAGGAGGTGGAGCTGGCGGAGACGTTCGCCGCGTTCGCGGCGACGGCGCTCGCCAATGCGGCCCGGTTGGAGCTGCAGCGCGTTCTCGTGACCGAGCTGCAGGAGACGCTCGACCTGCGCCGCAACCTCGTCATGTCGCTGTCGCACGAGCTGCGCACGCCGCTCACCTGCGTGGTCGGCTTCGCCGACACGCTCGTGGCGGAGTGGGAGACGCTCGACGACGACGACGTACGGCGCGTCTGCATGCGGTCGATCCGCGAGAACGCACACGAGCTGCGGGCGCTGGTGGAGCAACTGCTCGACTTCGCCGAGTCCGAGGCAGGCCGCCTGACGGGGACGGCGCGCGAGCGCCTGCCGTTGGCGAGCGAGGTGTCGGCCGCGGTGGACGCGTTGGGCCCGATGCTGGCCGACCGACCGGTCACCGTCGACATCGGCGAGGTGGAGGTGGACGCCGACCCCTTGCTGTTGCGGCGCACGCTCGCCAACCTGCTCACCAATGCGGCCAAGCACTCGGCGCCCGGCGTACCCGTGGCCGTGCGGGCGGTGGCCGAGGGCGACGTCGTGCGGGTGGAGGTGGAGGACGCCGGGCAGGGCATGACGGCCGACGAGCTGGCCCACGCCTTCGAGCCGTTCTGGCGAGGGGAGACGGCCCGCAGCGGCGCCGCCCGCGGCAGCGGGCTGGGCTTGGCGCTGGTGCGCGAGTACGTCCGGCTGATGGGCGGCGAGGTGGTGGCGGAGTCGAGCCCGGGGGCAGGCGCCCGATTCTCCTTCACCGTCCCGGTTCGCCCCGCGCCGTGAAGCCGGTGCTCCGGCACCGGATCAGAGCCAGTCGCGGCGGCGGAAGAAGGCCCAGCCCACGAGCGTGAGGACGACCATGAGGCCGAGGGCGAACGGGTAGCCGTACGCCCACCCCAGCTCGGGCATGTGCTCGAAGTTCATCCCGTAGATGGCAGCGATGAGCGTGGCGCCCAAGAGGATGGCGCCCCACGACGTCATCGTCTTCATCACCTCGTTCATCCGGTTGGAGATGATGGCCAGGTGGGCATCGACGGCGTTGCCCATGAGCTCTCGTTGGGTGTCGATGGCGTCGGCCACCCGCAGCACGTGGTCGTAGACGTCTTGCAGCAGCACCAGCGTGGCGTCGTCGATCCAGCGGACCTCTCGCCTGAGGAGGGCGCTGAGCACGTCGCGAACGGGCATGACGGCGCGGCGGGCCAGCAGGAGTCGGCGGCGGAGGTGGAAGAGGTCCTGTTGCACCTCGGCCTCGACCAGCGGCTCGTGCGAGAAGATCCGGTCCTCCAGCTCCTCCAGCTCCTCCTCCACGGCGTCGAGCGCCACGAACCAGCCGTCCACCAGCTCGTCGAGGACGCTGTAGAGCAGGAAGCCCACGGTGAACTCGGGGGCCGACGTGCGCTCGAAGCGGCGGCGGGCGTCGTCGAGGCTCCACGTCTCACCCGCGTGGTTGCGTCCGCGCACGCTCACCAGCCACGTGGGCCCGATGAACAGGTCGACCTCGCAGAGCGCGCGCGAGTACGCCACCACGAAGGCGTGCGTGGGGTAGAGCTCGAGCTTGGGTCGCTGGCCGTGCTTGCGGGCGTCCTCCACGGCCAACGGGTGCAGCTCGAACTCCCGGTCGATGGTGCGGAAGTCGTCCTCGGTGGGGTCGCTCAGGTCCACCCACAGGAGGCGGTCGCCGCGGGCCACCAGGTCGGAGATCTCGTCGGGGTCGTGCACCACCTCCGACCCCTGTGGGCCGTACGAGAGGACGGTGATCACGAGGGGGGCTCGAGGGGGGAGTAGCGAGCCAGCTGCCTGCTCATGGCCACCAGCCTGCCGTCCTCGCCCCACAGCTCGCCGTCTTCTTCCACGTAGCCGCCGGTGAAGAACCGGGTCGAGAAGCGAGCCAGGTGCCAGCGCGTGCGCGGACGGGAGCGCCAGTGCACGGTGAGCTCCACCGTGGGGGTGAGGCCGGGGCCGAGGGCGCCCCACGCGGCGGGTGGCATGCCGTCCATGAACGTCGGGACGGCGAGCGCGTCGAGGTCGCGGTCGCGCAGGCGCATCCAGCCCTGGACGACGGATGCGTCGTCCGGCGTCGCGGGGAAGAACGCCTCGAACTCGGGGCGGGGCGCCCGGTACTCGAAGCGGCGGGTGAACTCGAGCGACGGGTCGTCCTGGTCGGGCATCGTGGCCTGCTCCTCGGGCGGCGCCGTCTCCGGCATCCGGCCGTACAACGTCGGTCCGGCCACATCGCGGATCGTGCCCGTGATCGCCAGCGCGGCGAGAACGACGCCGTGCTCCTGGACGGCCTCGGCGGCGAGGTAGGCGTGGCCCTTCGTCGCGTGGAGCAGGCGGGGCCGCACCTCGACCGGGCCGTACACGGGCCGTTGGAGGTAGTGCGTGGTCATGCTCAGCGGCTCGGGGTGCGGCGACACGTCCAACATGGCCCGCAGGGGGAGGGTGGACACGAACCCTCCGTTGACGCCGCGGCCGATGTGCCACCGGGGCGACACCTGGCCGCGCCACGTGCCACCGTCGCGGACGAGCGCGGTGTCGTCGTCGAAGACGCCCATCGCGGCCACCGTAACCTCGTCGTCGTGGGGCGCGTCCACCTCGTCGCTCGTGCGGTCGCCGCAGGCGGCGACGCCATCGCTCGTGACGCGGACGGGCGCGTCGTGTTGGTGGAGGGCGCGCTGCCCGGCGAGGGGGTCGTGGCCGAGCTGGTGGAGGAGAAGCGCGACTACGCCCGGGCTCGGGTGGTCGAGGTGGTGTCGTCCTCGCCCGGTCGGGTGGCGCCGCCGTGCTCGGGCGTGGCCGCAGGCTGCGGCGGCTGCCAGTGGCAGCACGTCGAGCCCGCGTGGCAGGCGCGGCTCAAGCGCGACATCGTCGTCGACGCCCTGCACCGGATCGCCCGGCTGGCCGACCCGCCGGTGGCCTCGGAGGTGCCGGCGGTGCCTGCGTGGGGCCATCGCACCACCCTGCGCCTGGCCGTGGAGGACGGGCGTGCCGTGTACCGCGAGCGACGGGGCCGGCGGCCGGTGGTGCCGGAGCAGTGCCCGGTGGCCCACGCGCGCCTGGAGGAACTCGTCGTGGACGGGCGCTTCGGGCAGGCGGCCGAGGTGGTGCTGCGAGTGTCGGAGGCCACCGGCGAGCGGCTGGTGGTGGCCCGTCCGACGGCAGCGGGCGTGGACGTGCCTGCCGACGTGCTTGTGGTGGGGGCCGACGAGCGTCCCCGGCTGCGCCGGGCCGCCGTGACCGAGGAGGTGGCGGGGCGGCGGTGGCGCGTCTCGGCCGAGTCCTTCTTCCAGTCGGGGCCGGCGGCGGCCGAGCTGCTGGTGTCGGCCGTGCGGGCGGCGGCGGGAGCGGCGGCGGGCGGCACGGTGGTCGACGCCTACGCCGGGATCGGCCTGTTGGGTGGGTCGCTGCCGGGCGTCGGCCGCCTCCTCGCCGTGGAGCGCCATCCCTCGGCGGTGCGGGACGCACGCCACAACCTGGCCGACCTTCCGGCCGAGGTGGTCCAGGCGGAGGTGGCGGCGTGGCGCGCCCCCTCGTCGGCGGCCGTCGACCTGGTGGTGGCCGACCCGGCCCGACCGGGCCTCGGCGGTGCCGCTTCGGCGGCGTTGGCTGCGGCGGGAGCCGCTCGGTTCGTGCTGGTGTCCTGCGACCCGGCGTCGTTGGCCCGCGACGTCCGGCTGCTCGACGGCCACGGCTATGCGCTCACCGGCGTGCAGGTGCTCGACCTGTTCCCCCACACCTTCCACGTCGAGGCGGTGGCCAGGTTCGACGCCCGCTGAGGGGCATTCGGTACCATCCGGACGTGGACCTCGAGGTTCTCGAGCAGAAGCTCCGTGCACTGCCAGGCGTCCTCGACTGCTCGGTGAGCGCCGAGGGGGTGGCCGTCGTGGTGCACCCGGAGGTCGATCCACGCCTGATCGAGGTGCAGGCCCAGATGCTGCTGGGCGAGGCGGGCGACCGTCGCCCGCTGTTGGTGGTGGGCGGCATGAGCGGCGGGCCGCGCGTGCTTCCGACCGGTCGCGCCCCCCGCCCGCGTGCGCGGCGGACGGGCCCGTCCCCGGCGTCGCTCGTCGCCTTCGCCGTGCTGGTGCTCGGGCTGTTGGCAGTGGTGCCGATCGCCAACCGCGACGCCGGCCCCGAGCGGTCCGCCTCGCCTGCGGGGCGGGGCGGTGCCCGGTCCTCGTCGCCGTCGGGGCTGGGCCGGCTGCCCCTCGACGAGGCGCCCGAAGAGCTCGTGGCCTCGGGCCCGCAGGCCACGCCCTCGGGCGGGGCCGCGGAGGGCCAACCCGGGCCCGACCGGACGGACACCGTCGACCTCGGCACCGTGGTGCTCGCCTCGGCATCGTCGCCGGCGCCGGTCGAGAGCGCATCGACCCCCTCCCCGGGTGCCGTGCCCGCCTCCGAACCTGCGCCCCCGACGGTGACGGCGGCGGCAGGCAACGCTCCGACGGCGAAGGGCAAGGGCCGTGCGGCCTCCGCTCGGGGTGGGCACGGTGGACGGTCGGACGAGGTGCGCGCCGCGGCCCGCACCGATGCTGCCGTGGCGACAGGTGCGGCGGCCAAGGCCGGTCCGCCCGGCAAGGCCGACGCGCCGGGCAAGGCCGACCCGCCAGGCCGACGCCGCGGGCACCGCCGCTGAGGCCCGTCGGGCCGTCGGCGCCGTGCCCTCTCCGGGAAGAGACGGCGCCGTCCGGTGGTTAGGGTCGTTCGTATGCACGACGAGCACCTCGCCCTGCTGACGGTCCATGCCCATCCCGACGACGAGTCGTCCAAGGGGGCGGGCACGGTGGCGAAGTACAAGGCGATGGGGGTGCGCACCGTGCTCGTGTGCTGCACCGGCGGCGAGGAGGGCGACATCCTCAACCCGGCCATGGATCGGCCGGACGTGCGGGAGCGCCTGCCCGAGGTGCGCCAAGAGGAGCTGGCCCGGGCGGCGGAGGTCATCGGCTACGACGAGGTCGTCATGCTCGGCTACCGCGACTCCGGCATGCCGGGCACACCGGCCAACGAACACCCGGACTGCTTCGCCTGTGCCCCGGAGGACGAGGCGGTGGGGCGGCTGGTGGCGGCGATCAGGCGCGCCCGGCCCCAGGTGATCGTGACCTACGGCGACGAGCAGGCGTTCTACCCGCACCCCGACCACCTGCGGGTGCACGACATCTCCGTGAAGGCGTTCGACGCCGCGGGCGATCCCGAGCGCTTCCCCGAGGCGGGCGACCCCTGGCAGCCGCTGAAGCTGTACTACACGCTGTGGTCGATGGCCCGGATCCGCCAGATGCACGCCAAGTTCAAGGAGCTCGGCCTCGAGTCGCCCTTCGACGAGAAGTGGCTGTCTCGCCCCGACCAAGATCACCGCATCACCACGAAGGTCGACATCTCGGAGTACGCCGACGTGCGGCGGGAGGCGCTGCTGGCCCACGCCACCCAGATCGATCCCCAGTCGCCCTTCTGGTTCGGGCTGCCCCCCGAGGTGATGCGGGAGATCCATCCCTTCGACGACTACCACCTGGCTCGCAGCCTGGTCCCCACCGAGCCGCCCGAGGACGACCTGTTCGCGGGCGTCCGCGATCCCGTCAGCCGCTAGAGTCCGGCCGTCCGGCTACCGACCTCAGGGGGACGCACCCATGCCCAAGTGGCTCACGCAGGAATGGCTCGACGAGACGCGGAAGCTGGCGGAGAGCCAGCCGGAGCGGCCGGGCGCCTCCGCACGCATGCAGTACGTCATCACCGGCACGCCCGAGGGCGACGTGAAGTACTACTGGGTCCTCGAGAACGGGAAGCTGCTGGAGAGCAAGCTGGGGGAGATGCCCGACCCCGAGGTCACGCTCACCACAACGTACGAAGACGCCATGAAGATCCAGAAGGGCGAGCTCGACGCCAACGCCGCCTTCATGCAGGGCCGCATCAAGGTCACCGGCAACATGGCGAAGCTCATGTCGCTGCTCCCGCTCACCAACTCGCCGGAGTACAAGCAGCTCCAGACAGAGGTCCAGGCGGTCACCGAGTACTGACAGGCCTGTGCGCGCCGTGCCTCAGCCGGCGCGCATCGCCTCTCGCAGCCGGCGGTAGCCGACCAGTGTGACGCCGACGCGCTCCAGCAGGGCCCGGAACGAGTGGTCGGTGCACAGGAACTCGTAGTCGTCCACCCGATCGGCCCATTCGGGAGCGAACGCCCGCAGCTCCGAGGTGTCGCGGGCCGGGTGGAGGTAGACCTCGGTGAGGCCGGGCCTGAGATCGCCCAACGCCTTCTCGACGGCGCGGCGCGAGCCGATGCCGGGCACCCGCACGAAGTGGTCGGGGAACAGCACGCCCGCCTCCTCGGCCAGCCCGCGGAAGGGGAACCCGATGGCGCGCTCGGTCGACCCGCCCGAGAGGCGGATCGGCAGGCGGAACTCCACGGCCAGGTCGAGGTAGATGTCGAAGAACTCCGGCCGCAGCTGGAGCGCGCCCATGTGCGAGTCGAGGTGGCTCACGTCGAAGCCCCAGTAGATGGCGCGCTCGATCTGGGCCCGCAGCTCCCGTCGCACCTCGTCGAGGTCGGCGTGGTCCCACACGTCCTCGAGCGTGCGCGGGAACCCGCCGTCGCCGTCGAGGAGCGACGGTGCGTGCGTGATCGGCCCCCAGCGGTAGAGGTCGTATTCGGCGTTGAGCGTGAGGTGCACCCCGACGTCCTCGCCTCGATAGCGCGCGGCAGCCTCTCGTGCCCACGGGCACGGCACCATGAGGCTTGCGCTGGTGGCCACGCCCTCGCGCAAGGCGTCGTAGATGCCGAGGTTGGCGGCGTGGCTGGACCCGAGGTCGTCGCAGTTGACGATCAGCAGCTTGGCGTCGGGCGGGTACCCCAGCTGCTCAGCCAGCGTCGGCATGAGCGGTGACCGTAGCCGGGGCCGCCACCTGGTCTCACGGTCAGCAGGCCGACCACAGGCCCCGCCCCGCGGCGCGTGCCTCGGCCGCCGCCGCGACGAACTCGGGGGCGTGGGCCACGTTCGGCGGGTAGGTCAGCACCGACGCGTACCCGTCCTGGACGAGGCGCAGGTTGACGAAGGTGTCGTCGTCGGCCCGGTAGACGTACGCGAGCACGCGCCCGTACTGGTCGCGCAGCTCGACATCCCCGACCAAGCGCACGGCTGTGCCCGGCGGCACGAGCGACGTGGTGTACGCGGACGCCTCCTTGCCGAAGCACTGCACCGGGC
>DATAAM010000116.1:0-7397 GCA_036260075.1 Acidimicrobiales bacterium
CGGCGGCGTCCAGGAACGAGTCGGGATCGGGGACCACGCCGTCGATCGGCACGACTTGCGCCGGGTTCGTGCCCCACGACACGTGCGGCTGGAGGCTCGCGGCGTCGATGGCGACCTCCTTGTCGAACGTGGCCCCTTCGTCGGTGGTCAACGAGCGCCAGTCGTCGAGCGCCCGCTCCCACGCGCTGCCCTTCGGGGCGTGCGGCCTGCCCTCCAGGTAGGCGAACGTCGTGTTGTCGGGAGCCACCATGCCCGCCCGCGCCCCACCCTCGATGCTCATGTTGCAGACGGTCATGCGGCCTTCCATCGACAGCGTGCGGATCGCCGAGCCCCGGTACTCGATGATCGACCCGATGCCGCCGCCGGTGCCGATGCGGCCGATGATCGCCAGGATGACGTCCTTGGCGGTCACGCCCGGCGGGAGGTCGCCGTCGACGGACACGGCCATCGTCCCGGGCCGCCGTTGCGGCAGCGTCTGCGTGGCGAGCACGTGCTCCACCTCGCTGGTGCCGATGCCGAAGGCCAAGGCGCCGAACGCGCCGTGCGTGGCCGTGTGGCTGTCGCCGCACACGATCGTCATGCCCGGCTGGGTGAAGCCCAGCTCGGGACCGATCACGTGGACGATGCCCTGGTTGCGGTGGCCCATGGGGAACAGCGGGACGCCGAACTCCTCGCAGTTCGCCGCCAGGACCTCCATCTGCCGCTTCGAGATCGGGTCGGCCACCGGCCTGTCGAGGCCGTCGGTGGGCACGTTGTGGTCCATCGTCGCCAACGTGAGGTCGGGGCGGCGCACCCGACGGCCGGCCAGGCGCAGGCCGTCGAACGCCTGCGGCGACGTGACCTCGTGCACCAGGTGCAGGTCGATGTAGAGGAGGTCGGGCTCGCCGTCGACCTGGCGGACGACGTGGCGCTCCCAGACCTTCTCACTCAGCGTCTTCGCCATTTGCAATCTCACATTCTGAGATGAGAATCTCATCTCATGATGAGTGTAAGTGGGGTGGGGACGCTGGACAAGGCGGTGGCGATTCTCGACGTGCTGGAAGGGGGCGGGTGCAGGCTTGACGAGCTGGCTGCGTTGACCGGCCTGAACCGGGCGACCACCCATCGGCTGGCCGTGGCGCTCGAGAAGCACGCATTCGTCATGCGCGACGACGAAGGCCGCTTCGTGCTCGGGCCGCGGCTCACCGGCACGACGCTGGTGGCAGTCGCCCGGCCGGTGCTCGAGGACCTGCGCGACTACACGGGCGAGAGTGCCCAGCTCTACGTCGCCCGCGGCGGTGCTCGAGTGTGCGTGGCGGCCTCGGAGTCGCCGCACGGACTGCGCACGATCGTGCCGGTCGGCGCCGTGCTGCCCCTCGACAGGGGCTCGGCGGGCAAGGTGCTGCGCGGCGACCGAGAGTCGTTGCGCCGGGGATGGGCCGAGAGCGTGGAGGAGCGCGAGAAGGGCGTGGCTTCGGTGAGCGCGGCCGTCCTCCACGACGACGAGGTGGTGGCCGCCGTGTCGGTGTCCGGCCCCGTCGAACGTACGACCCGCTTCCCGGGGAAGCGCTACGCACGCGAGGTCGTCGCCGCCGCCCGTCGCATCGAGCGGGGCATGGGGTGGGGCTGAGCGAGCGCGACCGGCGCATCGCCCGACTGGCGGTGCCCGCGCTGGGCACGCTGGCCGTCGAGCCGCTGTACGTCCTCGTCGACACCGCCATCGTGGGCCGGCTCGGCACCGTGCCGCTGGGCGGCTTGGCCGTGGCCTCGGCGGTCCTCGGCACCGTCTTGCCCGTGTGCAACTTCCTCGCCTACGGCACCACGGCACGCGTCGCGTTCCTCACCGGGCGGGGCGATCGGCGGGCGGCGGCATCGGTGGCGGCGCAGGGTCTGTGGCTGTGCGCCCTCATCGGCGTGCCCCTCGCCGTGGCACTGGCCGTCGGTACACGGCCGATCGTGGCGGTGGTGGGCGGCGAGGGTGAGATCGCGGCGGCGGCCCGGACGTACCTGCTCATCAGCTGCATCGGCATCCCGGCCGTGCTGGTGGCGCTCGTCGGCCACGGCTACCTCCGAGGCGTGGCCGATACGCGCACCCCGCTGCTCGTCTCCGTCGTCGCCAACGTGGTGAACCTGGTCCTCGAACTCGTCCTCGTGTACGGCCTCGAGCTCGGCGTGGCGGGCTCGGCATGGGGCACCGTGGTGGCGCAGGTAGGTGCCGCCGCGTGGTTCGTGGGGCTGCTCCGTCGCCGGCTGACCGTGGCCGAGGCGCCGCTGGGCCTCGTGGGCGCCGAAGCCCGTCGCCTGCTGCTGGCGGGCCGGCACCTGTTCGTACGCACCGCGTCGTTGCTCGCCACCATGGCCGTGGCCACCGCCGTGGCTGCCCGAGTCAGCCCGGCCACCTTGGGCGGGCACCAGATCGCCTTGCAGGTGCACCTGTTCGTCGCGCTCGCGCTGGACGCGTTCGCCATCCCCGGGCAAGTGCTGGTGGGCACGCTGCTGGGCGCCGACGACCGCGCCGAGGCCCGCGCCACGTCGCGCCGACTGCTCCAGCTGGGGTTGCTCGGCGGAGTGCTCGTGGCGGTCGTCCTGGTGGCGACCGCCCCCGTGCTCCCCACGCTCTTCACCCACGACCCGGCCGTGCTCGACCGGGCCCGGGTCGCGCTGGTGATCGCCGGGCTCGTGCAGCTCCCCGGTGCGGTGGCCTTCGTGCTCGACGGGGTGCTCATCGGCGCGTCGGACTTCCGCTACCTCCAGTGGAGCATGGTCGTCGGCCTCGTCGTCTTCCTGCCGTTCGCCGTGGCGGTGCCCGCCGCGCCCTCGTTGGGGATCGGCGGCGTGTGGGTGGGCCTGCTGGCGTGGATGCTGGCGCGCGCCGCCGCCAACCTGGCGCGCTACCGCCGCGGGTCCTGGTTGGCTGTTCCCGCCTGACCCCGGCGCTTGCCGAGCTCCTGCCAGGCCGCTTCGAGCAGAGCGATCAGCTCGTCCTGGCTCAGTCGTTCGAGCCGGATGCCCGCCGGGGCTGCGTGCGCCGCCGCCCGGCGCTCGCCGACGGTCGGGTCGTCCTCGGCGGCGGCCGCGTGCAGCAGGCCCGCGTCGAGGCCGAGGGCGCGGGCGAGCGCGGCCACCCGGGAAGGACGGGGCACGGTGACGCCCGTCTCCCACTTCGAGACCGTCTGCTGCGTGACGCCGAGCAGGCGGGCCAGCTCGGCTTGCTCCAAGCCCCGCGCCTCCCGCCGGCGACGCAGCAGCTCGCCGAACCCGCTCACGGTGCCGGCACCGATGGCCACCCCCGCTTCATTGGGCCGTTGTAGATCACGCGGCGGAATTTGTGAAGCGGGAGAAAATCCGCAGGCGCACCAAACGTTCCACTTCGGAACCCTTTGGCGCCTATACGCTTTAGAAGCGTGCACTGAGGAAGCGGGGTCGAACGTGCCGGAAGACGAAGAACGAGGGCGGCTGCACGAGGCTGGGGAGCGGGCCGGCCCGGAGGTCGTGGAGCAACTGACGCGGGTGGTCGTGCACGAGCTGGCGAACCCGTTGACCGTCGTGCTGGCCGCGCTCGAAGCGCTCCAGACGCCCGACCTCGACCGGGACACGGCGAGGGAGCTCGCCACACGCGCCCTGCGACAGGCAGAGCACATGGCCGACCTCCTGCGCGACTTCCGCGAAGGCGGGGTGCGTGCAGGCGCGCTGGCCGACGGCCGTCGTCGACAGGTCGAGCTGGTGGCCATGATCCGCGATGCGGTCGACACGGTTGGACCGATGGCCGCGGCGCGCATCGTGATCGGCGTGCCCGACGACTTCCGCATGTGGACCGTGCCGTCCCGGCTGCGGCAGATCCTGATCAACCTCATCGCCAACGCCTCCAAGTACGCGACGGTGGGGCCCATCAGCGTCGACGCCCGCCTGGCCGACAACGCCGTGCACATCGACGTGCTCGATCGCGGCCCGGGGCTGCCACCCGGCGACCCCGAGGAGCTGTTCCAGCTCTTCCGACAAGGCGAGTCGGCCAAAGCCGGCGGCATGGGCGTGGGGCTGCACGTGGTGCGGGAGCTGGCGCAGTCGTTGGGCGGAACCGTGCAGCTCCTGTCACGCGAGGGCGGCGGCACGATCGCCCGCGTGATGCTGCCGCAGCGGCGCGACCGCTCCGCTGCCGCGCCTGCCGGCTGAGGCCGGCTCAGCCGACCTCGACCACCTCGACCTTCAGCCGGGCCCCGCTCGGTACCTCGTACTCCACGACGTCGCCCGGTCGGGCGCCGAGCAGCGCCTGCCCGAGCGGCGAGGCGGGCGACATGACCTCGAGGTCGTCGCGCTTCTCCTCGATGGAGCCGATGAGGTAACGCTCCACGTCGTCGTCGCCTTCGTAGCGGATCGACACGACGCTGCCTGCCACCACCGAGCCGTCGGAGGACGCCGCTGCGTCGGTGATGACCGCATTGGCCAGCATGTGCTCGATGTGGCGGATGCGCGCCTCCATCTTCCCTTGGGCGTCCTTGGCCGCGTGGTAGTCGCCGTTCTCCGAGAGGTCGCCCAGCGCCCGGGCGGCCTCGATGGCCCGGGCGATCTCCACCCGCCCCCGGGTGGTGAGGTCCTCGAGCTCGGCCTGGAGCCGCTCGTACGCCGCCGGAGAGAGGTGCGTCTCGCTCATCCCTTCGAGGCTACCCGCGCAGTTGACGGGCGCCTTCCCGTGGGCGACACTGGCGGGACTGTGTGCATCCGTCCCGCCACCGTAATCATCAGCCCGTAGCGCTCACCGACCCGGTGTGCGCTCGTGACCGTCCACTTGGTGGGCGGTTTTGTTTTTCAGGAGCGACATTCGTTGACCAAGCATCGTGTGGCAGTCGTCGGCGGTGACGGCATCGGCCCCGAGGTCGTGGCCGAGGCGATGAAGGTCGTGCGCGCCGCGGGCGTCGAGCTCGACACGGTGGAGTACGACTTGGGCGGCGCCCGCTACCTGCGCACGGGCGAGGCGCTGCCCGACGCCGTGCTCGACGAGCTGCGGGGCTTCGACGCCGTCCTCCTCGGTGCCGTCGGCACGCCCGACGTGCCGCCCGGCGTCCTCGAACGGGGGCTCCTGCTGCGCCTGCGCTTCGAGCTCGACCTGTTCGTCAACCTGCGGCCGTTCGAGTCCGACCGGCTGAACTGCATGGTCGTCCGGGAGAACACCGAGGGCACGTACGCAGGCGAGGGCGGCTTCCTGCGCAAGGGCACGCCGCACGAGATCGCCACCCAGGGATCGGTCAACACGCGCAGGGGCGTGGAGCGCTGCGTTCGCTTCGCCTTCGAGCTGGCGCAGTCGCGGGACCGCCGCCACCTCACCCTCGTGCACAAGACCAACGTCCTCACGTTCGCGGGCGACCTGTGGCAGCGCACGTTCGACGAGGTCGGCCGCGAGTTCCCCGACGTCCACACCGCCTACAACCACGTCGACGCCGCCTGCATCTACTTCGTGGAGTCGCCCGAGCGCTACGACGTGATCGTCACCGACAACCTGTTCGGCGACATCCTCACCGACTTGGGGGGCGCGGTGGCGGGTGGCATCGGGCTCGCCGCCTCCGCCAACCTCAACCCTGCTCGCACCGGCCCGTCGCTGTTCGAGCCGGTGCACGGCTCGGCGCCCGACATCGTGGGCACCGGGCGGGCCAACCCGCTGGCCGCCATCCGGTCGGCGGCGATGATGCTGGAGTTCCTGGGGGAGGCCGATGCGGCCGCCAGGGTGGCCAAGGCGGTGTCCGAGGCAAGAGCGCTGACGGGTACCACTACCGAACTGGGCGACGCAGTCGCAGAAAGGGTCTGAGCCATGCCGCTGGAGAAGGTCGACAAGATCTGGATGGACGGGGAGCTCGTCGACTGGGACGACGCCAAGGTCCACATCCTCACGCACTCGCTGCACTACGGGTGCGGCGTGTTCGAGGGCATCCGCGCCTACGCCACCGCCCGCGGGCCCGCCGTGTTCCGCCTCACCGACCACATCAACCGCCTGTTCGACAGCGCCCGCATCTTCATGCTCGACATCCCGTTCTCGCGGGAGCAGCTGGTCGAGGCCACCAAGGAGACGATCCGGGTCAACGGGCTCGACGCCTGCTACATCCGTCCCATCGTGTACCTGGGCTACGGCGAGATGGGGCTCAACACGCTGCCGTGCCCGGTCAACGTCTCGATCGCGGTGTGGCCGTGGGGCTCGTACCTGGGCGACGAGGGCGTGCGCAACGGCGTGCGCATGAAGATCAGCTCGTGGCAGCGCCACGACCCCAACGCCATGCCGCCCGCCGCGAAGGGCACGGGCATGTACATCAACTCGTCGATGGCCAAGCTGGAGGCGCTGAAGGCGGGCTACGACGAGGCCATCCTGCTGTCGCCGCAGGGCTACGTGAGCGAGTGCACGGGCGAGAACATCTTCGTGGTGCGCCACGGCCGCATCATCACCCCGCCGCTGTCGGCGGGGGCACTGGAAGGCATCACGCAGAACTCCGTGATGACGATCGCCCGCGACCTCGGGTTGGAGTGCGAGGTGGGCAACATCCTGCGCTCCGACCTCTACGTGGCCGAGGAGGCGTTCCTCACCGGCACGGCGGCCGAGGTGGTGCCCATCCGGTCCGTCGACGACCGCGAGCTGGGCGAGCCGGGGCCGATCACCCGCAAGGTGCAGGAGACGTACTTCGCCACCGTGAAGGGCGAGGTCGATCGCTACAAGGACTGGTTGGAGCATGTCGACTGACCCAGTATCGGGCCGAGATGCTCGGCCTGCCGTGGAGATCTACGACACCACGCTCCGCGACGGCAGCCAGCTCGAAGGCATCTCCCTCACGGTCGACGACAAGCTGCGCATCGCCGAGCAGCTCGACTGGCTCGGCGTCCACTGGATCGAGGGCGGCTGGCCGGGCGCCAACCCCAAGGACGACGAGTTCTTCCGCCGCGCCCGCACGGAGCTGAAGCTCGACACCAGCACGCTCGTCGCCTTCGGCTCGACGCGGCGCAAGCTGGGCAAGGTCGACTCCGACGACACGCTGCGCCACCTGTTGGAGGCCGAGACCTCGACGGTGTGCATCGTCGGCAAGTGCTGGGACTACCACGTCACCGAGGCGCTGGAGACCACGCTCGACGAGGGCGTGGCCATGGTGGGCGACTCGGTGGAGTTCCTGCGGGGCAACGGGCGCCGGGTCATGTTCGACGCCGAGCACTTCTTCGACGGCTGGAAGCGCAACAGCGAGTTCTCGCTGCGGGTGTTGGAGGCTGCCGTGGAGAAGGGCGCCGACACGCTCGTGCTGTGCGACACCAACGGCGGGTCGCTGCCCGACGAGGTGGAGCGCATCGTGGGCGAGGTCGTGCGCTACTTCGGCAGCGACGTGACGGTGGGCGTGCACCTGCACGACGACGCGGGGACGGGGGTGGCGAACGCGCTCGCCGGCGTGCGGGCA
>DATAAM010000117.1:0-19432 GCA_036260075.1 Acidimicrobiales bacterium
CCACCAGGAACCCGCCGCCCGCCTCGCGGTAGTAGCCGGGCAGATCGGTGCCGCCGCCGCCGAGCGAGATGCGAAGTGGCGTGCGGGTGATGATCACCGGGCGTATGCCTCCTCCACGAGGGCCAACGTGCCGAGCGCGTCCTCGAGCTTGGCGCCGAGTGCCGGACCGCCGTCGAGCTCCGCCAGGACGTCGTCGAGCTCGGCTGCCCACGAGTGGTCGCCCGCAGGCCACTCCCACGTCGTTGCCGTCGGCGGCCCCATCTCCGGCGACATCTCGTAGAGCGTGAGCCGCTCCGGCCCGTAGCTGCCGCCCAGCCCGGTGATCTCGATCTTGGCCGTCCGACACGAGATCTCGAAGGAGAAGAGATTCTTCCACTCCGTCCACGACGCGTGGAGCCAGGCGTGGCCGCTCTCCGGCAGCGTGAGGTGGAGGAACGCGTTGTCCTCGACCTCCATGGGCCAGAAAAGCGTGGGCAGCACCGCGTACGCCAACCTCGGCTCTCCGGCGAAGAAGCGGACGAGGTCGAGCAGGTGGACCCCTTGGTCGAGGAGCTCGCCGCCGCCTGATCGCTCACGCGAGGCGCGCCACTCCCGTTCGTAGCCCAACCTGCCGCCGTGCCCGTAGCGGGCTCGGATCACGGCGACGGGCCCGAAGCGACCGGAGGCCAGGAGCTCGTGCGCCCGCAGCATGGCGGGGTGGAAGCGGTGGTTGAACCCGACGCGGGCCAGGCGAGCGGCGTTGTCGGCCGCCTTCGCCACCTCGGCCAGCTCGCCGTGGCTGCGGGCTCCCGGCTTCTCGACGAGCACGTGGCAACCGGCCTCGAGGGCCTGCACGGCGTTGCGCACCAGGCTGTCGTGGGTGGTGGCAACCACGGCCAGGCCGCCGCTCGCCGCCTCGAACGCCTCCTTGGCGTCCGCGCACACCCTCGTGCCGGTGCCGAGCTCGGAGGCGAGCGCTCCGGCCCGGGCGGAGTCGACGTCGTGCACGGCGACGACGCGGCCCCTGCCCGCCAGTGCCTGAGCCCGCTTCCGCCCGATGACGCCGCAGCCGACGATGGCGACGTCGACCGTCACCGACGGTGCTCCGTTCGCTCCAGCACCCACCGGTTGGCTGTGAGGTAGTCGACCGTGCGCTCGACCGCGCCACGGATGTCGACTGTGGGCTTCCACCCCACCGAGCACATCTTGGCGGTGTCGAGCCAGATGAACGGGTTGTCGCCGATCCACCCTCGGTTGCCTTGCCCGTACTCCACGATGGGCTCGACGCCCAAGCGCTCGCAGATCCACCCCACCGAGTCCTTCACCGTGCAGTAGCCGTCGAAGCCGAGGTTGTAGACCTCGAAGGTGGGGTGCTCCTCCAGCCGGTGCAGCAGGGCGGCCACGCAGTCGCCCACGTCGAGGTAGCTCTTGCGCTGCGAGCCGTCGCCGAGGACGCGCAGTCGGGTGGGATCGGCGACGAGCTGGCGGAGGAAGTCGACCACGTGGCCGTGCGTGTAGCGCGGGCCCATGATCGAGACGAACCGGAACACCGTCGCCTCGAGGATGCCCGCCTCGGCGTACGCCGCGATGTAGCCCTCGGCCGCCGCCTTGGACGCCCCGTAGAGGGAGGTCTGCACCGGGAAGGGGCAGTCTTCGGGCGTGGGGATGACCGCCGCCTCGCCGTAGACGGAGCCGGTGGACGAGAAGAGCAGGCGACGCACGCCCGCACGGCGCATGGCCTCGCAGACGTTGTGCGTGGCGATGACGTTCTGTTCGAGGTCGCGACGGGGGGCCTCCCACCCGAAGCGGACGTCGGCGTTGGCCGCCAGGTGGAAGACGGCGTCCGCCCCGTCGACCACCGACACCAGCCGTTCGCCCTCGGTGACGAGGTCGAGGCGCTCGATCTCGCCGCGGAAGGCGCCGCCCTCCTCGAGGAAGCGCATCTCGCCCGTCGAGAAGTCGTCGACCACCACGGCCTCGTGCCCGTTGTCGAGCAGCGCGTCGACGAGGTTGGACCCGATGAAGCCTGCGCCCCCGGTGACGACCACCCTCATGGCCGGCTGCTCGCCCGCGGGAGCGTCACAGGGTGAGCGACTCCCACTTCGGTGTCGTGGTGCACAGGCCGGGGTGCGTGACCACCAGGTGCCAGAACAGCGCCTGGAGGCCCTCGGTCTGCGCGGTGACGTCGGCGGCGTCGACGAGCGGCACCAGGATCGACGCGTCGGCCAGGCGGCGCACCGTGCCGCCGTCGCGGCCCACGATGCCGACCACCGAGGCGCCCACCTCCTTGGCCAGCTCCACGGCCCGAACGAGGTTGACGCTCACCCCGCGCTCGGCGTCGCCCCCGCCGACCGAGAACACGAACAGCGTGTCTCCGGCGCGGAGCTTCGAGACCTTGAGCCACTCGGCGTACGAGCCGTCCCACCCCTCGTCGTTGATGCGAGCGGTCAGCTCCGAGACGTTGTCGGTGACGCTGTAGGACTCGATCCCGGCCAGCTTGCGGAAGTCGCAGGCGGCATGGGACGCATGGCCGGCGCCGCCGCCCGAACCGCAGAAGAAGAGGCGACCACCACGCTCCCGCGTGGCGCGCAGCACCTCGACCACGCGTTCGACGTCTTCTGTGTCGGTCTTCTGGAGGATCTCGATCGTTTCCGCGACGAACCGCTGTGAGTGGGTGGTGGTGCTGGCGTCCACGCGCTGTCCTCTCTGCACGCCGGAACGGGATAAGGACGAGTGACGAGCATAACGGCTCGCTCGCCGGCGCTACGAAACCGACGACGCCGCCGGGTCGACGGCGCGGGCGGGCATGCCGCTTCGCGAGATGTGCCCGAGGAAGCGCTCGTAGCGGTCCAGCACATCGTCCCAGCGATAGCGCCGCTCGACGTAGGCGCGGCCGTTCTTGCCCAGGCGCTCTCGCAGCGCTGCGTCGCCGAGGACCATGTCGAGCGCGCACTCGAACTCGGCGAACCCCGTGTACGGGATACCGCCGCCGCTGCGTCGGAGTTGGCCGAACACCACGTCGTTCCGGCGCTGCCCCAGCACCGGCTTGCCCTGCACCCATGCCTCCGTGACGACCATCGAGAAGCTCTCGAAGTACGACGGTTGGAGGAGGGCGATCGCGCCGTCGAGGGCGTCGCGCTTCACCGACTCGTCGACGAAGCCCGTGACCACGATGTCGGGGTGCGGCTCGAGCGGCCACACCGGCTCCCCCACGACGACGAGCGCCAGGGGGCCGGGGTTGCGGGCCTTGTAGGCACGGAACATGTCGGCCAGCTCCACCGCGCCCTTGTGCGGGTCGACCCTGCCGACAAACACCACGTAGGGGCGGTCGCCCAGCCCGTGCTCACGGCGGAACCGCTCTTCGGCGCCGGTGGCATCGAGGTCCATGCCGATGCCGAGCACGGCGGAGGGACGCCGCAGGCGGAACCGACGCTCGACGAACTCTCCTTCCTCCTCCGTGAGGTAGCCCAAGCCGGTGGCGTGGCGGAAGAGGTAGTCGAACAGGGGCAGGTGGATGGGCGGCTCGTCGTGCGCGGTGGGGTGCAGCACCGTCGGCGCCTGGGCGGCGGCGACGGGCAACCCCGCCCACGTCGTGTAGTAGAGGTACGTGAAGAACACGACGGCGTCGAACGTGTCGGCCTCTCGCTCGAGCCACCGGGGCAGTTCCGGCACGTACGGGCCCTGCTGCCGCATCCACTCGCGCTGGAGGTAGAGAGGCGTCGGCCTGCCTCCCAACACGCGCGCGTGCAGCGGCCCGAACAGGTCGTGATCCCGCGGGCAGGCGACCGGGAGCCGGTTGACGACCACGCCGTCGAGCTCGTGCCGACCCTCGGGGAACTCGTTCGCCCAGTCGACGTAGCTCACGGCACAGCTCGTGAGCACCTCGACGTGGTGCCCGCGACTCGCCAGGCGGGTCGCGTACTCGCGGCAGCAGAGCTCGGCACCGCCTGCCACGCGGGCGCCGTAGCGCTGCACCACGAACAGGAGCCTCATCACACCACCGTCGCCAGGTTCTCGAGGAACGTCGTCCGGGCCCGGTCCGCCGAGAAGGCGTCGAGGCGCCTGCGGCCCCGCTCGACCAGCTCCGACCGCAGGTCGGCGTCGCGGACGGTCACGGCCATGGCCTCGGCCAGCAGGGTGGCGTCCCCGTCGGGCGGCAGCACCAGCCCGGCGTCGCCGATGGTCTCCGGCAAGGCGGCCACGCCCCGTGCCACCACGGGCACGTCGAACAGCATCGCTTCGAGGACCGGGACGCAGAACCCCTCGTGCTCGCTCGCCGTGACGAAGCAGTCCGCGTTGCGGAAGAAGGCGACGAGCTGCTCGTCGGTGACGAGCCCTGCCAACCACACCCCCGGAAGGTTGAGCTCCTGCACGAACCGCTCGAGCGAGCGTCGGTAGCGAGGAAGGCGCCCGGCGCCCACGAGGGCGATCTGGGCATCGGGGATCAGGTAGGTCGTGAGGATGTGGAAGGCCTTGATCAGGGTGTCGGGCCGCTTGTGGGGCAGGAGCTGCCCGACGAAGAGGAATCGCGGCCCCGTGGCCCGTGTGCAGAAGAGGTCCTCGGTGCGCGGGTCGGGCGGCACCCTGCGCAGTCCCGTGAGGTCGATGATGAGCGGCGACACCCGGACGTCCTCGTAGCCGAGCGCAACGAGCTCGTCGGCGTTGAACTGCGAGTCGGCAAGTGCCAGCCGCGTGCGAGCGGCGAGGTCGGCCAGCTCCCGACGTCCGCCTTCGAGGAGGGCCGCGAACACGGGGTCGTGCTCCAGGAAGGGCTGTGCCGGAGAGATGTTGTGGTAGATCAGCACGAGCTGCTCGGGTCGCTCGAGGAGGAACTCGCGCACGTCGGGCTCGCCGATGGAGGCGTGGAACAGCAGCACGTCCCCGGGTCGCCCCGACCCGCGGGGGTAGTCGGAGAGCGGAAGCACCTTCGATCCCATCCGCGAGTCGATGAAGCGGGCGTACACCTTCGAGGTCGGCACGATGCGGTGCAGGAGGCGTTGGATCTCCAGCGCGGCGTTCGTGATGGCGTCGGCGGGAGCAGCGGTGACGAGGACTTGGTGGATCTCCATCACCGGGTGGCGATGAGTGCGTAGTCCTGCGGCGAGAAGAGCAGCGTGTTCAGCCTGCGCACGTTCTCCTGCACCACCTCGTCGTCGCTCTCGGAGGTCACGAGGACGTCGTCGACGGGAGGCGGCGAGCGCCAGTCGATGCGCACCTCGCGGAAGCCCGCCTCCCGGAACAGGAACGCCAGGTAGGCAGGGTGGACAGGGTGGTGATGGGTGGGGTCGACGTAGAAGGAGTGGGCGAAGACGTACAGCGATTGCGGGTTCACGGTCTCGATCACGACCCGGCCGTCGCTGCGGAGCTTGTCGTAGGCGAGGGCGACCAGGTCGACCACCTGCTGCGGCTGGAGGTGCTCGACCACCTGGATCAGCACGATGCCGCCGAGGCTGTCGTCGGGTCGGGCCGAGAGGATCGACAGCCCGTCGCCCGTGTCGACGTCGAGGCCCTTGTCTCTGCACGTCTGGACGAGCACGGGGTCGAGCTCGACGCCGATGCCGTCCACGCCCGCCTCGGCCAACAGCTCCAGGAACTCGCCTCGCCCGCACCCGATGTCGAGCACCGGAGAGCAGCCTTTGAACTCGAGGGCCAGGTCGCGGTAGCGATCGAGCAGCTCGCTCGAGGAGCCACGGAACTCGGCTTCGAAGCGCTCGTTGAGGAACCACGGCCGGAACTGGCGCTTGCTCTCGGCCTCCTCCAGCTGCTCCACGCGGCGGCGGAGGTCGGCCACGGCGGCCTCGCTGTGCACCGGGCCGCGCTCGAACGCCGAGATGCGCTCGTGGATCCCGTCGAACATTCCGATGAGCTCGTCGTGGACGTGCACCTTCGGGTTCTCCAGCGCGTCGGCCATCACGCGCAGCACCTGGCGCACGGCGTCGGCGAACTCCTGCACCTGCTCGAGGACGCCGTGGGTCTGGCGGGCCACGGCCTTGCCGACCGCTCGGTGGAAGCGCTCCCCTCCCAGGACGGTGGACTCGTGCCTGATGCGCCCGGCACCGAACGCCATGTGGAGGTTGAGCTCTTCGAGCGCCTCCTCGAGGTCGTCGGTCTCCGGCGGGATGCGGTGGGCGGCGATCCTGCGGAAGTGCTCGTCGAGCTCCTCTTCGAGGTCGTCGGGGACGAGCCCGTCACGACGGCGCTGCTCGACGCGCTCCCGGAGCTCGGCGACAAGACGGTCGACGTCCGATAAAGGGGTGCCCAACGGCTCGTCCATGTCGGCGGCACTGTACAGAGGCGGTCGAACCAGCCGCTATTCGGCCTGGCGCGCCTCTCGCCTCCTGGAGGGCCAGGTTCGCGCCACCACCAGCAGCTCCTCGTACCGGCGCATCACCACGTCCCAGGCGTAGCGCCGCTCCACGAACTGCCGCCCCCTGTGGCCGAGCGCCCGACCCAGCCGGGGCTCGTCGAGGAGGCGCAAGACGGCCACCTCGAACTCCTCGAAGCAGGAGTAGGGGATGCCGCCGCCGCTCCGCAGGGCCTGGCCCACGAGCACGTCGCAGTGCCCTTGCACGAGTGCAGGCAAGCCGTGGATCCACGCCTCGCTCAGCACCATCGAGAAGCTCTCGAAGTACGACGGTTGCACCAGCGCGACGGCGCCTGCATAGGCGTCGTGCTTCGTCTCGTCGTCGACGAAGCCGGTGACGACCACGTCGGGGTGAGGAGGAAGCGGCTTGATGGGCTCGCCCACCACGACCAACCGGAGCGGCCCCGGGTTGCGGTCCTTGAACGCACAGAAGAAGTCGAACAGCTCGTCGGAGCCCTTCCCCGGGTCGATCCGCCCGACGAACAGAAGGTAGGGATCGCTCCCCAACCCGAAACGGGACCGGAAGCGGTCGCCGTCACCGTGCCCGTCGAGGTCGAAGCCGATCCCGACGACGCGGTGTGCGGGCCGGATGCCGAACCGCCGCTCGACCAACGTGCGCTCTTCCTCCGTGGAGAAGGCGAACGCCGTCGGGTGCCTGAAGGTGGTGTCGAACAGAGGCAATGCGAGGGCAGGCTCGTCGTGCGCCGTCGGGTGCAGCACGGTCGGCGCGATGCCGGATGCCACCGGGAGGCCCGCCCACGTCGTGTAGTAGAGGTACGTGAAGAACACGACCACGTCGTAGGACGCGGCGTGCTCGGCGAGCCACGGGCCGAGCGCGGGCAGGAACGGCCCTTGCAGGCGCATCCACTCGCGTTGCAGGTGGAACGGCACGGGCTTTCGGCCCCACACGACGCGATGGTCGAGGGAGGCGAACAGACGGTCGTCGCGGCGGCGGGCGACGGCCAGGCGGTGCACCTCCACGCCGTCGAGCTCGGAGACGCCCTGCGGGTACCAGTCCGCCCAGTCGACGTAGCTCACCGCGCACGAGGTGACGGCGGCGACATCGTGCCCGCGCTCCGCGAGCCTGGTGGCGAACTGCCGGCAGTGCAGCTCGGCGCCACCCGCCACCTCGTGGCCGTACCGTTGGGCGACGAAGAGCAGCCGCATCAGCGAAGGTCGCCGAGGTGCTTGACGTAGCCGGCCCTGGCATCCTCGGCGTCGAAGGCCGCCAGCCGGCGACGACCGCGCTCGACCAGTGCGGCGCGCACGTCGGGCTCCGTCATCACGACGGCCATCGCCTCCGCCATGAGCGCGGGGTCGTCGTCGGGGGGCAGGAGGAGGCCTCCGTCCTCCAGCGTCTCCGGGATGGCGCTGAAGGCCCGGGCCACGGTCGGCACGTCGAACGACATGGCCTCGACCAGCGGGACGCAGACGCCCTCGTGCTCGCTGGCGGTCACGAAGACGTCGGCGCGCCTGAAGAACGCGGCCAACTCCGCTTCCGTCACGCGTCCGGCCAACCACAGTGTCGAGAGGTTCAGCTCGTTGATGTAGTGCTGCAACGAGCGCCGGTACTCCCGGAGCGGCCCGGCGCCCGCCAGGATCAAGTGGGCCTCGGGCACGAGGTAGGTGACGAGCATGTGGAAGGCCTCGACGAGGAAGTCGGGCCGCTTGTGGGGCAACAGCTGCCCCACGAACAGGGCGACGGGGCCTTTGACCGCAGTGGTGAGGTGATGGGCCGTCGGCGCGTGCGGCTCGACCCCGTGCAGCCGCATCCGGTCGATGACGAGCGGCACCACGCGCACGTCCTTGAACCCCATCTCCTCGAGCTCGCTCGCGTTGTACCGGGACGGCGCCAATGCGATCTCCACGCGACCCGCGAGCTCGCGGAGCTCTTGGCGGCCCAGGTCGAGGAGGTCGGCCAGTCGCGGCTGGTACTCCCTGAACATGTGGCCGGGCGAGATGTTGTGGTACACGACGGCGAGGCGTTCGGGCCGCGCCGCCAGGAACGAGGCGACCTCGGGCTCGCCGATCGCGGCGTGGTAGCAGAGCACGTCGCGCCGGGCGTCGGCACCGGGCCGTCGGTCGTACTCCTCCAGAGCCCTCACATCGCCGATGAGCCCGGGCTCGAAGTACCGCGCGTAGATGTCGGACGGGCCCAGCCGGCGCAGCACGGAGCGGATCTCGAACGCCGACTGCGTGACCGCGTCGCCCCGCGACGCAGACACGAGGAGCTGGTCGATCCGCATCAGCGGACGGCGACGAGCACGGCACGCTCCGGCCCGGCCGCGTCGGCCCGCACCTCGACCCCGGCGAATCCTGCCTCCTCGAAGAGCAGGCGCAGGTAGGCCGGGTGGAGGGGTGTCGTCCCCACCACGACCCGGCCTCCCGGCCGCACCTTGTCGAACGAGAGGCTGACGATTGTGGCGACCTCCTGCACGGAGAGGCCCTCGGCGCCCACCACCAAGGCCACACCGCCCAAGCCCGCGCCGGACAGGGTGAGAAGGTGGGCCACAGCCTGGTCGGCTTCCACGCTGAGCACCTCGACGCCCACTTCCTTCAGAGCCGACGCGAAGCTCTCGGCGCCGCCGATGTCGAGCACCGGCGCCGTCGGCTCGAACTCCCGGGCGAGGGCTCGGAGGCGATCGTCGTCGGCCGTCGTGCGCAGCGCCTCGAGGTGGCGCCGCTCGAAGGGGGAGGGAAAGCGCCCGCCGGCGATGGCCGCCTCCACGGCCTCGAGGCGAGCCCGCACGGAGGCCAGGGCCCCGGTCGCGTCGTCGGGGCCGCGTCGGAGCTCGGCCACTTCGTCGTGCAGCGTCTCCAGCTGCCCGAGCAGGTCGTCGTGCACGTGCCCGCGCGGCTCCTCGAGGGCGGCGAGCACGGTGCGAAGCGCCTCGCGCACGGCGTCGCCGAAGAGCTGGACCTGATCGAGGATCCCGTGGGTCTGGCGGGCGACGGCGCGGGCCACCAGCGAATGGGCTGTACGGGCGCCGGGGCGGGGCGAGTCGAGCACGATCTTGTCGGCGCTGAACCAGCCGAGGGCGTCCAACGCGTCGAGCTGAGCGGCCAGGTACTCGAGGTCGGTGACCGGCCGGTGGCGCCGAACCCGCTCGAAGTGCGCACGCAACTCGGTGATGAGCTCCGTCGGGTAGTCGCCCGTCCGCCGCCGCTCTGCCACCCGGCGCTTCAGGTCCTCCACGAGCTCGGCGACATCCGGAACGAGTGAGAGATCGGGCTCGTCCGTCATGGTTGGGGCACTCTACCGGGCGCCTTTCGGAGCCAAGTAGTCTCCGGCCCATGCCAGTCCCCCGGCCGCTTCGACCTCTCGTCGGGCGCGGCCGGGCGTTGCTGCGACGGGGGGCGGCACGCCCTCGCGTGCGGCGCGCCATGCAGCGGATCGCCCGCGAGCTCGACGAGGCAATGGCCGACGACGTGTACGGCGGCTCGTACTTCGGCGAGGGGCGCAACCCGTTGGACCGCATGGGCCTCTCGGGCTACGAGCGCTACGACCGGCACACGAGCAACGCCGATGTCGCCGCCTATCTCGTGTGGCGCTTCTTCCCAGTGCGGAGGGCCCTCGACGTGGGATGTGCGCTCGGCTACGTGGTGGAGGCGCTGCGAGAGCTCGGCGTCGAGGCGGAGGGCACCGACATCAGCCAGTGGGCTGTCGACCATGCGGCGCCCGGAGCCCGCGGACACGTGTTCTGGGGCAACCTGCTGCACCGCCTGCCCGTGCCCGACGGCCGCTACGACCTCGTCACCGCGCTGGAGACGTTGGAGCACCTGCCGCCCGACGTGATCCCCGCGGCGCTGCGGGAGCTGCGCCGGGTGGCGAAGTCGTACGTGGTAGCCACCATCCCGTCGTTCGGGCCGAACGACCACGGCCCCGACGGCTGGTTCGACGTGAAGGTGCGACCGGAGCGGCTGGACCACTACCGCTCGCTCGGCCCCGACTACGACGGTCCCGTGCCGTACGACGACCTCTTTCGTGACGCGCAGGGGGAGCCCGTCGAGGGGCACCTCACCATCGCCTCGTTCCGCTGGTGGACGCGCCAGTTCGAGGGAGCCGGGTTCGTGCGCTGCGGCGCCACCGAGCGGCTCATCCATCCGCATCTGGCCCGCTTCGGTCTCACGAAGTACTGGAACCTGTACGTGCTGCGAGCCCCCGACGCGCCGGAGCCGACGGACGCCGTCCGCTCGCCCACGAAGATCGCCGCCGTCGAGCGGAGATGGGGCCTCGACGGGCGGAGCGCCGATCCCGACGACCTGCGCGCCGTCGAACAGGCGCTCGCCGATCGCTCGCCGCGCTGACCGCCGGTTCCACGGGGCAGTGCTATTCGTAGTGTGCAGCCGCGAGCCGCGAAGCTGTAGCGGGGTGGTCCGCGGCCGGCGGAGCAAAGGAGTGCATCAATGAGACGACGGTCGTGGTTCGCGCGACTCGTGCTGGGGACGCTCACGGCGGGGGGGCTCCTTGCCACGCAGGTCCCGGACTCGAGAGCGGAATGCCTGTGGGGTGAGATCTACCTCACCCGGAAGAACGCCCCCTCCATCCCGGTGTGGGGACCGGGCTGCATCACAGACGGCCCCTTCCTGCAGAACTGGACGGAGACAAAGGCGGTCACAGAGCACGCCGTGCCCGACGGCACGCCCAACGGCTTCTTCGCCGAGGTCATCCTGACGATCCCGTAGGGTCACTCGGGCCCGGGGAGAAGCCCCAGGACTTCGCACGTCGTGCCGAGCACGATCCCCTCACACTCCTGCGAGGACCCGGATGTGACCGTCGTTCCGCCACCCGGCTTGTCGACGTTGACGTCCTGCCGGTACGAGTTCGGCCCGGCGGCCACGACGGCCGCAGCCGGGCCTGCCGTGACCGTCGGTGCGGCGGCCCGGGGGCTCGTGCCGGTCCGGGCAGGCCACGGCGTGCCCACCGCCTCCGTTGCCGGCGCGGCGGCAACCGCCGCCTCGTCGGCAGCGGGGGCGGGCCGGTCGGTGGGCGGGCCCTGCACCAGGGCGACCGGCTTCTCGGCCAGCGAGCCGACCGGCGGCCGCTGCGACGACGGTGCCGGGACGAGCGTGATCATCGCCATGCCGGCGGCGACCATCGGCACGGCCGCCAGCGACGATGCCGTCTCGGCCAAGCCGCCGTTCGACGCCAGGCGGGCCAGGCGGTCTCGCCAACGCGACACCAGCCCGCCGAGCCCCACGACCACCCAGCCGAAGTGCCCGTCGCCCGCGGCGTCGAGGTAGCGCCGACGCAGGCCGCGACGGGCGCGGACGACGGTGGCCCGCAGCTCCTCGGGGGTCATGCCCTCCGAGGCGGCGAGATCGGCCACGGAGCGGTCACCGAGCTCCCACGCCAGGAGGATCCGACGGTGCTTCTCGGGCATGGCGTCGAGCGCCGTGCGCATGGCCCGCCTGCGGTGCAGGTTCGTCACGTGCTCGTCGGAGCCCGCTTGCAGGTAGTCGCGCAGGGGCGGCCCCACGAACCTCGTGCCCCCGTCGGGCTCGGCGGCGCGCCGGCTGGCCTGCGACCACCGCCACGCCCGGTTGGCCGCGATCGCCATGAGCCACGGCCACAGCGGTCGGGACTGGTCGTACGTCGACCATCGCCGGTAGGCCTGGATGAACGTCTCCTGCACGACGTCGTCGACGATGGCGGCGTCGGCCACCCGCTTGGCCAAGCATCGCCGCAGTCGTGGTGCATAGAGGCGGAACAGTTCGTCCCAGTCGACGTCGTCCCGGCCGATCGGCGCATCCGGTCGCTGATGTCGTCTCATGGCCATGCCAACTCCAACGTGTCGTGCGAGCGACAAGCGGCCTGCACCGTAGGAGGCGAGGAACGTTTCGTTCAAGGGCAATGCAAAAGGATTTTCTGCCGAAATGCCGACGAGGGGCGGACGGCGCGACGGTCGCCGCCCCGGATGCAGCCGATCGACATCATCGGGGGACGGCGAAGCCACGTCGACCTCGCCCGCCTCCGCCGTCGAGCGGACGGCGCGCGCAGCTCCTCCGCGACCAGGCGCATCACTCGCGGGTAGCGGGGTGAGAGGGTCCGGGGCTCGACGTGGAGCACGAGCGTCTGGGAGAACACGGCCCGCCGCACGTCGGTCTCCCCGAAGACCACGTAGGCCAGCTCCTCGGCCGAGCCCTGGAGCGTGAAGTGCGGCCTGAACGTGGCCAGCGCGGGTGGTTCGGGGCGGAGCAGGAAGACATCGCCGTCGGCCCCCATGACGACCGGGTACAGGCCGTGCCGGCCCCCCTCGCGTACGACCACTTCGGCCGAGAGCCCGGTGCCGCCGAGGGCGGTGGCGAGCTCGGGGGTCCGACGGCGGAGGCCCCGGAGCACCTCGACCACAACCTTGCCGGGGGCCTCGCGGCACCGGCCGGCCAGTGTGGTGACAAGGTCGCTGTCGGGGGCCACACGATGAAGTAGTCGCGGACGCGCCGGTTTGGTACGGCGCGTCGGAAAATTTTTTTTGGGCGGTGCCCGCCCGCCCCGTACGGGGGCGGGCGGGCGACTGGTCAGCGACCCACCACGTACCGGGCGTCGGGGTCGTCGGCGACGTCGGCCGGGGACGTGACGCTCGACGAGAACTGCCTGCGGTACGAGCGTGCGAACGACTGGATGCCCGTGATCACGGTGCCCTTGCCGAACGACGGGTAGAGGGCCTGCACCAGCGTCACCGGCACCGCGATCGTCACCGTGTCGGTGGTGCTGTCGAACGAGCCGGGCACCGCGTAGGAACCGGAGTAGCGGCCGCCGCTTGTGACGACGTAGAACTCGAACGACGACGCGCCGGTCTCGGGATCGCGGGTGGCCACGACGCTGAGACGAGCGGTGCCGATGAAGGCGTGGATCAGGTAGTCGTCGTGCCCACGGGGGTTCACCGCGTCCTGGAGCGACGTGTAGGCGTCGTCCAGCTCCACGACCTTCATCGAGTAGGTCAGGGTCGTCGGCGTGTCGGTGAGGTCGACCTCGAGCACGTCGGTGCGCCGGGGCGATGCCTCGGTGCCGACGAAGTTGCCCCCGTCACCGGCAGGGTCGATCACGAGGGGATGCGGGTTCCGTTCGGTTGCGGGCGACGCCACCGGAGCGGCGAGGCAGGCGAACAGCACCGCCGAGGCGAGGAGCGAACGGGAACGGGCCACCATGAGCTCTCCTTGTGTCCGACCGGCGCTGCGGACGCGCCGTGCCCCCTTTATCGAATCGAGGGCCCCCGACGGATGACCGGGTTGTCCCGGCGGGAAGGTCAGGGCGTGATGACCAGCGTGGGCCCGATGAGGAGCATGAACACGGCGAGGATGCCGCCGAACAGGCCCACCAGCATGGCCGTCCACTCCCACCGGAGCCGACCGGCCAGGCCCACGAAGAGCGGAAAGGCCGACAGCACCGACCGGGCGGTCAACGTGTTCGTGGTCGACAGCAGGACGGGCGCCAGCACGGCCGCCGTGTAGACGACCCGCACGCCCGGTGGCCGCGTCCGCACAAGCACCCAGCCGAGCACGAGGATGGTGAAGAAGGCGACCACCGAGACGGCCACGTTGAAGTCGTCCTTCGGCTCCAGGAGGAAGCCGAACGTGCGGCGCAGGGTGGTGGCGCCGAGGTCGACGCCCTGCTCCCACCAACGCTCCTGCACGCGCCGGTAGGCCATCCAGTCACCCACGCGGAGCTGCAAGTACACGAGGAAGGCCACGAAGCCGGCGGCGGCCAGGGGCACGGCCAGCAGCGGCTTCCACTCCCGCGTGCGGCGCCAGTGCACCCCTGCGGCGAACGCACACGTGAGCGCCAGCACGAAGCCCGTGGGTCGGGCCGCGCTGCCGACTCCGGCCACCAGGGCGGCCGGCCACCACCGGCGCTGCTCGAGCAGCAACAGGCAGGCGGCCGCGCACAGGATGAAGACGCCCTCCGTGTACACCATGCTCAGGGCGTACGAGCCCGGGAAGAAGCAGAAGAGCAGGGCGGCCCGGTCGGCCGCCTGCCTGTCGAACGTACGGTTCGCCAGCTGCCACACGAGCAGGGTGGCGCCCGCGCCCGCCAGCAGGGTCACGAGCAACCCCGCCCCGGGCACCTCCACACCGGGCACCACGGCGGCGACGGCCCGGGCCAGCAGGGGGTACAGCGGGAAGAAGCCGACGACGGAGGGCGCCTCCGGCACTGTCGAGGGGTAGCCGTCCTCGGCGATCGTGATGTAGAAGCCGGCGTCCCAGGTCTCCGTGAAGGCCCGGGCCACGGCGTTGCCGGGCGCGAAGTAGCGGGCGCAGAAGGCCCCGAGGACGGTGACGAGCCGCGACGCGACGAACGCGCCGAGCGGGAACGCGAACCACGGCAGCGTCCGGCGGGTCGGCATCCGGAGCACGGTAGTGCGGCCCTCGATTGGCAGAGGGCACCGGGACGCCAACTACCGTTGTCACCTTGAACATGGACACCGAAGTCGTTGTCATCGGAGCAGGGCCCGCGGGCCTCACGGCGGCGTACCAGCTGGGCAAGGCAGGGCAGACGTGCACAGTGCTGGAGGCCGACGACGTCGTCGGCGGCATCAGCCGCACGGTGGAGCGGGACGGCTGGCGCTTCGACATCGGCGGCCACCGCTTCTTCACCAAGGTCAGGGAGGTGGAGGCGCTCTGGCACGAGATCCTCCCTGACGAAGACTTCCTGCTGCGCCCCCGCATGAGCCGCATCTACTACGAGGGGAAGTTCTACGACTACCCCCTCAAGGCATCCAATGCCCTGCGCAACCTGGGGGTGCTCGAAGCCGTGCGGTGCGTGCTCTCCTACCTGTGGGCCCGCATCCGCCCGCCCAAGGACCAGTCGAACTTCGAGGGCTGGGTGGCCGCCCGCTTCGGCTACCGCCTCTACCGGATCTTCTTCAAGACCTACACCGAGAAGGTGTGGGGGGTCCCCGCCACCGAGATCCAGGCCGACTGGGCCGCCCAGCGCATCAAGAACCTGTCGCTGGCCAAGGCGGTCCTCAACGCCCTCCTGCCCAAGCGCAACCAGAAGTCGATCACCACCCTGATCGAGGAGTTCCAGTACCCCAAGTACGGACCGGGGATGATGTGGGAGCGCTGCCGCGACCTGGTGGAGGCGCAGGGCTCCAAGGTGCACATGCGCACGCGGGTCACGCGAGTGCGCCACGAAGGCGGGCGGGCCGTGGCAGTGGACGCCGAGGGGCCGGGCGGCCCGCTGTCGTTCCCCTGCACCCACGTGGTCTCGTCGATGCCGTTCCCCGAGCTGCTCCGGTCGATGGAGCCGTCGGTCCCGCCGGAGGTGCAGCAGGCCGCCGACGACCTCAAGTTCCGCGACTTCCTCACGGTGGCGCTGGTGGTGCCGGAGGAGTACTCGTTCCCCGACAACTGGATCTACGTGCACTCGCCGGAGGTGCAGCTGGGCCGCATCCAGAACTTCGGCTCGTGGTCGCCCTACCTCGTGAAGGAGGGGCGCACCTGCCTCGGCCTCGAGTACTTCGTGTTCGAGGGCGACGGCCTCTGGACAACGCCCGACGACCAGCTCGTGGAGCTCGGCAAGCGGGAGCTGGCCAAGCTCGGCCTCGTCGACCCGGCCAAGGTGGAGACGGGGTACGTGGTGCGCATGCCCAAGGCCTATCCCGTGTACGACGAGGGCTACAAGGACAACGTCGACGTGCTGCGGGCCTGGTTGTCGGCCAACGCCTCCAACGTCTTCCCGATCGGCCGCAACGGGATGCACAAGTACAACAACCAGGACCACTCGATGTACACGGCCATGCTGGCGGTGGAGAACATCCTGGGCCGCGACGACCACGACATCTGGCAGGTCAACGTGGAGGAGGAGTACCACGAGGAGGGCCCGCGCACCGGCCGCGACGCCCCGGTGCTCCCCCGTCGTCAGTAGGGCTCAGTAGGTGAGCTGCCCGGCGGTCACCCGGCGGTCGGGCACGATCACGGTGAACCCGCCCACGTCGTGCTCCTGCCAGGTGACGCCCAGCCTCGGCAGCTCCCGCCGCAGCAGGTGCACGTGCAGGGAGTCGGCCACGGCCACGTAGGCGGCTCGCTCGGCTGTGTCGACGCGCCGGTCGAGCTCAGGCCTGCGCGACACGAACGGCGGCACGATGCCGACCACGATGCGCTCGTCCGACTCGAACATCAGCCGATAGGCCAGCCAGTACTCGGCGTACGCGGCCGTGAGGCCACGCGCTTCGAGATCCTCCACGAGCGGGCCGAGGCGGTCGGGGATGGGGCGGTCGGGGGCGGCCATGGGGGGCGCCCGGTCGACGGTCTCCACTGTGTGCACGGTCAGAAGGGCGGCGGCGACCACGAGCACCGGCAGCGCCAGGCGGTGCCGCACCACGGCGGCCAAGGCCAAGGCGACGAACGGCACGTAGTACACGAGGTACCGCCCCTCCCCCACGTAGCCCGACATGGTGGACACGGCGTGGAACAGCGGGAAGACGAGCAGGCCCAGCCACAGGAGGACGGGCGCCCGCCGCCACGCCAGGCCCACGAGCAGGGCGACGAGGGCGACGGCGTACAGCACCCGCCCGCCCGGCACCCACAGCTCGCTCCACGGCATGCGCAGCCCCAGCGCCATCGGGAACCCCTTGGTCGCGAATGTCTCCAGGTGGTCGGCGTAGGAGCCCGCCACGCCCGGGGGCAGTGGTGACGGCGTGAGCGACACGAGTCCATAGCGCAGTTGGAACAGCAGCCAGGGGGCGGCGCCCACCACCGAGGCGGGCAGGCCGAAGCCGAGCAGCGGCTTCAGCGCCTGACGGGCGCACAGGAAGACCCACAGCACCGCTGGGATCACGAACACGAGCACCTGGGGCGCGCTCCACCAGCCGATCCCCGCCGCCAGCCCGCCGAGCAGGGCGTCGCGCCGGTTGGGCCGCTCGGCCAGCCGCAGGGTGGCCAGCACGAACGCCAGCCCCGCCGCCATCGTCGTGCCGTAGAAGCCACGGGTGCGGATGGAGAGGAAGACGTTGGCCGTGGGCCACAGCCACACCAGGAGGCCGGCGGCGGCCCCGACGTACGGTCCGACCACCCGCTTGCCGATCCGCCAGGTGAACACGGCGGCAGCCGCGTGCAGCGCCGCCGTCACGAAGCGCAGCCCGAGCGCGGTGGTGCCTGTGAGGGCGAACACCGGAGCGACGAGGAACGACTCCGCCGTGCCGCCGTAGTTCTGCGGTCCCCAGTAGAACGTGGGGAGATCGCCGCGCAGGATGGCTCGGGCCATGAGCCCCACCACCGCTTCGTCGGCGTCCATGACGCCCCAGCCCGAGGAGAGCATGGCCAGGCGCAGCACCAACCCGCCCACCGCGGCGACGGCAGCCGCCACCCGAAGGACTGCGAGCGTTCTGGGGGAGGAATCCCGGCGCTGGTGACGGGATTCCTCCCCCAGAATCGATGAGCGGCTCACGAGGTGCGGCGGACCTCGATGCCTTCCACGCCGCCCCGGTAGCCGGGGATCCCTGTGGCGATGTCGCCGAACCAGGGCGCGTCGCCGAACGGGTAGATGCGTCCGCCCGAGGTCACGATGACGTAGCCGCCGTCGGTGGTCGTGTTGCGGATGCCCTCCGCAGGCCCCGGCGCCCGGATGCCGGGCAGCGAGCCGAAGAAGCGGGCGTTGCCGAAGGCGAAGATGCCGCCGTCGGAGGCCACCAGCCAGTAGCCGTTGCCGTCGCGGGTGGCGGCCATGCCGGTGACGGGTGAGTTCAACCGGATGGCGCCGGTGGACCCGTGGAAGCGGGCGTCGCCGAAGGCGAAGATGCCGCCGTCGGCCGCCACCAGCCAGTAGCCGTTGCCCGAAGGCGTGGGCGCCATGCCCACGACGGGCTGGTTGAGGCGCGTGGCCCCCATGGAGCCGTGGAACCGGGCGTTGCCGAAGGCGAAGATCCCGCCGTCGGAGGCGACCAGCCAGTAGCCGCCGCCGTCCTTCGTCGGCGCCATGCCGACGACGGGCTGGTTGAGCCGGATGGCGCCGGTCGACCCGTGGAAGCGGGCGTTGCCGAACGAGAAGATGCCGCCGTCGCGGGCCACCTGCCAGTAGCCGCCGTTGTCGGGGGTGGCCGCCATCCCCACCACCGGCTGGTTGAGGCGGACGCCGCCCATCGAACCGAAGAAGCGGGCGTTGCCGAAGGCGAAGATGCCGCCGTCGGGCGCCACCACCCAGTAGCCGTCGGCGCCGCCGCTCTCGCTGTTGGTGACGAGGAACCAGTTGGAGTTGAGGTTGAAGCGGATGCGGAATGTGTCGCCGGTGATCACCTTGTCGCCGTTGCTCCCCCGCAGCACCAGCTCGAGCACGCGCCCACCCCAGTCGCCCAGCCCGTTGCGCTTGGTGACGGACACGGCGAACAGCGAGCCGATCTCGGGGAAGGCCGCCTCGATCGCCGACACCGGGACCTGGGCGGTCCAGTTGTGGCGGGGGTTGCTCGACACCGAGTCGCCCTCGTCGATCACCGCCGGGAACGTGCCGCCCGCCGTCCAGCCGCCGGTGGAGGACGAGAACTCCGTGGAGGCGATGGCCCCGTTGGCGTGCCTGCGCACCTCGCTGCGGGTGGCGTCGACGGCCGCGTTGGTGGTCGCCTCCTCGGCGCTGGCGCCCCCGTAGACCTGGCACTGGGTGGTGTCGCACTGGTTGTAGGGCGACCCCGCGGGCCGGTTCGACGCCCTGGCGTACGAGCGGGCAGCCACCGCCTGCGCCTTGATGGCCTCGATGTGGAACGACGACGGCACCTCGTCGGGCACCACGCCCTTCACGTAGTCCTCGGTCGAGACGAAGTTGACCAGCTTGGAGCCGCCGTTGTCCTCGACCCGGAACGTGCCCCTGTAGGCAGTGGTGCGGCCGGGGTCGCACAGCGTGAGCAGTTGGCCCGCGTCGGGCGTGAGGTCGATCGGTCCCGGTGTCGGGTTCGGGTCAGTCCACGGGCCGCCGCACCCGGGGCCGGTCCGCACCTTGAAGCTGTTGGCGCCGACCTTCTCGACGTAGATCGCCTCGGGAGCCTGCGCCGAGTTGAGCACGATGACGCCGGCGTTGTCCTTGCGTGTGATGTGCACCGACAGCGTGTCGTCGCCCACGGTGCCGAGTGTGGTGCCGCCGTAGAAGTGGTCGAGGATCTG
>DATAAM010000118.1:0-16628 GCA_036260075.1 Acidimicrobiales bacterium
CGCCGATTTCCCCACCAGAAACGCGAAGAAGGGGCGCCCACCACGCTGTGGGCGCCCCCTGTTCGCGTCCGCCGGTTGCTACGCGGCCATGCTGCGGGGACCGTGCAGCGGATGGCGCTGCTCCGGTGCGTCCCCCTCGGACGAGCCGAGCCAGTGGAACACGGCCCGCCACACGCTTGTCATCCCGCCGACCACCAGGCCGGTCGCCAACGTGCTCATCCACTCTTCGCGGAAGCCGATGCTCCAGCTGTCGAAGAGCCGGTAGTCCAGGGCGAAGGCACCGCCGATCGCTGCGAGGAACGTGAAGACGCTGTGGTACTTGGTGATCCCCGGTACCACGTCCTCGAGCACGTCCACCAGCTTGAACAGCGCCAGGCCCAGGAGGGCGATAGCTGCGAAGTGGTACATGTCCTTGCCTCCCTTGACGGGATCGGTCGTGGTGGTCCCGTCGCACTTCGGACCGCACGGCACCCTCTACGGTTACCGCCGTGTTCGCTCGCGCCCCCGCGTCATCGGCCAACCTGGGCCCCGGCTTCGACACGCTCGCGCTGGCGCTCGACCTCTACGTCGAGGTGGAGGTGCAGCCTGCCGACGAGCTGCGGGTCACGGCGGAGGGGGAGGGGGCCGAGCTGCCCCACAACGAGGACCACCTCGCCGCGCAGGTCGTGCGGCGCGTGCTCGGCCACACCGACGTGGCCATCACCGTGCGCTCGCAGATCCCCGTAGGACGGGGGCTCGGCTCGTCCGCCGCGCTCGCGGCGGCCACCGCCGCGGCGGCAGGCGCCGATGACCCGCTCGCGGTCGCTGCCGCGGTCGACGGCCACCCCGAGAACGCGGCGGCCTCCGTGCTCGGCGGCCTGGTCACGGCCACGACCGTGAACGAGCGCCCGGTGGCGGCCCGCATGCCGCTCGACCCCGACCTGGCCTTCGTGGTCCTCGTCCCCGGCCGCCTGCTGCCGACCAAGCGGGCGCGGGCGGCGCTGCCCGCCCAGGTGCCGTACCAGGACGCCACCTTCAACCTGGGGCGCATGGGCCTGTTGCTGGCGGGCCTGGCCGACCGCCGCCTCCTCGTGCACGAGGCCACCGAGGACCGCCTCCACCAGACCGCCCGCGCCCCGCTGTTCCCGGAGGCGACCCACCTGCTCGCGGGCTTGGTGGACGCGGGTGCGCTGGCCAGCTGCTGGTCCGGCGCGGGCCCCAGCCTGCTCGGCATCTGCGACCGCCACGCCGCGCCGCGCGTGCGTGCTGCGGGCGACGAGCTGTTGGCCGCGGCCGGCGTGGCGGGCAAGGCGGTGCTCCTGCACGCCGACACCGAGGGCCTGACCATCCACGGCTGACGCCTGCCCAGCCGCTACGGTCGATTCCATGGCTACCTACGAGGGCTACTGCGTCAAGTGCCGCGAGAAGCGCGAGTTCGAGGGCGAGGTCAAGGAGATGGCCAACGGTCGTCGGGCCGCCCAGGGCACGTGCCCCGTGTGCGGCACCAAGATGAACAGGATGCTCGGCAAGGCGGGCTGAACCCGCTGCCCGACTAGGTTCGGGGAGTGCCCAGCAGCCCGTCGCGGGAGCTCGTCGCCCTTCCGAACCCACACCCCGGCCGCGACTACGAAGTCCGCTGCGAGACGCCGGAGTTCACCTGCGTCTGCCCCATGACGGGCCAACCCGACTTCGCCACCGTCACGGTCGTGTACGTACCGGGTGAGCACATCGTCGAGTTGAAGTCGTTGAAGCTCTACCTCTGGAGCTTCCGACAGGAGGGCGCGTTCCACGAGGACGTGACCAACCGCATCCTCGACGACCTCGTGGCGGCCATCGCGCCGCGCCGCATCACCGTCCGCACCGATTGGAACGTGCGCGGCGGCATCCACACGGTGGTCGAAGCCACCGCCCCGTAGTGGAGCACGCCCGCGTCGTCGCCGAGGGCCTGCGCTTCCCCGAGGGCCCCGTCGTGCTGCCCGACGGCACGTTGCTCGTGTGCGAGATGGCGGCCGGCTTCGTGGCGCGGGTCGACCCGGCGACGGGCGCGGTCGAGCGCATCGCGGAGACGGGCGGGGGCCCCAACGGCGCCGCCTTGGGGCCCGACGGTGCTCTGTACGTCTGCAACAACGGTGGCTGGCCCATGCTCGAGCTCGGCACGCTGCTCGTCCCTCGCGACGTGAACCAGGACGAGCGCTACGTGGGCGGCAGCATCCAGCGGGTCGACCTCGACACGGGCGAGGTCGACACGGTCTACGAGGGGCTCCGCAGCCCCAACGACATCGTCTTCGACGCCGACGGCGGGTTCTGGTTCACCGACTACGGCAAGCAGCGCGAACGCGACGAAGACCGCGGCGCGGTGTGCTACGGACGGCCCGACGGCTCGCTGCTGCACGAGGCGGCCCGTCCGCTGCTGCGCCCCAACGGCATCGGCCTGCTCCCCGGGGGTCGTGCGCTCGTGGTGGCCGAGACGCCCACCGGTCACGTGTGGAGGTGGGACATCGAGGAGCCGGGCCGGCCCGCGAAGGCGCGGCCGTTCGACCACGGCGGGAGGCTGGTCGCCGGGGTTGGCGGGTTGCAGCTCTTCGACTCGCTGGCCGTCGAGGCCGACGGCCGCATCTGCGTCGCCACGCTGCTCGATGCGGGCATCACGGTCATTTCGCCCGACGGTGCCGAGGTGGAGCACGTGCCGCTGCCGGCGCACTGTGCCGATCCGCTCCCCACCAACCTGTGCTTCGCCGGTGACGACATGCGCACGGCGTACGTGACGTTGTCGGCCGGGGGCCGGGTGATGGCGTGCCGGTGGCCGAGGCCGGGGCTGCGCCTGGCCTTCTGACGGCGTACCGTCGGTCTGGTGATCGATTGGCGGGAACGGCTGGCCGATGTCCTGGCCGTGGCCGTGGCGCTGCTGGCGGGCGCGTCGCTCGCCGTGGGCATCCGCATCGCGCTCTTCGCCGCCACGCCGTTGCGGGCGGGCTCGTTCTCCTCGGCCGACGTCGTCGACGTGCTCACGCCGCCCGTCGCGGAGGATGCGGAGCCGACGACGACGACCGCCGTCCTGGAAGAGCCGGCGGAGACGAGCACCACGACCACGAGCACCTCGATGGCCACCACCACCACCACGACCGCGGCCACGACCCGGACGACGAGCACGAGCAGCACGACGGCGTCGTCGACGAGCACCACCACGACGACCGTCGACGACAGCGGGTCGAACCGGGGGCGGAGCAGCGAGAACCGAGGCCGCGGCCGTCCCGACGAACCCGACGACTGACGTCTACAGGTGCTCGGCCGCCGCCGACTGCACGGCGGCGACGATCGGGTCCCACTCGGCACCCGGAGCCCGCGTCACCGTCACGAAGTCGTTGACGCCGAAGACGGCGGCCACGCCCGGCACCGCGAACACCGCCTCGAGGAATGGGTGGCCGCCGGCCTCGTCGGCACCGTTGGCGCTCAACGTGCCGGTCAATGTGACGTCGAGCTGGAAGCGGAGCGCGTTGGGGTTGGGCGACGGTGCAGGCTGGGCGGTGGCCATGGCGTGCGACTCTAGGCCGGTGCACGAAGTGGAACGTCTCTTGCGGCAGGGCATCGACGAGGGCCTGCACCTCGGTGCCCAGCTGGTGGTGCGTCGGCACGGCGACACCGTCTTCGAAACGGCGGTGGGCGAGTCGCGGCCCGGCGTGCCCATGCGACCCGACGCCGCCTTGCCGTGGCACTCGATCAGCAAGGTGGTCACGGCCCTCGCCGTGGCCCGACAGTGGGAGCGCCGGGCGATCGGGTTGGACGACCCGGTGGCGAGCCACCTCCCGGCCTTCTCGGCTGACGCCACCGTCCGCCATCTCCTCACCCACACGGGCGGGCTGCGCAACGCCGAGCTGGCGGCAGCAGAGACCGACGGGCGGAGCTGGCGCCAGTCGCTCGAGATCGCGTGCGCGGCGGGCTCCGACGGTCGACGGGCCCGGTACCAGCCGCGCGGCGCGTTCCTGGTGCTGGCCGAGCTCGTGCGGTTGATCGACGGACGCCCCTTCGACGAGTACGCGCGCGAGGACGTGCTCCGACCCCTCGGCCTCGAGCGCTCGGGGTTCCTGCTGCCGGCCGAGCCGATGTACGACACCTCGGGCGACGAGCCGACGGAGCTGCCGGCCGCGGACGCGGTGCGCCCGAGCAGCGGCGTGGTCGGCCCTGCCGCCGACCTGGCCCTGCTCTTCGAGCGGGTGCGGCTGGGCGGCGACCCCGTCGTGTCGACGCCGGTGGTCGAGGCCATGACAGCCCGGCACCGCGTGGGACAGCGCGACGAGACGTTCGGCGTCGTCCTCGATTGGGGCCTCGGCTTCATCGTCAACTCGTGGCAGTACCAGCGGCGGCCGCCGCCCTACGGGTTCGGCAACCGCGCCTCGCCGCGCGCGTTCGGGCACGGCGGCAGCGAGTCGTCGATCGCCTTCGCCGACCCCGAGCACGGCGTGGTGGTCGCGCTGGTCTGCAACGGCATGCCCGGGGAGAAGGTGAACCACCGGCGCACGCAACCGGTCCTCGACGCGGTGTTCGAAGGGCTCGACTTGTAGCGTTGAGGGTCGTGGCGACGCGCTCGTATTGGATCGAGACGCTCGGCTGCCCGAAGAACCAGGTCGACTCCGACAAGCTCGTGGGCACGCTCGAAGCTGACGGGATGGCGCGCGCCGCCTCGCCCGAGGAAGCCGACGTCGTCGTCGTCAACACGTGCGCGTTCGTGGAGGCGGCTCGGCAGGAGTCGGTCGACACCGTGCTGGCGCTGGCCGACGCCAAGCAGGCCGATGCCCGCCTCGTCGTGACGGGATGCATGGCCGAGCGGTACGGCGACGAGCTCGCGGCCGCGCTGCCCGAGGCCGACTCGGTGGCAGGGTTCGGGGTGCCCGTCACGATGGGCCGCGGCCACCGGCGAGTGCCCTCGCTCGACCTGCTCAACCTGCCGAGGCCGAAGGCGTCGGCACCGTGGGCCTACGTGAAGATCGCCGAGGGGTGCGACCGCACGTGCGGGTTCTGCGCCATCCCGTCGTTCCGCGGCCCGCAGCGGTCCCGATCGGTGGAGTCGATCCTGGCCGAGGTCGAGGCGCTGGAGGCGCAGGAGATCGTCCTGGTGGCGCAGGACTTGGCGTCCTACGGCAAGGACGTCCCGGGCATGGGCTCAGGGTCGATCGTGCCCTTGGTGGAGGCGGTGTCGGCGCGAGTGCCGCGCACGAGGCTGCTCTACCTCTATCCGTCCGACCTCACCGACGAGCTGGTCGACGCCATCGGGGCCACCGGCGTGCCGTACTTCGACCTGTCGTTGCAGCACGTGTCGAAGCCCCTGCTCCGCAGCATGCGGCGGTGGGGCGACGGCGAGCGGTTCCTGCGCCGCATCGACGACATCCGCGGCCGGTTCCCCGAGGCCGCCTTCCGGTCGAACTTCATCGTCGGCTACCCGGGCGAGACCGAGGACGACCACGACCTCCTGCTGTCGTTCGTGGAGCAGGCCCGGCTCGACTGGTGCGGCTTCTTCGCCTTCTCCCGCGAAGAGGGCACGTTCGCGGCGGAGCTCGACGGCGCCGTCCCCGAGTCGCTGGTGGCCGAGCGGCTGCGCGAGCTGACCGAGCTGCAGGACGCGATCACCGCCCGTCGGCGGGAGGCACTCGTCGGCTCGGTGCTGGAGGTCCTCGTCGACGCGCCGGGCGTGGCCCGCTCGCACCGGGAGGCCCCCGAGATCGACGGCGTGGTGCACGTGCCCACCGCGACGGCGGTGGGCTCGTTCGCCACCGTGCGGGTGACGGGGGCGGAGGGCCCCGACCTCGAAGCCGAGGTGGCATAGGGGTGGCCACCGATACGTTCGGCCCCTCTGCATTGGCCACGCCCGCGAACGCGGTCACGATCGGTCGGCTGGCGGCCACGCCGGTGCTGCTGGCGCTGGTGCTCGCCCGGCCGCAGAGCTGGTGGACGCTCGCGTGCTGGATCGTGCTGGCGGGCACCGACGGCGTGGACGGCTACCTGGCCCGGCGCCACGGCACCACCCGGTCGGGTGCCTTCCTCGACCCGTTGGCCGACAAGTTCCTCGTCCTCGGGGCCATGGCGGCGTTGGTGGTGGAGGACGTGTTCTGGTGGCTGCCCGTGGCGTTGATCGCCGGTCGGGAGCTGCTGATCAGCGCGTACCGCATGGTCGTCGGCAGGCACGGCGTCTCCGTGCCTGCCCGTTCGTGGGCGAAGGTGAAGACGGTCGTGCAGGACGTGGCCGTCGGCTTCGCCGTGCTGCCGCTCGACGTGCCGACGTCCGTGGCCGACACGCTGCTGTGGGCGGGAGTCGCCCTCGCGCTCGTGACCGGTGCGCAGTACCTCCTCGACGCGCGGGTGAGTGCCGATGCGGTGTGAGGTCGTGGCCGTCGGCACCGAGCTGCTGCTGGGGCAGATCGTCGACACCAACTCGTCGTGGCTCGGGGAGCAGCTGGCGGCAGCCGGGATCGACTCGCACTTCCAGGTGAAGGTGGGCGACAACCTGGCCCGCATCGTGCAGGCGATCCGCACGGCGCTGTCGCGCTCGGAGGCGGTGATCGTGTGCGGCGGCCTGGGCCCCACCCAGGACGACATCACGCGCGAGGCGATCGCCGAGGTGATGAACGTGCCGTTGGAGCGCGACGAGGCCATGGTCGACACCATCCGGGCGATGTTCGAGGCGCGGGGTCGGGCCATGTCGGAGAACAACGCCCGACAGGCCGACGTCCCCCGTGGGGCCACCGTCATCCCGCAGACTCGGGGGACTGCCCCCGGGCTCGTCTGTCCGGTGGGGAAGAAGGTGGTGTACGCCGTGCCCGGCGTTCCCTACGAGATGCAGGACATGTGGGAGCGGGCGGTGCTCCCCGACCTGCAGGCGCGGGCGGGCACGCAGGCCACCATCGTCTCGCGGGTGCTGCGCACGTGGGGGTTGGCCGAGTCGACGTTGGCGGAGACGGTGGCGCCGCGGCTGGAGGCGCTCGACGCCGCGGGCAACCCCACGATCGCCTTCCTGGCCGGCGGCATGGAGGGGATCAAGGTGCGCATCACGGCCAAGGCCGCCACCCGCGAGGAGGCCGAGGCTCTGCTGGCGGCGGAGGAGGCCGAGGTGCGGGCGCTGCTCGGGCCGGTGGTGTTCGGCATCGACGACGAGACCATGGAGTCGGCTGTGGGCGCGCTGCTCGTGCGTGAGGGGCTCACGCTCGGAGTGGCCGAGTCGGTGACGGGGGGCCTGATCGCGTCGCGCATCGTCAACGTGCCGGGCGCGAGCGAGTGGTTCCGGGGCGGCGTGGTGTCGTACGCCACCGAGGTGAAGCGCGACCTCCTCGGCGTGCCCGAAGGGCCGGTGGTGTCGGAGCGGGCGGCCCGGGCGATGGCGGAGGGCGCCTGCAAGGTGCTCGGCTCCGACGTGGGCCTGTCGATCACGGGCGTGGCCGGCCCCACTGAGCAGGACGGCCAACGGCCGGGCACGGTGTTCATCGGCCTGCGCCTCGACGGGTTCACCGACGTGGTGTCGGTCCGCCTGCCCGGCGACCGCGACCGGGTGCGGCAGTACGCGGCGATCTCCGCCCTCGAGGTGCTGCGCCGCCGCCTCCTCGACCGTTCTGGGGGATGAATCCCGCGCTATTTGCCGGGATTCCTCCCCCAGAACGGGTCTTCGACGACCTCGACGCCGAACATGGTCACGCCGGGCGGCACGACCCACACCGTCGGGCCGCTGTCGAGGCGGTGGGGCCGGATGCGGCCCTGCTGCTCCAGTGTCATCGTCTCGGGGAACGGCACGTCGAGGACGTAGACGGCCTCGCCGCCGACGGGCACCTCCACGTCGTGGTCGTCGTGGTACGTCATGTGCTTGTCGAAGGCGGTGTTGCGGTGCACACCTCGCACGACGTTGTGCATCGTGAACTGCGGCATGGTGTAGGCCGCGTGGCGGAAGCGGTGGCCGCCGTCGAGGAAGACGTACACGAAGGCGTGGCGCGAGGGGTCGAAGTCGTCGGCCAGCTCGAGGTAGGCGCGGGTCTCGCGGTCGACCTGCTGCATCAGCGCCCGGGTGAGGCGGTACGGCGCGCCGTGGCGGTGCTGTGTGAACCACAGACCGTCCTGCACGGAGTTCGTCTCGGGGAGGACGCCCCGGGCGAACACGAACCGCGACAGGTCGAGCGCGCAGGCGCCCACGAGCAGCACGCCGGCGACGGCCAAGGCGGTACCGCGCAGGCGGGCGAGAGGCCACAGCAGGAGGAGCGCGAGAGCGGGCAGGTACGAGAGCACGTAGCCGGCCTTGCCGAAGTGCATGAGGAGGACGAATACCAGCGAGACGCCCACGACGAGGCCGAGCAGCACGGCCATCCGCTTGGTGGCCGCCGTCTCCGCCGCGGACGCGGCCACGGTGGGCTGTTCCCGTCGGCGCGACAGCACCGCCGCCACCGCGGTGACCGGCAACAGCACGATGACGGCCGCCAGCGTGTAGCCGGTGGCCTGGCCCAGGTTGTTGACGATCCCGGTGCGGGGCGCCCCGTAGAAGACGGAGGTCCCTCGCAGCGCGTCGTCGAGGTAGCTGTCGCTGAAGGAGCGGTACAGGGCGAGCCCGCCGGGCTGCTCCACGATCATCGGCACGAACCAGGCGAGGACGGCGAGCGCGCCCGCCGCCGCCACCGCCAGCGCCGCCCGAAGCGAGCGCACGCACACGATGGCTGCGTACAGCGCCACCGGGCCCAGGACGATCAGCGTCGTCTGGCGCAGCCCGGCACCGAGCCCGAGGGCGGCGGCCGCCGCCCAGCCGTGCCACGACCCCGGGCGGGCGTTCGCGGCGAGGAGCACGAGCACGGTGGCGACCAACGCGTCGAAGGCGTACGTCGAGACGGTGGCGCCGTAGAAGAGGAGGAACGGCGAGGTCGCAAGGAAGAGCGCGGCGGCCGCACCCAGCCGCCGGCCACCGAAGCGCCTGCCGATCACGTACGTGAGGCCGACGGTCGCCCCTGCCGCCGCGGCCGACAGGACGCTCAGGGCGGCATCGGCGGGGAGCGGCGTGAGCCATGTGACGATCCGACCGAGCATCACGTAGAGCCAGTAGCCGGGAGGGTGGGGCGAGCCGCCTGTCACGTCGAAGTGGTCGACGCCGAAGGTGAGCTGGATCGAGTCCCACTCCGTGGGGTACTCGGGCATGAAGGCCAGGCACGACGCGAACGTGAGCGCGCCCAGCAGCCACGGCGCGAGCCGATCGAGCCGTTCGAGCTGTTCGGAGCGCGTCACCGGCGGCGCAGGGCGGCGAGGCGGTCGCGCAACCCCCAGAGCGTCACGAGCACCATCGCCTCCACGATGATGCGGCTGTTCATCTTCGACTCGCCGCGTTCGCGGTCGACGAAGACGATGGGCGTCTCCGCGATCCGCCCGCCCGCCCGCTTCACGCGGTACACGAGCTCGATGAGGAACCCGTAGCCGCCGGCGCGGAAGTGCGCGGTGTCGATCCGCCCCAACAGCTCGGCCGAGAAGGCGCGGTAGCCACTGGTGGCGTCGCGGACCGGCAGGCCGAGCGCGGCGGTGGCGTAGCGGTTGCCCCAGCGCGACAGGGCGCGCCGGTGGGCGGGCCAGTGGGGGATGGCGCCGCCGGGGACGTAGCGCGAGCCGATCGCCATGTCCGCCCGTCCGTCGGCGACGACCGCGACCAGCTCCGGGAGCACGGCCGGGTCGTGCGAGAGGTCGGCGTCCATGCCGACGAGCACGTCGAAGCCGCGCTCGAGGCCCCATCGGAAGCCTTCCGCGTACGCGGGACCGAGCCCCCGCGGGCCCGTGCGGCGCAGCACGTCGACGGCACCGAGCTCGGCGGCGAGCGCCTCTGCCTTGTCGGCGGTGCCGTCGGGGCTGCTGTCGTCGACGACGAGGACGTGCGCCGCGGGCAGGGCTTCACGGATGCGCGGCAGCACCACCGGCATGTTCTCCGCCTCGTTGTAGGTCGGGAGCACGACAAGGCTGCGCATCTACTCGGGCTTCTGGGCGAGGTAGGCGAGCAGGTAGCAGTCCTGCGGCTCGCCGTACACGCCGCGGTTGCCCGCCACCTCCGCCAGGTCGAAGCCCCCCTCCGACGCCGGCCGTCCGAGGTAGTTGAGGCCTAAGGCCTCGCGGATCACGAAACCCGCCTTCTCGAGCTTGGCGCTGAACTGCTCGTGGGTGTACTCGACCTTGTGGTCGTCGTTGATGAAGTCGGGCGATTGCAGCCGGCACACGGTGTCGTTGGGCGTGTCGACCGCGAACCACCCACCGGGCCGCAGCACGCGCCACGTCTCGGCCAGCACGTCGTCGCACTCCTCCTCGGTCACGTGCTCGATCGTCTGGCCGCTGTAGACCAGGTCGAAGGTGTCGTTCTCGTAGCGCGAGAGGTCGGCCATGGAGTGGTATGCGTACTCGACCGGGCCGAGCGGCGTGGGGACCACGTCGGCCTCCTCGCTGAGCTGGTAGATCTCGTGACGCTCCTCGATGGGGAGGTCGACGAGGACGAGCTTCTCGAACGGGTACGGGTAGCCGAGGTGCACGAAGGCGCCCTCGCGGTTCTGCTGATGGGTGCCCCCCAGGTCGAGGATGCGCCGGGCGCGGGGCAGGCTGCGCACGAAGTCGCAGCGGCTCAGGTGCAGCGAGTTGAGGAGATCGGTGAAGCGGACGTTGAAGTAGGCCTCCTCCGAGCCGCGCATGACTTCGAGCATCCGCTGCCGGGTGATGCCCTCCACTTCCAGCCGTTCGGCGAAGTGCTCGATGCCCGGCGGGTCCGGCTCGCGGAGGAGCACGGTGTTGTACGCGATGCGGACTGCCGTGCGGGTGGGGAGGTCGTCGAAGCCCAAGACCGCCTGTCGGGACACGAGCTGGCGAGCCAGCTTGCCCCGCCCGACGGCTCGGCGGGCGAGGCGCTTGGCCCTGCTCGCAGCGCGCCGGGCACCGGGGGGGAGGGCCTCACGGGCGGTGGGTGGGATGAGAGCACGGATGCGGTCCCGAGTGGCAGGCACCGGGGCATTCTTGTCGAGTCGTGCGCCTGTTCGTCGCCGTGTGGCCGCCCCCCGACGTCGTCGCCGCCCTGCGGGCGCTGCCGCGGCCTGCGGTGCCCGGCCTGCGATGGACGACCGAGGACCAGTGGCACGTCACGCTGCGCTTCCTCGGCGAAGCCGACGAGGCGGCGGCGCGTGCCGCGCTGGCGACGGTGGCGTTCGACGCCCGGCCGGTGGCCGTCGTCGGCCCCGCCGTGGGCCGCTTCGGCGACGGCGTCCTGCACGTTCCCGTCGACGGCCTCGACGAGCTGGCCGAGGCGGTGGTGCGCGCGACCGGGGCCGTGGGCGTCCCGCCGCCGCGACGGCCGTTCCGGGGGCATCTCACGTTGGCCCGGGCCAACCGGGGACGGGCCCCGCTGCGCGGCTTGGTGGGCACCCCGCTGGGAGGCCGGTGGGAGGTGGGGGAGTTGACGCTGGTGACGAGCCGGCTCCACCCCCGGGGCTCGCAGTACGCCGTGGTCGAGCGGCTGCCGCTGCCCACGAGGTGAGGCGGCGGCTGGGTACTTGCATCGAACGCACGTTCGGAACTACACTGGCGAAAGTACGCCTGCGTAATTGTCACACCCTCTCCGTAGGGTGGACCTCGAACCGCCGACCACCCGAGAGGAGAGGGGACCGCCGTGGAGCGTGACAAGGCACTCGACATGGCCTTGGGCCAGATCGAGAAGCAGTTCGGCAAGGGCTCGATCATGCGCATGGGGGAGAGCACCCACATGGCAGTGGAGGCCGTCTCCACCGGCGCCATGTCGCTCGACCTCGCCCTGGGCGTCGGGGGCGTCCCCCGGGGCCGCGTCGTCGAGATCTACGGGCCGGAGTCGTCGGGGAAGTCCACCCTGGCCATGCACGTGGTGGCCGAAGCCCAACGCAACGGGGGCATCTGCGCCTACATCGACGCCGAGCACGCCATGGACCCGGTGTACGCCAAGGCCATCGGCGTCAACATCGACGACCTGCTCATCTCGCAGCCCGACACCGGCGAGCAGGCGCTGGAGATCGCCGACATGCTCATCCGCTCGGGCGCGCTCGACGTGCTCGTGATCGACTCGGTGGCGGCGCTCACCCCCCGAGCCGAGATCGAAGGCGACATGGGCGACAGCCACGTGGGGCTCCAGGCCCGGCTCATGTCGCAGGCGCTGCGCAAGCTCACCGGCACGCTCAGCAAGTCCAAGACGATCGCCGTGTTCATCAACCAGCTGCGGGAGAAGATCGGCGTCATGTTCGGCAACCCGGAGACCACGCCGGGTGGCCGGGCGCTGAAGTTCTACTCGTCGGTGCGCCTCGACATCCGCCGCATCGAGTCGATCAAGGACGGGGTCGAGGTGGTGGGAAATCGCACCCGCGTCAAGGTGGTGAAGAACAAGGTGGCACCGCCGTTCAAGCAGGCGGAGTTCGACATCATGTACGGCAAGGGCATCAGTCGGGAGGGCTCGATCATCGACGTGGGCGTCGATCTCGGCATCGTGAAGAAGTCCGGTGCCTGGTACACCTACGAAGGCGAGCAATTGGGCCAGGGCCGGGAGAACGCCAAGGCGTTCCTCACCGACAACCCGGGGATCATGGCCGAGCTCGACGAACGCATCCGCCGACAGGTGGGCCTCGCCGAGCCGCTGGTCGACGTCCCGCTCGGGCACGGCCCAGGCGACGACGAGCCCATCACGCTCGACTAGCCACTCGTCGCGCGCGAGCCCCGGGGGCGCGCGACTTCCATCGCATTTGCGTCGTCGCTCGTGCAGGCCGAGCCGGCCCTCGGCCGCCGAGCGGCGACGCGGATGCCCCGACCGTGTGTGGGCACCCTGCGCCTGCGCGCCCGCCCAGGGGTGGCGAGTGTGGAGCCCGCGAGTAGCAAGGAGGTGTCGTTCGGCAAAAGCGACAGCCGCTTTTGAAGGAAGTGCGTCGGTTTCCGTCGAACTGAGCAGCGACCAGTCAACGTGCGGGAGTACTGGAGCTGGGGGGGCCATGCCATGGAAGTCCTCAAGGTCTCGAGCAAGTCCAACCCGAACTCCTGTGCGGGGGCGATGGCCGGTGTCATCCGCCAGTACGGGTCGGTGGAGGTGCAAGTCGTCGGCGCGGGCGCGCTCAACCAGGCCGTGAAGGCAATCGCGATCGCACGGGGGTACCTGGCGCCGTCAGGCGTCGACCTTGTGTGCGTTCCCGCCTTCAAGGACATCGAGATCGACGGAGAAGGGCGCACCGCGATCCGCCTGCTCGTCGAGGATCGGGAGCGACGTCTGCCCACGATGCTCGACATGCGGGAGGAGCCGGCGGTCGAGGCAGTCGTCCCGTCGCTCTGACGGGCCGCTCGGCGTAGCAGTCAGGCTGCGGCGGTGGCGCGCGCCTTCCACAGCGTTCGCGCCACGGGTGACGGGTGCCATGCTGGTGTCCTCATGACTCGGAAGTTCCTCGTCCGCACGTTCGGCTGCCAGATGAACGAGCACGACTCGGAGCGCATCGCGGGCCTGCTCGAGTCGGAGGGCATGGAGGCGACCGACAGCGTGGAGGAGGCCGATGTCGTCGTCCTCAACACGTGCTGCATCCGCGAGAACGCCGACAACAAGCTGTACGGCAACCTCGGCCACCTGAAGGCGCTCAAGGAACGGCGGCCGGGCCTGCAGATCGCCGTGGGCGGCTGCCTGGCCCAGAAGGACCGCGGGCTGATCCAGGAGCGGGCCGGGCACACCGACGTCGTCTTCGGCACCCACAACGTCGCCAACGTGGCCGAGCTGCTGCGGCGGGCCGAGCTCGAGGGCCCGGTCATGGAGATCCTGGAGGAGTCCGACGCCTTCCCGTCGGCCCTGCCCGCTCGCCGTGACCTGCCCTACGCGGCGTGGGTCACCATCCAGATCGGCTGCGACAACAGCTGTGCCTTCTGCATCGTGCCTTCGGTGCGGGGCCGGGAGATCAGCCGCCCCGTCGAGGAGGTCGTGGGCGAGGTGCGGTCGCTGGCGGCGGCGGGCACGGTCGAGGTCACGCTGCTGGGCCAGAACGTGAACTCCTACGGCCGCGACCTCACCCGGCGACGTCCCCTCTTCGCCGACCTGCTGCGGGCGGTGGGGTCGGTCGACGGCATCAGGCGCGTCCGCTACACGAGCCCGCACCCCAAGGACCTGCGCCCGGAGACGATCGAGGCCATGGCGCAGACGCCCACGGTGTGTGAGCACCTGCACCTCCCCCTCCAAGCGGGCAGCAACCGCGTGCTGGCGGCCATGCACCGCGGCTACACGGCCGAGCGCTATCTCGCCCGGCTGGCCGCGGCCCGGGCGGCGGTGCCCGACCTGGCCGTCACCACCGATGTCATCGTCGGCTTCCCGGGCGAGACCGACGACGACTTCGAGCGCACGCTCGAGGTCGTGGCGGAAGCCGAGTACGACAGCGCGTACACGTTCCTGTTCTCGCCTCGCCCTGGCACCGAGGCGGCCGAGCGGGTCGACGACTTCGTGCCTCCTGAGGTGGCAGCCGAGCGCTTCGCTCGGCTGCGGGTCGTGGTCGAGCGCTCGGCGTTGCGCAAGCACGCCGCCCGGGTGGGCCGGGTGGAGGAGGTTTTGGTGGAGGGCCCGAGCAAGCGCGACCCCGCCCTGGTGTCGGGGCGCACGCGGCAGAACAAGCTCGTGCACTTCGCCGCCCCGACCGCGCTGCCCGCGGGCACGTTCGCCGACGTGCGGGTGACCGACGCCGCTCCCCACCACCTCATGGGCGAGCTCGTCGGGGTGACGGCTCGACCACGGCACCGCGTGACGATCCCGGTCGCCGCCGTCTGACGCACCTGCGCCGCACATGACCGCCACGGTCCTCGTGCACAGCCCGTTGGTGGGCCCGGCCACGTGGGAGCCTGTGGCCCGGGTCCTGCGCGGCCGGGGCCGCACCGCCGTGGTGCCGAGCCTCCTCGACGCCTCCCGCACGGGGCCGCCGTTCGTGGGGCCGCAGGCGGAGGCCGTGGCCGACGCGGTGGCGGCGGCGGGCGCCGACCGCGTGCTGCTCGTCGGGCACAGCGGCGCAGGCCCGCTGCTGCCGTCGATCGGCGTCGCCGTGCGGCGACGGGGCGCCACCCCGGTCGGCTACCTCTTCGCCGACGCGGGCCTGCCCCATCCCGGCCGCAGCCGGCTGGCCTCCGTCCATCCGTCGTTGCGAGGCCGCCTGGCCGAGCTGGCCCGCCACGACGGGATGCTGCCGCCGTGGTGCGACTGGTTCGACCCGGCGGCCGTCGACGCCTTGTTGCCCGAGCCCGCGCTGCGCGACCGCGTGCTCGACGAGCTGCAACCCGTGCCGGTGGCGCTGCTCGAGGAGCCCATGCCCGACGTCCCCGCCTGGCCCGACGCCCCGTGCGGCTACCTGCGGTTCAGCGCCGCCTATGCGGGCGACGAGGCCGAGGCCGCGGGCCGAGGCTGGCCCGTCGCCGTGCTGGAGGGCGGCCACCTGCTGCCGGTGGTGGCGCCCGGGTCGGTGGCCGACGCCCTCGACGACCTCGTGGCCCGGCTCGGTGTCGCATGACACCAGGGCCGCGGCACCTCGCCCTCGTGGGCACCACCGCGTCGGGGAAGTCGGCGCTGGCCCTGGACGTGGCCCGCGCCCTGCCCGACGTGGAGCTCGTGTCGGTCGACTCCATGCAGGTGTACCGCGGCATGGACATCGGCACGGCCAAGCCCACCGCTGTCGAACGGGCCGAGGTGCGCCACCACCTCCTCGACCTCGCCGATCCGTGGGAGGACTGGTCGGTCAGCCGCTTCCAAGCGGCCGCCGCCGAGGCGCTGGCGGACATCGAAGGGCGCGGCCGACGGGCCCTGCTCGTCGGGGGAACCGGCCTGTACCTGCGAGCCGTCGTCGACGCGCTCGACGTGCCCGGGCAGTGGCCGGAGGTGCGCGCTGAGCTCGACGCCGAGCCCGACACGTCGGCCCTCCACCGACGACTGGCCGAGCTCGACCCGGTGGCCGCCGCTCGCATGGAGCCGACCAACCGCCGTCGGGTGCTGCGTGCCCTGGAAGTCACGTTGGGCAGCGGTCGGCCGTTCTCCTCGTTCGGCCCCGGGCTGGAGGCCCACCCGCCGTCGCGCTTCCGGCTGGCGGGCGTGTGGCTGCCCCGCCCGGTGGTGGTGGCTCGCATCGCGGTACGCGTCCGCGACATGGTGCGCGCCGGCCTGGTCGACGAGGTGCGGTCTCTCGTCGAGCTGCCCCGGCCCCTCTCGCGCACCGCCCGCCAGGCGCTCGGCTACAAGGAGGTGCTGGCCCACGTGGAGCAGGGCGTGCCGTTGGCCGACGCCCTCGACGAGGTGGTTCGGCGCACTCGCGCGTTCGCCCGCAGGCAGCGCATGTGGTTCCGGCGCGACCCGCGCATCACCTGGTTCGGAGCGGCCGAGGATCCTGGTGCCGTGCTGCCGGCCTTGCTGCGAGAATGGGGCGAATGCCCACCACCCTGACCCTCACCAAGCACCACGGCCTGGGCAACGACTTCCTCGTCCTCCTCGACCTCGACAGCCGCACGCCGCTGTCGGCCGACCTGGCCCGCTCGCTGTGCGACCGCCGCCTCGGCATCGGCGCCGACGGCATCATGCGCGTCACGCCGGGTGTCGAGGGCACCGACGTCACCATGCAGCTGCGCAACGCCGACGGCGGGGAGGCGGAGCTCAGCGGCAACGG
>DATAAM010000119.1:0-2230 GCA_036260075.1 Acidimicrobiales bacterium
GCCGGGCTCGGGGATGTTCTCGCCCTTGACGATGGCCTCGTAGACCTTCACGCGGCCGAGCACGTCGTCGGACTTGATCGTGAGCAGCTCCTGGAGCGCGTAGGCGGCGCCGTAGGCCTCGAGGGCCCACACCTCCATCTCCCCGAAGCGCTGACCGCCGAACTGGGCCTTCCCGCCCAGGGGCTGCTGGGTGATCATCGAGTACGGGCCGGTGGACCGAGCGTGGATCTTGTCGTCCACGAGGTGGGCCAGCTTCATGATGTAGACGTAGCCCACCGAGATGGGGTTGTCGTAGGGCTCGCCGGTGCGGCCGTTGAACAGCGTGGCCTTGCCGTCCTCGCCGATCAGGCGCGACCCGTCGGCGCCTTCGGCGTTGAGGTCGGAGTAGAGCTGCTTGATCGTGGGATGACGGCCCGCGTCGTCGGCTTCGTCCCAATGGGCGCCGTCGAACACGGGGGTGGCCGTCCACACCGCGGGCTCGGTGACGGGACGGGTCTTGTGCTCGATCCCCCGTGCCGGCTCGGCGCCGACCTGCGAGCCGTCCTGGCTCCAGCCCCAGCGGGCGGCCCAGCCCAGGTGCGATTCCAGCACCTGGCCCACGTTCATGCGGGAGGGCACGCCGAAGGGGCTGAGGATGATGTCGACGGGGGTGCCGTCGGCGAGGAACGGCATGTCCTCCACCGGGAGGATCTTGGCGATCACGCCCTTGTTGCCGTGGCGGCCCGCCAGCTTGTCGCCCTCGCTGATCTTGCGCTTCTGGGCCACGTAGACCCGCACGAGCTGGTTGACGCCGGGGGGCAGCTCGTGTTGGTCCTCCCGGGAGAAGACCCGCACGTCGATGACCTTGCCCGACTCGCCGTGGGGGACCTTGAGGCTCGTGTCGCGGACCTCCCGGGCCTTCTCGCCGAAGATGGCCCGCAGCAGGCGCTCCTCGGGGGTGAGCTCGGTCTCGCCCTTGGGGGTGACCTTGCCGACGAGCACGTCGCCGGAGCCGACCTCGGCACCCACCCGGATGATGCCCCGCTCGTCGAGGTCCTTCAGGATCTCCTCGGAGAGGTTGGGGATGTCGCGGGTGATCTCCTCGGCGCCCAGCTTGGTGTCGCGGGCGTCGACCTCGTGCTCCTCGATGTGGATCGAGGTGAGGACGTCGTCCTTCACCAGACGCTCGCTGAGGATGATGGCGTCCTCGAAGTTGTAGCCCTCCCACGGCATGAAGGCCACGAGCAGGTTCTTGCCGAGGGCGATCTCGCCGTGGTGCGTGGAGGGGCCGTCGGCCAGCACCTCGCCCGCCTTCACCTTGTCGCCCTCGTTCACGAGCGGGCGCTGGTTGATGCAGGTGTTCTGGTTGGACCGCCGGAACTTGGCCAGGCGCTCGACCTTCTTGCCCCGCTTCTTGTACTCGACGGTGATGTGGTCGCCGGTGACCTCGGTGACGACGCCGTCTTCCTCGGCCACGATCACCTCGCCCGCGTCGCGGGCCACCCGGCCCTCGACGCCGGTGCCGACGAACGGCGCCTCCGGCCGCACCAGCGGCACCGCCTGCTTCTGCATGTTGGCGCCCATGAGCGCCCGGTTGGCGTCGTCGTGCTCGATGAAGGGGATGAGCGCGGTGGACACCGACACGATCTGCTTGGGCGAGACGTCCATCAGGTCGACCTCGGACGGCGGCACGAAGTCGACCTCCGAGGTGGTGCCGTAGGAGGTGGTGGTGGCGCCCACCCGCACGCCCGCTCCCTGGGGCGCCCGGCGCACCAGCACGCGGCTCTCGGTGAAGTTGCCGTTGTCGTCGAGGCCGGCGTTGGCCTGGGCGATGACGTGCTCCTCCTCCTCGTCGGCGGCGAGGAAGACGATCTCGTCGGTGACGCGGCCGTCGACCACCTTGCGGTACGGGGTCTCGATGAAGCCGTACTCGTTGACCCGGGCGTAGGTGGCCAGGGCGCCGATCAGGCCGATGTTGGGGCCTTCCGGGGTCTCGATGGGGCACATGCGGCCGTAGTGCGACGAGTGCACGTCGCGGACCTCGAAGCCGGCCCGCTCCCGGGACAGGCCGCCGGGGCCGAGCGCCGAGAGGCGGCGCTTGTGGGTGAGCCCCGACAGCGGGTTGGTCTGGTCCATGAACTGCGACAGCTGCGAGGTGCCGAAGAACTCCTTGATCGCCGCCACCACGGGGCGGATGTTGATCAGGGTCTGGGGGGTGATGGCCTCGACGTCCTGGGTGGTCATGCGCTCG
>DATAAM010000120.1:0-3628 GCA_036260075.1 Acidimicrobiales bacterium
GTCGTCGAGGTAGACGTCCTGTACGGCGTTGAGCAGCTCCACGCCCTCCTTCAAAGGACGCTGGAACGCCTTGCGGCCCACGATCAGCCCGGCCCCGCCCGCCCGCTTGTTGACGACCGCGGTGCGTACGGCCTGGCCGAGATCGCCCTCGCCCTTGGACTCCCCGCCGCTGTTGATCAGGGGCACGCGGCCCATGTAGCAGTTGACGAGCTGCCAGCGCGTGAGGTCGATCGGGTGGTCGGTGGTGAGCTCGTCGTAGACCAGCTTGTCGGTCTTGCCGAAGCCGAGCGCGGTGTAGCCGCCGTTGTTCTCCGGCTGCTTCTGCTTGACGATGTCGGCCTGGATGGTGGCCCCGATGTGGTTGGCCTGGCCCGTCAGGTCGGCCGACAGGTGGTAGTCGACGCCGTCCTTCTTGAACCCGGGGCTGCGCAGATAGCACCACAGCACGGTGAACATCCCGAGCTCGTGGGCCTCCTGGAAGGCCTCGCTCACCTCCTGGATCTGGCGGGTGGCCTCGTCGGAGCCGAAGTAGATGGTGGCGCCGACGCCGGCGGCGCCCAGGTTCCACGCCTCCTGCACCGAGCCGAACATCACCTGGTCGAACTTGTTGGGGTACGTGAGCAGCTCGTTGTGGTTGAGCTTCACGATGAAGGGGATGCGGTGGGCGTAGCGGCGTGACGTCATCCCGAGCACGCCGAACGTGGTGGCCACCGCGTTGCAGCCCGCCTCCACCGCCAGCTCGAGCAGGTTCTTGGGGTCGAAGTACGCCGGGTTCTTGGCGAAGCTGGCCGCGCCGGAGTGCTCGATGCCCTGGTCGACGGGCAGGATCGACAGGTAGCCGGTGCCCGCCAGGCGCCCCGTGTTGATCACCTGGTTGATGCTGCGCAGGACCGCGGGCGGCCGGTCGGAGTCGATCAGGACCCGCTCGACGAAGTCGCCACCGGGGAGGACGAGGTCTTCCTTCGGGATGCTCTTCGATGTGTAGCCGAGGAGGGCGTCGGCCTCGTCGCCGAGCAGCTGTTGGAGATCCATGGGCATGGGCCCAGCCTAGTGGTGCATCGGCGCGGCACCGGACGCCGAGCGCCCCCTGGAGGCCCGTCGCCCGGCCGCGGCGAGCGCGGCGTCGCAACCCGGCGACGGCCCGCAGCAATGCCCACCACAACCGCATCAGCCGCCCGCCTCGATGAGGGTGACGGCGGCGTCGACGGCGTCGGCCGCCTTCTTGCGCTGGCGGGCAGGGACCACTCGGTCGGCGGCCACCTCGGTCCGGCTGTTGGTGCCCGAACCGGCCCGGAAGAAGCGCCGCCGCACCCGGCCCACCACCACCACCTCGTCGCCCTCGGTGAGCAAGGGGAAGGCGGGCGGCGGGTCGAACCAGGCCACCGGTACGGAGTCGGCCTTCTCCCCCGGCCGTCGCACGCGCACCTCCAGCGAGACCAGCCGGGTGCCCGAGCCGAGCACTCGTTCCTCGGCGGGACGTGAGAGCATCCCGCGCAGCACCACCACGTTCATGGCACACCTCTCCCAGAGCAACGAATCGACGCGGGGGAAGTGCGCTGCCTCCGATTGTACGGAGGGGGTGTGACAGTGACGCCGCTCAGTCGAGCCCGGCCAGCCGCTCGGCCACGTCGGCGAACTCGCGGTCGTGGGCGAGCACCCGCCGGAACAGCTCCCGGGCGCGGGGGATCTCGCCCGCCCGCTCGTAGAGGTCGGCCAAGGCGTACCACAGGCGCAGGTGGTGGAGCTTGGGGCGCTTGACGTCGGTGCGGGCCCGCTCGAGGAGGGCGATGGCGGCGCCGATGTCGCCTCGGTCGGCCATGGCCCCGGCCATGACGATGCGGCCTTCGGTCACCACCTCGCCGCTGGGCGACGCCTGCCGGAGCTCCTCCCACAGGCGCCCGACGGTCGTCCACTGGCGCAGCGCCCGGTGGCAATCGGCCAAGACCGGGTGCTGGTCGCAGGAACCGGTCAGTGCCCGGAACGCCTCCAGCTCCTTGATCGCCTCCCGCCAGCGTCCCATGCGGTAGAGCGTCAACCCGTGCAGCTCCCGCACGGCGGCGGCAGCGGGAGCCCGCTCGGCCAATGGCTTCAGGATGCGCCGGGCGTCCTGGTAGCGGTCTCGCTCGTAGGCGCGGGCGGCATCGGCCAGCGCCTGCTCCAAGCGGGCCGACCGGGTGGGTCCCGCCACCTTGGTCAGCTCGCTGCTCACGTCGTCGGGGAGCTTCCTCGGGCGACGGGCCGGTGCCCCGTTGGAGCGAGGGGGGCGCGGCGACCGGGCGGGCTGGGGGTCGCGCTCTACCACCCACACCTCGGGCTCCCACGCCGGTGGCGGGGTGGTGCGGCGCTCCTGGTCCTGGCGGCCCCGGGCCACCGCCTCCCGCCAGGCGTCGGACGCCGTGCCCTCGCGGCGCTCGCCCACCACGCGGGCGCCTCGACGAGCCACGCCACCCCACTGCTTGGGCGGCTCCTTCTCGGCGGGTGCCCCCTTGGCCCGACCCCGGGCCACGGCCCGCTTGGCCGCCTCCCGCTCCCCGGAGCCGCGTCGGCGATCACGAGGAGGGGGGGCCACGGCGGAAACTCTACCCACCCGCCCCGCACGCCCGGGCAGACTCGTGCCGTGGCGGACCGCACTCTGGACGAGGCGATCGAGGACCTGTACGTCGCCTTCGCCCGCTACGAGCGGCCGACGTGGCTCGTCGGCTGCGACTGCTGCTGGGAGGGCGAACCGAGCGACGACCGGCCCGGGTACGTGCGCGTGTGCCCGCCGGGCGGCACGCAGCCCCTTCGCGAGGTCTGCTTCGAGGAGCTCGAACAACTGGCGACAGACGCCACCGGCGACGACGCCGGCCGGCTGCACTACGTGCCTCGCATCCTGGAGCTCCTGGCGGCCGACTCGTTCGACGAGCCTGCCGTCGTGCTCGACCGCCTCGTCGACACACCCGAGAAGAAGGCGATCGGCCGCTTTCTCGACGCCTGGTGGGACGACGTGCTCACCCGGGCGCCCGGCGACGACCGGGCCGGACAGGCGCTGGAGGCCATCGAACGGATCGACCCCGACGCCGAGCCCAAGCTGGCCCGGTGGGCCGCCTTCCCACATCCGAACGCGGCCGGCCACCTCCTCGACTTCCTCGAACGTCGGGCCGTCCCGCTGGCCCTCGGGAAGCTCGACGCCCGACTGGCGGCGTGGGTGCGCAGCGAGCCGCTGAGATCGGCCGTGGCGGTCGCCGCCGACCGCGCCCGCACGCCCGCCGAGCGCGAGGCCCTCGACGAGCTCTGGTTGCGCTGGCTGACCTGAGGCCAGAGCGCGACGAAGCCCCCCAGTCTCCCGGGGGGCTTCGCTCGAGCTATTCCGGCGGCGACCTACTCTCCCAGGGGATCTCTCCCCAAGTACCATCGGCGCTGGCGGGCTTAACTTCCGTGTTCGGAATGGGAACGGGTGTGACTCCGCCGCTATGGCCACCGGAAACCTTGGTTGTCAACAGGGTTGCCCCTTGAACCATCCATAGCGAGCACGAGCGAGTTTGTCCCAAGCCCTCGGCCGATTAGTACCGGTCGGCTGAACACATTGCTGTGCGTACACCTCCGGCCTATCAACGTGGTCGTCTGGCCACGGGCCTTACCTGGTTGA
>DATAAM010000121.1:0-42834 GCA_036260075.1 Acidimicrobiales bacterium
GCCAGCGCCCGTCGGATCTGGTCGAGGTGGGTGCGGTCGTGCTCGGCCATGAGCTTCACCGTGCCCGACACCGACAGCAGGCCGCGCTGCTGGTGCACCCCCGTGCGGTCCCACTCGCCGTCGACCAGCGCGTCGAGCAGGCGGAGGTTGGCGTCCCGCAGCGTGCGGAACCGGGCCAAGGTGTCCTTGGGGTCCTCGTCGAGGTCGCCGAAGCGATCGGCCCACGCCTGCTCGTCGTAGGGCGTGAGCACGGGCCGCTCTTCGGCCACGATCAGCCGGAGCCGCACGCCGTACACCAGCTCGGCATCGGCCAGGTGGCACACCACTGTGGCCGCCGACCACTCGTCGGGCTCCGGCTCCCGCCGCAACGCCGAGGGCTCGGCGCTCGCCACCAACGACACCAGGTCGCGCCCGGTGGTGCGCAGGCGCTCGAGGTGCGCTGACACGTCGGGGGGCGGCATCGGTATCACCTTAGAGCGACCGCCAACGATCAGACTGTCCCCCGATGATGGACGACACGCCGCTGCACGCCCTCCTCACGATCGTCGCGGGCGTGGCCACCGGCGTGCTGTCCGCCGCCTTCGGCGTGGGCGGCGCGGTCCTGTCGACGCCTGCCATCCGCCTCCTCGGCGTGTCGGCCGCGTTCGCGGTCGGCACCACGCTGCCGTCGATCCTGCCCAGCGCGGCCACCGGCACGTGGCGCTACACACGCGAACGGCTCGTGCGCTGGCGGGTGGTGGCGTGGACCACGCCGCCCGGCGCGCTCGCCGCCGTGGGCGGGTCGCTGCTGTCGCAGGAGGTGCCGGGTAAGGGCCACTGGCTGATGATCCTGACGGCGGCCCTGCTCGGCGTCACCGCGTGGCGCATGGCCCGTTCCGCCCCTCCTCGCACGGAGGTGCCTCCCGCCCCCGAGGCTGAGCAGTCGGCCGCCCCCGCCCACCTGCCGCCTTCCGACGCCCGCGAACACCCCGCGGTGCTGGCCGCCGTGGGCACCGCCGCCGGGTTGCTGTCGGGCCTCCTCGGCGTGGGCGGCGGCATCGTGCTGGTGCCCGGGTTCACCGAGGCGGCCCGCATCCCGATCAAGCCCGCCATCGCCACCTCCCTCGTGTGCGTGGGGCTGTTCGCCGTCCCCGCCACGCTCGCCCACTCGCACGTGGGCGACATCGACTGGCGCACCGCGGTGCTGCTCTCGGTCGGCGTGGTGCCGGGCGCCCGCCTCGGCGCCCACCTGGCGGTGCGGGCCTCCGAGGCCCGCCTGCGCCGGGCGGTGGCCGCCTTCATGGGGATCGTCGCCGTGGCGTACGCGCTGTCGGAAGCGACAGCGCTCGCGCCCGGCTGAGCACGGCGTCGAACATCGCCTCCGTCAACGTGCCCGTGAAGGTGTTCTGCTGGCTGGGGTGGTACGAGCACAGGATCGTGCGACCGTCGGGCAAGGGCACCTCGGCGCCGTGCCCGAAGCGTGGCTTGGGTCGCAGCCCCACCAAGCGGGCCACGGCGTCGTAGCCGAACTGGCCGAGGACGACGACGACCCGCACGTCCACCAGCAGCGCAAGCTCGCGGGCGAGGTAGGGCAGGCACCGGTCGCGCTCGTCCGGGGTCGGCTTGTTGGCCGGCGGCGCGCAGCGCACGGCAGCGGCGACGTACGCGCCGGTGAGCCGGAGGCCGTCGCCCGCGTGCGCGCTTGTGGGCTGGTTGGCGAAGCCCGCCTTGTGCAGCGCCCGGTACAGCCAGTCGCCCGACCGGTCGCCGGTGAACACCCGCCCGGTGCGGTTGCCGCCGTGGGCGGCGGGGGCCAGCCCCACCACCAGCAGCCGGGCCGCCGGGTCGCCGAAGCCGGGGACCGGCCGTCCCCAGTACGGCTCGTCGGCGAACGCGGCCCGCTTCTCGCGCGCCACCTGCTCCCGCCACGCCACCAGGCGCGGGCATGCCCGGCACTCGACCACCGCGGCCGTGACGCGTGCGAGAGAGTCCATCGGGCCGAGAGTAGGTTGGGCGCCGCTCATGGCACCGCGCCCGAAGCCCCCGGCCCCGACGCTCGCGCTGTTCGTGCGCCACGGCCGCACGCCCACCACCGGCGACGTGCTCCCCGGCCGCGCCCGCGGCCTTCACCTCGACGACGACGGCCGGGCCCAGGCCCGGGCGACCGCTGCGCGCATCGCCGCGCTGAAGCAGGTCGACGCCGTGTACTCGTCGCCGCTGGAGCGGGCCCGGGAGACCGCCGCCCCCATCGCCGCCGCGCTCGGCCTCCGCGTGACGGTGGACCGCGGCCTGCTCGAATGCGACTTCGGCGAGTGGACCGGTCGCAGGCTCAAGGACGTCTCCAAGCTGCCGGAGTGGCGGACGGTGCAGCGCTACCCCGTCGGCTTCCGCTTCCCGGGGGGCGAATCGTTCGCCGAGATGCAGGCGCGCATGGCCGACACGGTCACGCGACTGCGCGCCGACCACCCGGGGCAGACGATCGTGCTCGTCTCGCACGCCGATCCGATCAAGGCGGCGGTGGCGGCCGCCGTCGGCGCCCACCTCGACCTGTTCCAACGCATCGTGGTGTCGCCCTGCTCGGTCACGGCCATCGCCTACGGCGACGAGGGGCCGATGGTCCTGGGCGTCAACCTCGTGGGCGACCTCGCGGAGCTGAAGTCGTGAGCTCTTCGTTCGAGCTCGACGCGGTGGAGCGCATCACGGTGGGCGCGGTGGGCGAGCCCGGCTTACGCACCTTCTTCCTCCAGGCCCGCCAAGGCGCCGAGCTCGTCACGCTGAAGCTGGAGAAGTCGCAGGTGGCCGCGCTCTGCACGTACGTGGGCGAGCTGCTGCAAGACCTGCCGCAACCCCAGGAGCTTCCGCGCGACCTCGAGCTCGAGGAGCCCGCCGTGGCCGAGTGGGTGATCGGGAGCCTCGGCGTCACCTACAGCGAGGAGATCGACCGCTTCCTGCTCGTCGCCGAGGAGGCGGGCGACGAGGACGAGGATCTGGGCGAAGCCCGCTTCGTCCTCACCCGCGAGCAGATGGCCGCCCTGGCCATCCGGGGCGCGCAGCTCGTGGCCGCGGGCCGCTCGCCCTGCCCGCTGTGCGGCTACCCACTCGAACCGGAAGGCCACCAGTGCCCTCGGACGAACGGGCATCGGCCGCCGACGCTCTGACCGTGCTGGCCTCGGGCGAGGTCGAGGTGCGGGGGCGGATGCCGTGGAGCTCGAACGCGACCTTCCTCGTCGACGTCCACCACCAGGGCACGGGGCTGCCCGCCGTGTACAAGCCGCAGCGGGGCGAGCGCGAGCTGTGGGACTTCCCCGACGGGCTCTACCGACGGGAGGTGGCGGCGTACCACCTCTCACTGGCGCTGGGCTGGCGCCTGGTGCCGGAGACGGTCGTTCGGGAGGACGCCCCGTTGGGCGTGGGCTCGCTGCAACGCTTCGTGCCCGCCGACTTCGACCAGCACTACTTCACGCTGCTGGAGGAGGAAGAGCACCACGACGCGCTGCGCCGCATCGCCGTGTTCGACGTGCTGGCCAACAACGCCGACCGGAAGAGCGGCCACTGCCTGCTCGACGAGGACGGCCACATCTGGGCCATCGACAACGGGCTTTCGTTCCACGTCGAGCCCAAGCTGCGCACGGTGATCTGGGACTTCGCCGGGCAGCGGGTGGCCGAACCTGTCCTGGCCGACGTCGAACGCCTGGCCACCGACGTGCCCGGCGCCCTGTGCGAGCTGCTCCACCCCGTCGAGGTCGACGCCTTGGTCGAGCGGGCCCGTCGCCTGCTCCGCGTGCGCAAGCTGCCGATGCCGCCGCCCGGCTACCGGGCCTACCCGTGGCCGCTGGTCTGACCGCCGCCGTCGAGCGGGGCGACCTCGACGAGCTGACCCGGCTCGTCGACGACCTGTGCGACGCCCACGAGTGGGACGAGCTCGTGCGCCTTCGCGACCTGTGCCGGAAGGCGCTCGAACGGGGCAAGCAGCTGTGGCCGGTGGCGGCCCACGCCGAGTACCGCCTGGCCCTGGAGGCCCCCGCCCCGTGGGCGGCCCGCATGCTGGTGCCCGGGACCGGGCGCTTCGCCCTCGGCCCCCTCCCCGAGGTGGCGGCCTCCACCCACACGTGGGCCGACTTGGCGCCGCACGTGCCGCCCGGCCCGGTGGGCGCCGTGGCCGCCCACGAGTGCGCGGTGCGGGGCGAGGACGTGTCCGCCGCCGAGGTGCCGCCCGTGTTCGACCTGCCGCTCGTGCTCCAGCCCTGGGAGCCGGCCTACCCCGTCGCCCGCTACCACGCCGACAAGGCCGACTTCCCCGCCCCGCCCTTCCCGCCCTCCACCTCGTTCCGGCGCCGGGAGCGACCCACGGGTGAGCCGATCCCGGTGCCGGAACCGGTGGGGGAGGCGGAGAGGGCGCTGGTGGAGCTGGCGGGGGTGTGGACGGCGGAGTCGAACGGGCGGGCCGACGCGGTGGCGGTCGAGGGCGACGCCGCCGTTGCCGTCGCCGCGCTGGGGCCGCCACGGGTGCGGCTGGCCGAGATCGCGGCCGCCGACGCGTTGGCGCACATGGCCTGGACGGCGGCGAGCGGCGGCGCCCACGGCCGACGGCGGGGCATGGCGGCCGGACGGTTCGCGGCGTGGTGGGCAGTCGCCGCGGTGGCAGGCGCGCTCGACGACTGGCCGCTGCCGCCCGACGAGCTGGGCGACGTCGCGTCCGAGCTGCGGTGGTACCTCTGGGACGCGGGCGAGCCCGTCACCGGCTGGCACCTTCGCCTCGCCGTCGAGGATCCCGACCACGGCCTCGCCTTCGCGCTGGCCGCCACCGATGCCGCATGATCGAGCTCGCCTTCGAGGACCAGCGCGCCCTCGTGGCCGAGACGGGCGCCGCCCTGCGCGAGTACGAGGTCGGCGGCCGGCCCGCGATCGAGCCGTCGGCGCGCGGCTACTCGGGCGCCGTCCTGGCCCCGTGGCCCAACCGGGTGGTCGACGGGCGGTGGACCTGGCGGGGCCGCACGTATCGGCTGGCGGTCAACGAGCCCGATCGCGGCCACGCCCTGCACGGCTTGGTGCACGCGCTCCCGTGGCGCGTGGCCGAGCGCACCGCCGAGCACGTCGTCCTCGAGGTGCAGCTCGACCCGCACCCCGGTTGGCCCTTCCCCATGCGCTTCACTGCGTCGTACCGACTGGGGCGGGCGGGCCTCGTCTCGCACGTCACCGCACAGAACACCGGCGCGGAGGCGTGCCCCTACGGCGTGGCCACGCACCCGTACGCCGCCCGGCGCGGCGCCGCTGTCGAGGACATCGTCGTGCACCTCGACGCCGCCGCCTACCTCGCCACCGACGACCGCCTGGCCCCCACGGAGAAGCGGCCCACGGCGGGCACGCCCTACGACTTCGCCGACGGCGCGGCACTCGACGGCCGACGGGTCGACAACGCGTTCACCGACCTCGCCTCCGGGGAGGCGCACATCGTCAACCCCGACGGCTTCACCACGGTGCTGTGGGGCGACGAGAGCGTGCGCTGGTGGCAGCTCTTCGTGGAGGACGTCATCGCCGTCGAGCCCATGACGTGCGCGCCGGACGCACTGAACTCAGGCGACGGCCTCGTCGTCCTCGATCCAGGGGACGCCCACACGATGACCTGGGGTGTGCGGCTGTCTCCTACAGAGCCTCGAAGAACACAGCCTCGAACTTGATCTCCGACTTCACGTCGTTGCAGACGAAGATCGGACAGCACGGCAGCTCGCTCACCTCACCGGTGCCCTCGGCGCTGTCGGCACCGTCGCTCGACGTGCCGTCGTTGATGACGATCTGGGCGACGCCGTTCAGCACGGCCATGAGGAAGTCGCCCCTGTAGGACTCCTGGAACGTGGTCGTGTTGAACGAGACGTGCACTGTCCCCCATCCGCGGCCCAGCGTGCAGAGCCCGTTGTTGAACACCTCGAGCCGAGCGCTGCCTGTGACGAGCGGTGTGACCGCCAACGGCGACGCCTCCACCCGCCAGCAGTGGATGTCGAACGGGCCCGCCGTCGCGTACCCGCCGTGCAGCACGATCGCGGGGTATTCCCCCGCACATGTGAGCGTGTCGGCCTCCAGCGCCTCCGCCCTCGACGCCGGCACCACCAATGCCGTACCGACCAACGCCGCGATCACCAGAACCCGTCTCATCGATCGACCCCCTCCCGTGAGCTCCGGGCAGAGTTTCCCACGTCAGCCGAGGACGCGCTCCACGTACGCGTTGGAGAACACGCCGTCGGGGTCGAGGCGCTTGCGCAGCACCTGGAACCGCTGCCATTCCGGGTAGACGGGCGCCAGGTCCTCGGCCGTGCGGTAGTGCAACTTGCCCCAGTGCGGCCGGCCGTCCACCGACCGCATGATCGCCTCGACGCCGCGGAAGTACTGCTCCCACGGCATGCCCTTGAACACGTGCACGGCGACGTAGCAGCGCGCGCCGCCGTACGCGGTCGACAGCGGGATGTCGTCGCCCGCCGTGAACCGCACCTCGACCGGGAACGAGACGCGCAGGCCCGACGAGTCGATGTACGAGCGCAGCCGCTGGAGCACCTCGACGGCCGCCTCCCGGGGCACCGAGTACTCCATCTCGGTGAAGCGCACCCACCGGGGCGAGGCGAACACCTCGTGGCTCGGCTTCACGTACTCCACCCGGCCGCTCGACGGCAGCGCCGTGTTCAGGCGCGGGATCCACGAGGGCCGCAGGCGACCGAGCCGGCACACGGCCCCGAACGCCACGTTCTCCATCAGCACCTTGTCACGCAGGAACCGCCACCGCGACATCCCGCCCACCGGCTCGTCGGTGCGGTTGTTGCGCTTGGTCAGCGCCCAGTCGGTGTGGGGCACGTAGAAGAGCTCGAAGTGGTCGTTGCCGTCGACGTGGCGGTCGAGCCCGTCGAGCAGCGAGGAGAACCGCATGGGCTCCTCCACCGCGTGCAGGCGGAAGGCGGGCACGCACTGCAACGTCACCTTCGAGATCACGCCCAGGGCACCGAGTCCCACCCGCCCCACCGCCACCGTCTCCGCGTCGGACAGGACCGAACCGTCCGCCGCCACCAGCTCCAAGCCCACGACCTGCGTGGCCAGCCCGCCCAGCCGCACACCCGTGCCGTGCGTCGCCGTGGAGATCGCCCCGGCGATCGTCTGGTAGGCGATGTCGCCCAGGTTGGGCAGCGCGAGACCCGCCGCCGCCAGCGCGTCGTTCAGCGCGGCGATGGTGATGCCCGCCTCGACGGTCACCAGTCCCTGCTCCCGGTCGATTGACAGCACCGAGTCGCACCGGTCGAGCACGACTTGGACGGCATCGGGCGGCGCCACCGCGATGTCGGTGAACGAGTGCCCGCTCCCCACCACCTTGACGCGCCGCCCTGCGGCCACGGCCGCCTTCACCACGTCCGGCAACGCGGCGGCGCCGGCGGGGTGCTCGACCCACGCCGGCGCGCACTGCTGGTTCCCGGCCCAGTTGCTCCAGCCGGGCACGGCTCGGCCTATCCCCGGGCCTTGAGCGCCTCGATCAGCTTCGGCAACACCTTGTGCACGTCACCCACGATGCCGAGGTCGGCGATCGAGAAGATCGGCGCCTCCTGGTCCTTGTTGACGGCGACGATGTTCTTCGAGCCCTTCATGCCCACCATGTGCTGGGTGGCGCCGGAGATGCCACAGGCGATGTACACGGTGGGCTTGACGGTCTTGCCCGTCTGGCCCACCTGGTAGGCGTACGGGACCCACCCGGCGTCGACCACGGCGCGAGAGGCGCCGGCGGCACCGTTCAGCAGTCGGGCCAGCTCCTCGATCATCTGGAACTTCTCGGCCTCGCCCAGCCCCCGCCCACCGCTCACGACCACGGCGGCCTCGTCGAGCTTGGGGCCGGTGCGCTCCTCCACGTGGCGCTGCACCACTCGGGCTGCGTTGGTGGCCCCCGTGTCGGGCACCGCCACGGTCTCCACCTCGGGCATGGCACCGCCGCTCTCCTCGGCGGCGAAGGACTTCGGGCGCACCAGGTAGACGTACGGCGTCGGGCCGGTGAACGACGCCTTCACGATGGTCGAGCCGCCGAACACGGCGTGCTCGGCCGTGCCGTCGTCGGAGAGGCCGACGACGTTGGTGAGCACGCCCACGTCGAGCTTGGCCGACAGGCGCCCCGCCACGTCGCGCCCGTCGTAGGAGGTGGCCATGAGGACGGCATCGGGACGGTTGCCGCCCTCCACGGCGGCGGCCATGGCCGCCGCCACCGGCACCCCCGCCAGGGCACCGCCCACGTCGCCGACGTCGTAGACCTTCGTGGCCCCGTGAGCGCCCAACGTCGCCGCCTGCGACGCGCCGTCGCCGAACGTCCACGCCTCGACCGTGGAGCCGAGCTCCCGCGCCTTGGTGAGCAGCTCGAGCGTGCTGCCCGTCGGCTTGCCGTCGGCCGTCTCGGCCAGCACCCACACCTTGTCGAACGCCATGCACAGAACCTTTCAGCGTGGAGGCCGACGGCTGGGCCGCTCGGCCGGGACACAACGTGGTCGCCTCGCAGCCGCGGCCACGAGGCGGTGTTCAGATGACCTTGAGCTCCTCCAGGAAGGCGACGATGCGCTCGTGCGCGTCGCCTTCGTCGACCACCACCTCGCCTGCCTGGCGCTCCTCGGCGGCGGCCACGTCGACCACCTGCTGGCCCACGATGGGCGCCTCGATGCCGAGGTCGCCGACCTTCAGCTCCTCGACCGGCTTGCCCTTGGCCGCCATGATCCCCTTGAACGACGGGTACCGCGGCTCGACCACGCCAGCGGTCACCGTGACCAGGCACGGCAGCGGGCACTCCACCTCGTCGTAGCCCGCCTCCGTCTGCCGGTCGACCTTGACCTTGTCGCCGTCGACCTCGATGTGCTTGGCGAAGGTGACCGACGGCAGCCCCAGGAGCTCGGCCACCTGCACCGGGGTGGTGCCCGTGTACCCGTCGGTCGACTCGGTGGCGGCCAGGACCAGCTGCGGGTCGGCCCGCTTGATGGCGGCGGCCAACACCTTGGCCGTCGTCAGCGCGTCGGCGCCCTTCAGCGTGTCGTCGCTGACCAGGATCGCCTTGCTCGCACCCATGGCGAGGGCGGTGCGAAGGCCGCTGACCTCGTTGTTGGGCGCCATGGAGACGAGCGTGACCTCGCCGCCGCCCGCCTTGTCGACCAGCTGCAGCGCCATCTCGACGCCGTAGGAGTCGGAGTCGTCGAGGATGAGCTTGCCCTCGCGGACCAGGGTCTTCGTATCGGGATCCAGCTTCCCCGGGGTGGCCGGGTCGGGGATCTGCTTGACGCAGACGACGACGTTCATGGCGGCAGATTGTTTCGCACGCAATGCGGATTCCACCAACTGACGCCACTGCTAGCGTCGCGGGCGGGGGAACGGGGCGGCGCCGGCATCGAAGCGTTGCGAGGAAGGAGTTCCTGGTGTCCACGCAGGACGAGGTGCGGCTCACGGTTCCTGCGACTCCCGAGTTCCTCCGTCTCGCTCGCGTCACCGCGACCGGGCTCGCGAGCCGGCTCGGGTTCACGTACGACCAGGTGGAGGACCTGCGCCTGGCGATCGACGAGCTGTGCTTCGCGCTCATCGGCACCAAGGGCAAGGTCGGCACGGTCAACCTCCAGTACCACGTCGCCGCCGACGGCCTCGAAGTCGAAGGGGTGGGCTGGTTCGAGGAGGACGTGGCGCAGGGCCCGACGTTGAGCGAGTTCTCACAGCAGATCCTCCGAGCGCTGGTCGACGACTACGGCGTGTCGCGCGACCTCGACGGTCGGCCGCGGTTTCGTTTGGTCAAGCGCCGCACGGCATGAGCTTCGAACCCGAGCAGCGGGAGGAGTTGCGCAGGAAGTTCGCGGAGTTCGCGACCACCCGCGACGCCGCGCTGCGCGACGAGCTGGTCGAGGCCCACCTCGGGTTGGCGGAGTACCTCGCCCGTCGGTTCAGCAACCGCGGCGAGCCGCTCGACGACCTGGTGCAGGTGGCCTCCGTGGGGCTGCTCAAGGCCGTCGACCGCTTCGACCCCGACCGGGGTGTGGAGTTCTCCACGTACGCCACCCACACGATCGTGGGCGAGCTCAAGCGGCACTTCCGCGACAAGGGGTGGGCCGTGCGGGCACCCCGCCGCATGCAGGAGCTGTACCTGCGGCTGGGCAAGATCATCAGCACACTGAGCCAGGATCTCGGCCGCTCCCCCACGATCCCCGAGCTGGCGACCGAGGCCCAGGTGTCGGAGGAAGAGGTGCTGGAGGCGCTGGAAGCGGGCCAGGCCTACCGGTTCGCCTCGCTCGACGCGCCGAGCCCGGGCGACGACGACGGCGACACGCTCGGGGCGCACATGGGCGAGGACGACCCCGAGCTGGTCGACGCCGAGCACCGCGCCGCCCTGTCCCCCCTGATCAGTCAGCTGCCGCCTCGGGAGCAGAAGATCCTCCACTACCGCTTCTTCGAGGGCATGACGCAGTCGGAGATCGCCGCCCGCCTCGGCATCAGCCAGATGCACGTGTCGCGGTTGCTCGCCCGCAGCCTGGCGCAACTGCGCTCCGCCGCCGAAGACGGGTGACGCGCCGGCGCTGCCGACGGGGGGCGCGGGGCCGCCGGGACACGGCGACGGTGCGGTCCTCGTGAGGGTCCTCCTGCTCGTGAACACCTCGGCGTCCGCCGTGACGGCGCGGGCGCGCGTCGTCATCCAGAAGGCCCTCTCGGCGGACCACGACGTGACGGTGGCCGAGACCTCGCGTCGCGGGCACGCCACCCGCCTGGCCCAGGGCGCGGCCGCCGACGGGTTGGACGCGGTCGTGGTGCTGGGCGGCGACGGCACCCTGAACGAGGCGGCCAACGGCCTGGCGGGCTCCTCGACCGCCCTCGGCGTGCTCCCGGGCGGCTCGACCAATGTGTTCGCCCGCACCATCGGCATGACGAACGACGCCGTAGAGGCCACCGGCGAGCTCTTGGCGGCGATGGGAGCCGGCGCCCGCCGACGCATCGGGTTGGGCTCGGTGAACGGTCGCTACTTCCTGTTCAACGTGGGTCTGGGCTTCGACGCCGCCGTGGTGGCCCAGGTGGAGAAGCGGGGGGCGCTCAAGCGCTACGCCGGGCACCCGCTCTTCGTCTACGCCGCCTTCGCCACCTGGTTCCGCCACTACGACCGCAGCCGGCCGCGCTTCGCTCTGCAGGCTGACGGCACCGAGGTCGAGGGGGCCGGGTTCGCCATCGTGCAGAACACCAACCCCTACACCTACCTGGGCGGCCTCCCGCTCAACACCGCGCCCGCCGCCGGGTTCGACACCGGCCTGTCGGTGGTGGCCTTCCGCAGCCTCCACTTCACCACCCTGCTGGGCGCGGCCGCCTCGGCCCTGCGCTCCGGCCGACGGCTGCGCCGCTCGCCGCGCATCGCCACCGCCGACCACCTGGACCGCGTGGCGGTGACGGGGTTCGGGCCCTTCCCCTACCAGGTGGACGGCGACTACCTGGGCGAGGTGGAGGCGGTGGAGCTGCGCCACCACGCCGCCTGCCTCGACCTCTTCGTGCCGCCCTCCTAGGCCGACAGCACGGCCCGGGCGAACCCGGGGCGGTTGGTGATGACGGCGTCGACGCCCAGCGCCGCCACCTCCCGCAGGCGACCGGCCTCGTCGACCGTCCACGTGGTCACGCTCACGCCCGCCTCGTGGGCGGCGGCCACCAGCTCGGGGGTGAGCGCCTCGTGGTAGGGGTGGACGGCGCCGTGGCCCCGCTCCACGACCAGGGCCAGCGCCGCCTGCGGCTCGAACCAGGCAGGCGTGAGCAGCCCGGTGGGGACGCCGGGGGCGGCGGCCCGGACGGCGTCCACGGTGGCGAGCGAGAACGAGGAGACGACCACCCGGTCGACGCCGCCACGGGCCCGCAGCAGGGCGACCACCTCGGCCGCCACCGTCTCTTCGGGGTCCCACCCGGGCTCGTGGGGCAGGTTCTTGACCTCCACGTTGACGAGCAGGCCCCGGCAGGCGTCGAGCGCCGCCGCCAGAGAGGGCACGGACGCGGGCACGGCGGCCCCCGGGGGCAGCGGGTCGTGGCGCACCACCAGACCGCCGTCGGGGCCCCGGCGCACGTCGAGCTCCACCCCGTCGGCGCCCTGCCGGGCGGCCTCGGCGAACGCCTCGAGCGTGTTCTCCGGGCGGTCGGCCGAGGCGCCCCTATGGGCTATGACAGAAATCACCCTTTTGGGCTCCCGAAAAAATCACCCCACCTGCTTGCAATTGCGAGCAGCCGTCCGTACCCTAGGCCCTACCGACACCTTCCACGCCGTTCACGAGCCGGTCCCCGCCTTGTGAACCGCTTCACGAATCACCGCCGAGGAGGCCACGGTGGCCCTCACCTGGAGCCGAACGATCGACTGGGACCAGGACGACTGGCGTCTGAACGCCGCCTGTCGCGACACCGACCCCGACCTGTTCTTCCCGGTCGGCACCACCGGTCCGGCCTTGGAGCAGATCGACGCCGCCAAGGCGGTCTGCCGCACATGCGACTCCCAGGCCGCCTGCCTGGAGTTCGCCCTGGCCACCAACCAGGAGTCGGGCATCTGGGGCGGCACCTCGGAGGAGGAGCGCCGCAAGCTGCGCAAGGCGTGGGTCGCCCGGCGCCGCCGCGCCGGCTGAGCGCCCGTCTCGTCCCCTGATCGTGAGCGGCCCTCCGGGGCCGCTCGTTCGCGCCGGGCCTCAGCGGCCGGGGGCCGCCACCAGGGCGTGGTCGAGTGCCCGGCGAACGAGCCGGTCGAGGTCGCCGTGGCCCTCTGCCACCCACAGCTGCAGCGCCACCTGGAGGGCTCCGACGAGCGAGCTGGCGAGGATGCGCTCGTCGAGGGAGGCCTCCTCCTTGCCCTTGGCCGAGGCCAGCGCGTCGGCCAGGGACCGCTCCCATGTGGCGCGGATGGCCAGCACCCGCTCGAAGAGCCGTTCGTCGGTCGTGCACAGCCGGAGGCGGTCGGTGACCTCGGGGTGCCGCTGGAGGTAGCGGGCGAACCGCCGGATGACGGTGGCCAGCACGCGGCGGTCGTCGCCTTCGCCCGCCGCCTCGGTGACGGCTTCGCACAACGAGGCCAGGTAGCGCTCGTGACCCGCGAAGACGACGTCTTCCTTGGTGCGGAAGTAGCGGAAGAACGTGCGCTCGGACACGTCGGCGGCGTCGGCGATGTCGGCCACGGTGGTGGCCTCGAACCCTCGCGTGGTGAACAGCCGGACGGCCGCCTCCGCGATCTCGGTCTCCGTCCGGGAGCGATTGCGCTCTCTGAGGCCCATGTGCCCTCCCCGGCCTCGCACCTTAGTCCGCCGCAACGTGGTGTCATTATCTGCCTACTTGACACTGTATGGCAAGATCATGACGTGCCGTCCCTTTCCCCCCAGGGCCGGCCGCCGACCGGTGCCCGCCTCCTGACGGGCCGACGCCGACGGCACCGCGCCGACGAGGCGGAGGAGGCGTCGCGGCGGAAGTCCGAGTTCCTGGCCCAGATGAGCCACGAGATCCGCACGCCGCTCAACGGCCTGCTCGGGATGCTCTCGCTCCTCCTGGACACCGACCTCGACTCCGAGCAGCGCGACTACGCCGAGACGGCGTACCGCTCGGGGGAAGCGGTGCTCGGGATCGTCGACGACATCCTCGACCTGTCCCGCATCGAGGCCGGGAGGCTGGAGCTCGAAGAGGTCGCCTTCGACGTGGGGCTGCTCGTCGAGGAGGTGTCCCGGCTGTTCGGAGCGGTGGCCGAGACGAAGCGGGTGGAGCTGGCCTGCCTGGTGGAGCAGCGGGTGGGCAGCGCACGCGGCGACCCGGCACGGGTGCGCCAAGTCCTGACCAACCTCGTCGCCAACGCCTTGAAGTTCACCGAATCGGGCGAGGTGGTCGTCCGAGCCGCTCGCGGGGACGGCCACCTGGTCCGGTTCGAGGTGTCCGACACCGGCATCGGCATCGCCCGCCGGGACGCCGAGCGGCTGTTCGACGCGTTCACCCAGGTCCGCCCGTCCAGCAGTGCCCGCTCCGGCGGGGCGGGGCTGGGGCTGGCCATCTCCAAGCGGCTGGTGGAACGCCTCGGCGGCCGCATCGGGGTCGACAGCATTCCCGGCCGCGGGAGCACCTTCTGGTTCGAGGTGCCCCTGCCCGCCGTCCCCGGCGAGCGCCCGTCCCCACTCGACCGGCGCACGCTTGTCGGCCTGCGCGTGCTCGTGGTCGACGACAACGCCACCAAGCGGGACGTCCTCGCCCGCATGGCAACCAACTGGCGCATGGCGGCGACCACTGCACCGGACGGGCCCACCGCGCTGGCCGCCGCCCGCGCCGCCCTCGCCCGGGGGGCGCCGTTCGACGTCGTGCTCATCGACATGGACATGCCGGGGATGGACGGGGCCACCCTGACCCGAGCCATCCGCGCCTCGATCGCCCCGTGCCCTCGCCTCGTGCTCCTCACGCACTCGGTGGAAGGGGGCCGGCGGGTCGCCGCCACCGTGGGCGCCGACGGGGCCGTGCCGAAGCCGGTGCGGGCCTCGCACCTCTACGACGTGCTCGCAGGCCTGTTCGGCGAAGCGGGCCACGAGGTGGACCGGGCCCCGGCGCCACGGCGCGGCGTCCCGCAGGCCACCGGCCGCCTGCTGCTGGCCGAGGACAACCCGGTCAACCAGCGGGTGGCCCGCCTGTTCCTCGAGCAGCTGGGGTTCGCCGTCGACGTGGTCGACGACGGTGAGGCCGCCGTGCGGGCCTTCGGCGCCCATCCCTACGACGCCATCCTCATGGACTGCCAGATGCCGGGGATGGACGGCTACGAGGCCGCCCGGGAGATACGACGCCTGGAGGGCGACGGGCCCCGCGTGCCGATCGTGGCGCTCACTGCGTCCGCCACACAGGCCGACCGGCAGCGCGCGCTGGCCGCCGGCATGGACGAGCACGTGGCCAAGCCCGTCGACCGCGAGCGCCTGGCCGACGTGCTGGCGGGCCTCGTCGGCGCAGGCATCCCCGGTGCGACCGTCGACGCCGGGCTGCCCGCAAACCTGCGGGAGCTGGCCGGGTCACAGCCCCGGGAGTTCTTCCGCGAGCTGCGCGAGATGCTCGCGGAAGACCGGGGCACGCAGGTGGCCGCCCTGCGCGCCGCCGTGGCCGCCGACCGCCCGGAGGAGGTGGCCGCCGCCGCCCACCGCCTCAAGGGCACCGGCGGGTACCTGGGGGCACGGTCGCTGGTCGCCGTGTGCACGCGGCTGGAGGCGCTCACCACCGGCGCCGACCGGGTGCCCGATGAGGTCCCGCGGGTGGTGGACGAGCTGGAGCGGGTGCTGGAGGCGCTCGTGGCGGCGATCGAGCAGGAGGAGCGGCGGGCCGAGCCCAGGGCCGAGTAGCCGCTGCGGTCCGAGTCGCAGCGGCAATCCGAGCCCGGACCTGACTAGGCGCTGCGCTCCGAGGCGATCGGGATGTGCAGCTCGACGGTCGTGCCCCCGTCGGTGCGCATCTCGATGCGGCCGCTCAGCTGGCCGGTGACCAGGTCGCGCACGATCGAGAGCCCCAGGCTGGTGGTGGCGTCGATCGAGAAGCCCGGCGGCAGGCCGCGCCCGTTGTCGCGGACGAGCACGAACAGCTCGCTGCCCTCGTTGCGCAGGGAGACCTCGACACGCTGCTCGCGACGGGCGAGGTCGGGCGGAAATCCGTGCTCCACGGCGTTCTGGAGCAGCTCCGTCAGGACGACGGCGAGCGGGGTGGCCAGCTCGGCAGGAAGCTCGCCCGCGTCGCCCTCGACGTGGAACAGCACGGGGCGCTCGGGCGTGAGCACGCCCTCCCGGGCCATGCGGACCAGCGGGTCGATGATCTCGTTGAAGTCGACCTGCTCACCCGCCTCGCGGGAGAGGATCTCGTGCACCAAGGCGATGGAGCGGATGCGGCGCTCGGCCTCCTGGAGCGCCACCCGCCCTTCACCCGGGGGCAGGCGCCGGCCCTGGAGCCGCAGCAGCGACGAGATGGTCTGCAGGTTGTTCTTCACCCGGTGGTGGACCTCGCGGATGGTGGCGTCCTTGGAGACGAGGAGGCGATCGCGGCGGCGCACGTCCGACACGTCGCGCACGAGCACGAGGGCGCCCGACACGTCGCCGTCGTCCTGGAGGGGGATGCAGCGGAGCGATACGACGACGTCCTTGCGCGGGCCGATCTCCTCGGTGATCGGCACCGCGTCGAAGAACGCCCGCTGCACGGCGGTCTCCTCCACCCCGAGCTCGTCGAGGCGCATCCCGACCACGTTGGAGTGGATACCCATGCGGTGCATGGCGTTGACGGCGTTGGGCGAGGCGTACTGCACCCGCCCGGTGCCGTCGAGCACCAGCACGCCGTCGCCCACGCGGGGCGACTCCTCCGGGCTGGCGTCGTCGACCCCGTAGGGGAACTCGCCGCGAACGATCATGCGGGCGAAGCGCTCGAAGGTCTCCACGTAGACCCGCTCCAGCTCGCCCGGCCGTCGGCCCACGCTCAGCGGCGAGTCGCGGGTGAGCACGGCGACGACCTCGCCGTGGTGGCGGACGGGGATGCACTGCGTGCGAGCCCGCTCGCCCCGGGGCTCGACGACCAGCTCGCCGTCCATGATCTGCTGCGTGCGCCAGGAACGGGCCACCAGCGGGCGCTCGGCCTCGTCGAGGAGGGTGCCCACGAGGTCCTCGTGGTGCAGGGTCTGCGCCGTGGTGGGCCGCATCTGCCCGAAGACCAGGAAGCGGCCCCCGTCGGTGCCCTTGGCGGGCACGAGCAGGAGGAGGTCGCCGAAGCAGAGGTCGGCGAGCATCCCCCAGGAGGCCATCAGGCGCTGGAGGTGGGCGACGGCGTCGGGGGCGAGGGCGGTCTGCCCGGCCAGCTCGGCGGGCGAGCTCACAGGGCCACCGGGTGCGGCGTCCGTTGCCGGTACGCCTGGAGCTCGTCGTAGCCCGCGGCGGCCAGCACGGCCCGGAGGTCGTCGGCCCGGTGGGCCACGGTGGCCACCTCGTGGGCGTCGGAGGCGGTGGTGACCGGCACGCCGCGCGCCTTGAAGCGGGCGAGCAGCGGCGGGGCCGGGTACTCCTCGCCCACCGGCTTGCGCCAGCCGGCCGACGAGACCTCCGCCGCCATGCCGCTTCCGGCGGCGGCCTCCGCCATGCGGTCGTAGAACTCCTCGGGTGTGCCGGGCCGCCTGCCGGTCACCTTGCAGAGATCGGGGTGGGCGAGCACGTCGACCACGTCGCACGCCGCCAGCTCCTCCAGCGCCCGCGTGTAGTCGGCCCAGACGGCCTCCACGGCGCGGTTGTCCCACTCGGCGGCGACCACCGGGTGCTCGTAGTCGTCGAACCCCCAGGCGCCCAGCCAGTGGACGGAGCCGAGCAGGACGTCGAAGGGGTAACCCTCGACCAGACGTCGAACCTTGTCCATCCGGTCCGGGTAGTAGTCGACCTCGAGGCCGAGCACGACAGGAAGGCCGGCGGCCTTGGCGGCAACCACGGCGTCGACGTATGCGTCCATATCGACGTGCGCGTGCTCCTGCCAATAGGCCGCCATGGCCTCCTGCAGCCGGGGGTCGGGGTCGTCCGTCCAGAACCCGCCGAGCACGCCGTCGGCCTGCACGAATCGGAACAAGTGCTCGGTGAGGGCGATCTCGGACACCCCGTGCGTCGCCGCCTGTTCGCAGTAGGAGGCCAGCTGTTCGAGCGTGGGTGCCGTGCCGATTGTCCCGTGGGGCCAAAGATGGAGGTGGTAATCGAGCACGCGGCCAATCGTACGGGGCGGCATGCGTTCGAATCCGCTCAGCGGGTTGGTACCCTTGCCGAACAAAGAGGCGGAAAGGGCCCGGGGGACTCTCAGGACACACGGGGCCTTGCCGATCGAACGAAGCACTGCGTCCCCGGCGGCGAGCTTGTTGCTGCCGGTGCTCGCACCATACCTGCCCCGGGGCGGGGCCAAGGAGGAACCCCCGAATGATCGGCGACACAGCACGTCAGCGCACTGCGGCCCGCGTCCTCGGAGCGCTCCTGGCCGTCATGGGCGGGGCGTTCCTCGTACTCATCTCCGCCTCGCCGGTCGGCGCCACCGGCACATGCAGCTACAGCGCCACCACCGAGAACATCGACATCACCGTCGCAGGAGAAGGCGGCGACGTGACGCTCGCAAGCACGACGGGCGGCGCGTTGAGCGTCTCCGGCACCGGGTTCAGCACAAACAACTGCGACGGCGTGGCCCTCACCCGCATCGGCACCATCGCGATCACAGCCCCGGCGTCGACCGACAGCCAGCTCGTGAAGATCGACCTGACCAACGGGTTCCTCCAGCCGGGCAACGACCTCGAGAGCACCAACTCGTTCGCCGAGATCGAGATCACCGTCGACCTCCGCGACGGCGGCGCCGACACCGTGCACGTCGTCGGTCGCGCGGGTGTCGACAAGTTCGTCGCCGGTGGCACGGGCCACGTGACCGGCGCCACCGGCGTCAACCTCAACGCCGCTGAGGAAGGCGCCAACGCCGACTGGGACATCAGCACCACCGCGGCGGTCGAGACACTGAAGCTCGACGGGGCGGGCGGCAACGACGAGATCACCGGCCAAGGCGGCGGCAACCTGGGCTCCGCCGCCGGCAACGCACTGACGCTCGTGGGCGGTGCAGGCGACGACTCGCTCATCGGCGGCGATGGCCCTGACACGTTCGACGAGAGCGACTCCAACAACGGCAAAGACACGATGGAGGGCAAGGCGGGGAGCGACACGGCCAAGTACGACCGGTCCGTGGGCGTGACGCTCACCGTCGACGGCCAGGACAACGACGGCGTCCCCGGCGAGGGCGACAACCTCGACGTCGAGAACCTCACCGGCGGCGACGGCAACGACACGCTTTCCGGCACCCTCACGGGCGCCACGGGCGTCGATTCGGCAGCCGACAACACGTTCAACGGCGACACCGGCTCCGACACCGTGAGCTACTTGAACACCTCGGGCGGCGTCACAGTCGACCTGGGGGCCGCCGACCCGCAGGCGACCGGCGCGGGCAACGACAGCTTCGTCGAGATCGACAACCTCATCGGCAGCACGGGCAACGACACACTCACCGGGGCCCCGTTGGCCTCCAACGCCATCGACGGCGGCCCGGGCAACGACACCCTCAACGGGGGCACCCTCGCAACAGGCCCCGACATCTTCCTCGACACCGTCGACTACTCGAGCGCCACCACAACAGCGGTCACAGTCAGCCTGGCCTTGACCACGGCGCAGAACACCGGAGGAGCAGGCACCGACACGCTCACGGCCTCGACCTTCGACAACCTCCGTGGATCGCCGCTGAACGACACACTCACCGGCGACGGCAACGACAACGTCCTCTCCGGCGGGCTGGGCAACGACACCCTGCGGGGCGGGGCGGGCCGCGACACGCTCAACGGCGACGACGGCAACGACAACGTCTCCGGCGAGGCGGGCGACGACATCCAGAACGGCGGGGCGGGCAGCGACGCCCTCGACTTCACCGGCCGGAGCGCGATGACCGTCGACTTCTCCTCGTCCCCCCAACCCACAACAACCGGCGACCACGACCCCTCCAACGACAACCTGGGGATCTCCGACACCTTCACAGGCATCGAGCTGGTCATCGGGTCGGGCAACAACGACACGTTCAAGAGCGGCTCCACGTCCGACGGCATCGACGGCGGCGGCAACGGCGCCGTGCCGCCGGGCGACGTGCTCGACTACAGCGGCGTGTTCTCGTCGGTGACGGTCGACATGTCCACCGGCACAGCGTCGAACCACGGCAACGACACGTTCACCAACGTGGAGAAGGTCATCGGCTCGGGGGCCAACGACCGCTTCATCAGCGGCAACGGCAACGAGATCCTCGACGGTGGCGGAGGCACGAGCGACACCATCGAGTACTCGGCCGCCACGACCAGTGTCAGCGTGAACCTCAGCGTGACCGCGGCGCAGAACACCGTGGGGGCCGGCACCGACACGCTCTCGGGCTTCGAGAACCTCACCGGGTCCACGTGCCCGGTCGCCGGGTCCACCTGCGACGACACGCTCGTCGGCACGACGGGGATCAACATCCTCAACGGCCTCGACGGCAAGGACTCGCTCTCCGGCGACGCCGAGAACGACACCTTGATCGGCGGCCCCGACGACGACAACCTCAGCGGCCAGGGCGGCAGCGACACCGTCGACTTCTCGGGGTCGAGCGTGGCCGTCACCGTCAACCTGACCACGTCGCCGCAAACAGCCACCGGGCAGGGCAACGACCGCCTGGCCAGCGTGGAGAACGCCATCGGTACGTCGCAGCCCGACGAGATGATCGGCGACGCCGGCAACAACACGTTCAGCGGGCGCGGGGAAAACGACGTACTCCGAGGGGGCGACGGCAGCGACACCCTCAACGGCGAGGGCGGGGCCGATCTCCTGATCGGCGGCAACTCCAACGACACCCTGAGCGGCGGCGACGGCGACGACGTCCTTCGCGGCGGGGCGGGGGGCGCGACGGCAGGCGACTCGCTCGTCGGCGGCAACCACGACACCGTCGGCGACACCGCCGACTACTCCGACTCCTTGAGCGGCGTCACCGTCAGCCTGCTCGCCCCGGCGGTGAACACGGGCGACGCCCTGCTCGACACGTACAACGGCGTGGAGAACGTGACGGGCACCAACTCGCTCGACACCATCTCGGGCGACGGCAGCGCCAACCGCCTCCGCGGCCTCGAAGGCAACGACACGATCAAGGGCGGAGGCGGCAACGACATCCTCACAGGCGACGCGGGCGACGACTCCCTCGACGGCGAAGGCGACACCGGCGACACCGCCGACTTCGGCTCCGCCACCGTCGGCGTCACCGTGAACCTGGGGACGACCTCTCCCACCAAGCAGAACACCAACGAAGGCAACGACGACTTCGCGGGCATCGAGAACGTCACCGGTTCGAAGCAGGACGACACTCTGACCGGCGATCCCAACGCCAACACCCTGAAGGGCGGCGACGGCGACGACACCCTGAAGGGCGCCGCGGGCAACGACTCCTTGCAAGGCGGGGCCGGCACCGACAAGGCCGACTACTCGGGAGCGGGTGCTCTCGTGACCGTCGACCTCGACAACGCTGCAGCCCAGAACACCGGCGGGGCCGGCACCGACACGCTGGCCGACCTCGAAAACCTCCTCGGCTCCGACCACAACGACGTGCTCACCGGCGACGAGAACGCCAACGTGATCGAGGGCGGGGCCGGCAACGACACCATCAACGGCAGGCTCGGCGACGACACGCTCTCAGGCGATGCGGCCACGAACACGGTGTCGTACGCCGGCGCGCCGTCGGGCGTGACCGTCACCCTGTCCCTCGCCACGCGGCAGAACACCGGCGGCGCAGGCAACGACCTCCTGTCCGGCTTCCTCCACATCATTGGGTCGGGGCACAACGACACCCTCGCCGGCACGGCGGGCGACAACCAGATGGACGGCGGCGGCGGCCTGATCGACATCGTCAGCTACGCCAATGCCACCGGCGACGTGAGCGTCAACCTCTCCGACACCGCGCAGCAGTCCACCGGCGCCGGGGGCAACGACACGCTCACCGGGTTCGAGGGCGTGCTCGGCTCTCCGCACAACGACACGTTCCGCGGCACCACAGGCGGCAACGTCGTCACAGGCGGCATCGGCGCCGACACCGTCAACTACGACAACGCGGGCGCCGGCGTGCGGATCAGCCTGGCCGAAACCGGTCCGCAGGACACCGAGGGCGCAGGCACCGACACCATCACGCAGGTGGAGAACGTCGTCGGTTCCGGCTCCCCCGACACGCTGATCGGCGACGGCGGCAGCAACGTCATCTCCGGCGGCAACGGCGATGACAACATCAACGGCGGCGACGGCAACGACACGGAGAGCGGCGGAGCGGGCAACGACACGTTCTCGCAGGGCACCTCGATGAACGGCGCCGACACCATGAGCGGCGGCTCCGGCACCGACCTGGTGAGCTACGCCCAGCGCCAGCGGCGGGCGTTCGTCAGCTTCGACGGCGTGGCCAACGACGGCGAGCCGGGCGAAGGCGACAACGTGGGCACCGACGTCGAGGACTTCGCTGTCGCCACCGGCCGGCCCAGTGCACCGACCACGGTGCGGGCCACCGCAGGCAGAGGGCTGGCCACAGTCACCTGGGCGGCCCCGGCCGACAACGGAGGCGCGGCCATCACCGGCTACACGATCACGTCCACACCCGAGGGCAGGACGGCCTCGACCGGGCCGGAGGCCCGTTCGGCCACTGTCACCGGCCTCAACAACGGCACGACGTACACGTTCACGGTGACCGCCGGCAACAGCGCGGGCACGAGCGATGCGTCGGCACCGTCGAACGCCGTCACACCGGCCGACCCGTCGGCGGGACAGGGCTACGCCTTCCTGGGTGACGACGGGGGCGTGTTCACCTTCGGTGGCGCACGCAACCTCGGGTCGATCCCCGGCCTGGGCCTCAAGCTCAACCAACCTCCCATCGGCATGGCCTACACCCCGACCGGCAACGGCTACTGGGTCGTGGCCCAGGACGGCGGCATCTTCAGCTTCGGCGACGCCCGGTTCTTCGGGTCGATGGGCGGGGCCAAGCTGAACGCCCCCGTGCTCGGCATGGAGCCGACCCCGACGGGCAACGGCTACTGGCTGTTCGGAGCCGACGGCGGCATCTTCAGCTTCGGCGACGCCACGTTCTTCGGGTCGACCGGCGGCATCAAGCTGAACGCCCCGATGATCGGCATGGCGGCGACCAGCACCGGCAAGGGCTACTGGCTGGTGGCGCAGGACGGCGGCATCTTCGCCTTCGGCGACGCCAAGTTCTTCGGGTCGATGGGTGCGTCCAAGCTCAACCAGCCCGTGTTCGACATGGCACCGACGCACGACAACGCCGGCTACTGGCTGGTGGCCCGGGACGGCGGCATCTTCGCCTTCGGCTCGGCGGCCGGGAAGTTCTACGGCTCGGCGGCCAACGCCAACCCGGCGACCGTCATCGGCATCGGCACCACGCCGACCGGCAACGGCTACTGGATCGCCGACCGCAACGGAGTCGTCTACGCCTTCGGCGACGCCCAGGCTCTCGGCGACCTGCGCGGCCTCGGGAAGACGGCGGTGAGCTTCGCCGCCCTGCCCAAGCAGCCGTAATCCCCCACCAGAACGGCAGAAGGGTCAGGCGCGGCGGATGAGCGTGATGCCGTCCCGCACCGTGAGCTGCACGCACACCACCCGCGGGTCGGCTCGCACATGGTCGTTGAACGCCCGGATGGCCTCGGTGTCGGCCGACCGGTCGGCGTCGTCGAGCACGGCGCCGCTCCACAGGGTGTTGTCGACCACCACGAGGCCTCGTTCGGCCAGCTTGGGCAGCACGGCCTCGTAGTAGGCGACGTAGTTGGTCTTGTCGGCGTCGACGAACACCAAGTCGAAGGGGCCGTCGAGCCCGGCGATGGTGTCGAGCGCGGGCCCTTCGCGGATCTCGATGGAGTCGGCGTAGGGGGCGGCGGCGATGTGCCGGCGGGCCACCTCCAAGGCCCGGGGGTCGAGGTCGCACGTCACGATCCGGCCGTCGGGCGGCAGCCCCGCCGCCATCGACAGCGACGAGTACCCCGTGAACGTGCCGATCTCAAGCACCTGTCGCGCCCCCGAGGCGAAGACGAGCAGCTCGAGGAAGCGGCCTTCGAGCGGTCCCACCATCATCTGCGGGGCGGGCACGTGCGCCTCGGTCTCGGCGGCGAGGGCTGCCAGCCAAGGCGGCGGCGGCGTGGTGTGCGCGGCCGCGTACTCCTCGATGCCGTCTTTGACGATGGGGATCATGCGGCGCTCCAGAGTCGCTCTCCCAGCCGGAGCAGCCCGGCCAGGTCGTAGATGTCGGTCTCGAAGTACGGGACGCTCGCCACCACCTCGGGCGTGACGGAGAGCTCGGCCCGCTGCTCCGCCTCCCGCTGGGCGACCACCTGGAAGCGCAGGAAGCTCTCTCCCACCTCGCGCAGCACTCGCTCCACCTGGGCCGGGTCCCCCAGCTCCTCCCCCGACAGCTCCTTCGCCACCGCGGGCGCCTGCGTGCGCAACCGGTCGGCCACCGCGGCGGCCTCCTCGTCCAGAAGGTAGGAGGGCAGCACCTTGTTGAGCACGACCGCGCCCAAGTGGAAGCGCTTCTCCCCCAGCGCCCGGATGAAGAACTCGGCCTCGTGCAACGGCGCCGCTTCGAGCGTCGTGACCACGACGAAGGTGGTGCGCTTGTCGTGCAGCACCCTCGTCACCGCGCCGGCCCGCTCCACGAAGCCGGGGGCCATCGTCTGGAACAGGCCGAAGAACTCGGCGATGTCCTCCAGGAACTCGGTGCCCAGGATGCGGTCGGCAACCGTGTAGAAGGGCTTCGACGCGAAGTTCACGATGCGGGACCGGTACGGGGCGGTGAGGAGCCGCAGGAACCGGCTGGAGAAGAAGTCCGCCATGCGCTGCGGAGCCTCGAGGAAGTCGAGGGCGTTCCGGGTGGGCGGCGTGTCCACCACGATCAGGTCGTACGTGCCCTCGAAGTGAAGCTCGTACAGCCGCTCCATGGCGATGTACTCGTGGCTCTGCACGAACCGGCCGGTGATGTTCTCGTACAGCTTGTTTTCGAGGATCTGCCGGGCGGTCGCGGCGTCGGGTGCATGCCGCTCGACCAGCGCGTCCCACGACTGCTTGGTGTCGAGCATGGCCGCCCACAGCTCGCCTCGCGGTTCGACGCCCGCGGCCCGGAAGCGCTCTGCGGGCACCGCCACCGCCTGGTTGCCGAAGGACTCCATGCCCAGCGCGTTGGCGAGCCGCCGAGCCGGGTCGACGGTGAGCACGAGCACCTTCCCGTCCTGCCTGGCCGCCGCCATGGCGGCCATGGCCGCCGCGCTCGTGGTCTTCCCCACGCCGCCGGACCCGCAGGACACGACGATCTCCTTGGCCGCCAGCAGCTGCTCGAGCGTGGCCACTAGAGGCCGAGCTCCTCGCCCAACGTCTCCGCCACCTGGTTCGTGGACCGCATGCCGTGCGTGCGGGTGAACAGGTAGGGCACGTAGAGCATGGGCACGGAGGGGTCGAGGTCGCGGCGCAGCCGCTCGAGGTGGCCCGCCCGCGTGCGGCGCAAGGTGACGGCCAACCGGGCTGCCTCAAGCACCGGCCCGACCCGGCCGCCGACCGTGGCGGCGACCGTCTCCTCGGAATCCACGAGCCGCTCGAAGACGTCCTCCTCGCCGCGCCCGAACAGCTCGGGGAGCACGCGGTTCACCACGACGGCGGCGAGGTCGACGTTCGTCTCCCCGGTCACCCGCCCCGCCAGCTCGATCGTCTCGTTGACCGGCATCTCCTCGGGGGTGGCCACGATCACGAGCCCCGTCCGGGCGGGATCGCCCAGGATGTCGAGCATCCAGCCGGTCTGCTGGCGGACCAGGCCCACCTTCACCAGCTCGTTGATCGCCTGCGGCGCCGCCAACTGGCCCACGATGTGGCCGGAGGCCACAGCGTCGACCACCACCAGGTCGTAGTGGTCCTCACGAACCTCGTAGGCCAGCTTGCCGACGGTGAGGATCTCCTTCACCCCGGGAGCGGCGGTGGCCACGAACTCGAAGACGCGGGCGAGCGGACCGATGCGGGCCATCACCGGCAGCTTCAGGTTGATGGAGATGTACTCCCTCAGCGACTCCTCGGTGTCCATCGACATGGCGAACAGCCCCGGCTGCACCTCGCGCTCGCGGAAGCCGGTGGGCGCCGTCTCCAGGACGGCGGCGACGTCGCCCTTGGCGTCGACCTCGCACAGCAGCGTGCGCTTGCCCTGCTGGGCGGCCAGCACGCCGAGCGCGGCGGCCACCGTGCTCTTGCCCACGCCGCCCTTGCCGGTGACGAACAGCAGGCGGCGGTCGAGGATGCCGGCCACTAGGGGACGCCGAAGCCCACCCGTCGTTCCTCGTGGGGGCTGCCGATCTCGACGTAGGCGAGCCTCGCCGAAGGCACGCCCACGCGACGGCCGCGCCGGTCGGTGAGCCACAGCACCCCGGTGTCGTTGCCCAGCGCCTGCTCCACGTCGGCGACGACCGCGGCCTGGTCGGCGTCGTCGGCGAGCTCCACCTCGATCTCCTTCGGCGTGTGGATGACACCGATGCGCACGTCCACTAGGGCTCCTCTCGCTCCGCCGGTCCGTCGGGCGCGGCCATCGTAGGCGCCGCCACCTCCTCCTCCGGCACGGGGTCGACGGGTTCCTCCCAGTGACCCCAGCGGGGGCTGCGGCGCACGAAGAGCAGGTGCCACCCCGCCACCAGGATCGTGACGATGGAAGTGATCTGGCTGCCCGTGAGCGTGTCGCCCAGGTGCCGGGTGTCCTCGCGGAGGAAGTCCTCGATGACCCGCTGGACGCCGTACCAGACGCCGAACACGGAGATGAGGAAGCCCGGGTACCGCGGCCGGCGCCGAAGCAGCAGGAGCGCGGCCAACAGCACGCTCGTCATGAGGAGGTCGTACAGCGCCGTCTGGTGCACGACCTCGCCCAGGCACGGCGAGGCCGTCTCCACGTCGGGCGGCGGGCACCGGTAGCCGAGGAAGAAGTCGGTGGGCTTGCCCAGGTGGTCGGCCACGACGAGGTCGCCGATCCGCCCCACCACCACGCCGAGCGCCATGCCGGGCGCGGCGGCGTCCATCACCTTCCAGAAGTCGAGCTTGTGCTTCCGCACCTCCGGCATGGCCAGCAGGATCGCTCCGAAGAAGCCGCCGAGGAGCGAGATGCCGCCCTCCCACACCTTGAAGGGCTCGACGATCGAGTCGTAGTCGCCGATGTGGTTGGCCACGTAGGCCAGGCGGGCGCCGATGACGGCACCGATGGCCGCCCGCGTGAGCAGGGCGTACACGACGTCGTCGGCGATGCCCTGGCGCCGCGTCGTGGGCAGCATGAGGCGGGCGCCGAGGAGGAAGCCGACGGCGATGCCCACGCCGTGGGGCGAGATCGAGAGCGGCCCGATGTCGACGTTCACGATCGGGTCGTAGGAGATGGCTCCGAGCACGACGTGCATTCTTGTCGCTCGTGCCGTCGGCGCGCCCGGCGGGATTTGAACCCGCAACCACCGGTGTTTAAGACCGGCGCTCTAACCTGTTGAGCTACGAGCGCATGTGCGTCGACCGCCGGTTGGCGCTTGCGTCACCCCCCGAAGCCGCCCCCAAGGATACGTCAGGGGTTGGGATTCGGCGTCCGCGGTGGGCATTCCTGTCCCAGCCGGTCGGTACCCTGAGCGGCGATGGAGATCGCCACCGCCCACCACGCCGCCGTCGTCTCCCACGACCCCCGCCCGCCGCGCGACCGGGTGGCGGCCGAGGCGTGGGAGCAGGAGCACCTGGCGCCCGGCGCCACCCGGGCCGTCGGCGCGGGCGACCGGGCGGAGCCGGAGGCGCCCGACCGCTTCCGCACGTGCTTCGAGCGCGACCGCGACCGCATCAAGCACTCCCGGCCCTTCCGGCGCCTGGCGGGCAAGTGCCAGGTGTTCGTGGCGCCCGACAACGACCACCTGCGCACGCGGCTCACCCATGCCATCGAGGTGGCCCAGGTGGCGGTGTCGATCGCCCGGCCCACCGGCCTCAACGTCGCCTTGGTGGAGGCGGCCGCCTTGGGGCACGACTGCGGGCACGGCCCCGCCGGGCACGCCTCCGAGGAGGCGCTCTCACCCTTCGTCGAGGGCGGCTACCACCACGCCGTCTACGGCGCCGACGTCGTGCTGGCCGACCTCAACCTGTGCGCGGAGACGCTTGACGCCGTGCGCAACCACTCGTGGAACCGCCCGGCGCCCCGCACGCCGGAGGGCGAGGTGGTGGCGTGGGCCGACCGCATCGCGTACGTGTGCCACGACTTCGAGGACGCCGTGCGGGCGGGCATCGTGGCCGTCCACGACCTCCCCCTCGAGGTCGCCGACGTCGTCGGCGTGCGCCGATCGGCCCAGCTGCACGCGTTCATCACCGCCCTCGTCGACACGATCGCGCAGACGGGACGGGTCGCCATGCGCCGAGCCGAGGCCGACGCCTTGGCCGCCTTCCGCGAGTTCAACTTCGAGCGCATCTACCTGCGTCCCGAGGCGGTGCGCCAGGCCGAAGCGGTGATCGAGCTGCTGCGGGCGCTCACCGAGTGGTACACGGCCCACCCGTCGGCCGTGGGCGATCCCGACGCCCACCTCGACCCCACGGCCGCTGCCGTTCGCTACGTGAGCGGCATGACCGACCGCTTCGCCTTCCGCACGGCCGTGGAGCACCTCGGGTGGGACCCGAGCAAGCTGCCCCGGGGCGTGTAGCGGGCCGCTACAGCAGGCCCCGCTTGGCGGCGATGGCGGCCGCCTCCGAGCGGCTGTGGCAGTCGAGCTTCTCCATGATGCGGCGGAGGTACGTCTTGATGGTGTTCTCGCTGACGCTCATGGCCTCGGCGATCGCCTTGTTCGTGGCGCCCACCGTGACGTGCCGCAGCACCTCGGTCTCCTGCAGCGAGAGCCCGCCCTCGCGTCGGCCTCGCTTGCCTCTGGTGTTGGCCCAGCGGACCACCCTCCCCGCCACCTTGGGGTCGAGGATCGTCTCGCCCCGTGTGACGGCCCGGATGGCCTTCTTCAGCTCGGCGGCGTCGACGTCCTTGTAGACGAAGGCCTGGGCGCCTGCCTGCACCGAGCGCAGGATCACCTCGTCGCTCAGGTAGCTGGTGAGCACCACCACCGCTGTCTCGGGGAAGCGGCTGACGATCTGCTCGCACAGCTCCACGCCGCTCATGCGCGGCAGCGAGTAGTCGACCACCACGACGTCGGGGTGCACGTCGGCGATCATCTCGATGCCCTCCTCGGCGTCGGGTGCCATGCCGACGAGGTGGATGTCGGGCTCCCGCGACAGCAGGGTCGACAGCCCCGCCCGGACGATCTCGTGGTCATCGACCACGACGACGCGCACGGCGCTCATTGGCAGCCCCTTTCCGCTCGATCCGGCCCTCGACGACAACGCCCCGCGGTCGTGCATTGCTGACCCGCAGCTCGCCGCCCGCGGCGGCCAGCCGTTCCTGCATGGCCCGGATCCCGAAGTGGCCGTCGGCGGCGCCGAACGGGTCGCGATGGCCGAGGCCCACGCCGTCGTCGCGCACGGAGAGCACCACGCCGTCGGCGCCGTACGTGAGCTGGACGGTCGCCAGCGACGCCCGGGAGTGGCGCTCGATGTTCATGAGGGCCTCGTGCGCCACCCGGAAGAGGGCGTCTTCCGGGGTCCTCGGCAACGACGTGGGAGTGCCGGTGACCAGGAACCGCACCGGCAGGCCAGTGCTGGTCTCGAACGTGCGGACCAGCTCTCGCACCGACGCCACGAGGCCGTCGCGTCGGGCGTCGAGGAACAGGAGCTCGTGGATCGCCTGGCGGATCTGCCGGTTGCCGCGCCCCGCCATGCGCAGCAGCTCCTCCATGCGCGCCCGCCACACCTTGTCGGGCGCGTCGGCGACGTACTGGGCGAGCCGCATGCCCATACCGGTGACGATCTGCGCCACCGAGTCGTGCAGGTCCTGGGCGATGCGCTCCCGCTCGGCGGCGACCGCCAGCCGTCGCTCGCTCTCCGCCACCTCGCGCAGGAAGCCCGCCCGGTACACGACCTCGGCGCAGGCGTCGCCCACTGCCAGCAGCAGGTCGTCGGTGACGCCCGCATCGCCCGCGGGCACCGTCGTGCGCAGGACGCCCAGCACCCGTCCGCGGTGGGCGACGGGGACGAGCACGGCCCCGGGACCACCCTCGTGCTCGACGGGACGGGGCCGCAACGGCGAACGGCCCTTGCCGAGCACCGCCCGCCAGGAGCGCAGCGCCTCGAGCTCCGCTCCCTCGGGCGCCCGGGCCCCGACGGCCACGCGCAGCAGGGGCTTGGCCAGGGTGACCTCGTCGAGGGAGACCCCGAGGACCGGGCGCAGCACCCGGTTCGCCTCGCGCAGCGCACCCGCGGGACTGCCCGCACCTGCCATCGCCTCGGACACCTGCCGCAGCAGCTCCGCCTGGCGGAGGCACCGCCGCACGTGCTCCTCGTCGGACAGGCGGACCACCGTCTTCACCGCCATGGCCAGCACGTCGGCGCAGGCGCGCACCTCGTAGGGGCGCAGGGTGCGGCCGGGCGGCAGCTCGACGCACGCCGCGCCCAACCGGCGACTGCCCAGGGCCAGGGGGAGGCGCAACGTGGAGCCCGCGGGAGGGTGGGGGGCGGCCCGCCAGTGCAGCGCGGCGACATCGGCCAAGCGGGGACCGTGCAGCATGTCGGCCCCGGCCAGCCGCACGCCCAGCAGGTCCTGCAGGGCGGCGTCCACCCGCTCGAAGACCTCCCCGCCCGAGCTCGCGCCGTGCAGCGACCGGGCGACGGCGGCCACGCGGCGCACCACGGCGGCCCCCGCCGGGCCGGGCGTCGGCCGGAAGCGGGCGACGGCCAGCGCCAGCACGGCAGCCACGGCAGCGGCCGCTTCCCGCTCTTCGGCCGCGAACAGGCGCCCCGGACGAGACCAGTCGAACACGACCAGCCCGAGGGCGTCGCCGTTGGCGACCAGAGGGGCCAGGAGGGCAGCGCGGGCGCCGAAGGCCCGGGGCACGCCTGCCGGCGCCAACGAGGACCGGGCCAGGTCGGCCACGGGCGCCACTCGGCCCGACCGGAACAGGCGCATGCGGGCGGGCACGGTGCTCAGCTCGACCCGGCCCATGCGCCGGAACTCCCGCCACAGCGCCCGATCGGGTGGAGCGCCGGCCGACCATGCGGGGCGCAGGACGGTGCCTGCGCCGTCGGCCAGGAAGACGGAGCACCGTTCGGCGGGGACCGCCTCCAACGCCAGCTCGGCGGCCACGTGGAGGAGTTCGCGGAGGGAGTGCGCTTCGGCCGCCGCCACGGCCAGGCGGGCGACGACGCCGGTGGCGTCGGGGCGCGCCGGGCCGGTCTCCGTCTTCGCTGCCTCGACCGCCAGAATGCCTGCCATACCGGTCCCCTTGCTCCCCCCCGCCACGCCCGACCCGGCGCGACACCCTTCTCACGGACGAGCGGCCCGCGCGTCGCGAAAAATTCCGCCATCGCGCCGCTCGATGACAGGAATGACGACGATATGTAGCGAATTGGTGCGGGGAGGGGGACTTCGATGCATCCGCACCACGACACGCCGAGCGCTCGCGCCTTCGGCGACCTGTACGTCCGTTACCACGCCCGGCTGGTCCGGTACTGCAGCCGACGGTTGGGCAGCAAGCCCGACGCCGAGGACGCCGCCCACGAGGCGCTCCTGCGGGCCTTCCAGGCGTGGTCCAGGTTCGACCCGAGCACCGACGCCTGGCCGTGGCTGGCCACGATCGCCCAGCGGGTGTGCGCCGACGCCCGCCGGCGGTCGGCCCGGCCCGTGATCGACACCGGCGAGCAGCCGAGCGCCGACGTGCACGACCAAGCGGTGGACCGCCTACGGGCCTCCATCGTCGACGACGCCCTCGGCCGCCTTCCCGCCCACTACCGCACCCCGCTGGTATTGAAGGAGTACGCCGGGTGGAGCTACCGCGACATCGCCGAGCTCGAGGGCCGGTCGGTGGCATCGGTGCGCTCCACGATCATGCGGGGGCGACGGCACCTCGTCGCCCGGGTGGAGGACGTCGCCCGCACCCAGGGGCAGTGGCCGCTGCCCGCCGTCGTGCCCCGCCTGGCCGAGCAGGCCGGGATCCGCAGCAGGCGGCACGCCGTCCGAGCGTGGCTCGACCGCACGGCCCAGACAGCGGTCGCCGTCGTCGACTCGTCCTTCTTCGCCCTGGGGGCGCTGACAAGCCCGGCGGCGCACACGGTGGCACCAGCCGTGGCGGCCGCCGTCGCCGCCGCTTCGGCGCTGGTGACGGGCGGGGTGGATGCACGTCCGTCGCCCCCGGCCGCCATCGCACCCGCGGCCCCGTCTGCCACCACCCGGATGGCGGTGCAGGCCGCTCCCCCGGGCGGGCCGCCCGCCGTGGCCGTCACCGTGGAGCGGGGCTCGGGCGGGTCGGGGTCGAACGTCACCACCGTCGCCCACATCGACGACTACGTGCCCGAGAACGACGTCGTCGGGCTGGGCCCGGTGACGATCACCTTCCAACGGCGGGACGACCGCCTGCGGGTGACAATGACCAACTTCTACACATGGCCGATCGTCGGCGACACAGAGGAGCCGCTCATCCTGCAGGCGCCGTGCCTGCCCGACGGCGTGTCGCAGGCAGCCTGCACGGCGGTGGACGAAGCGGTGGAGAAAGCCGTCGACGCTACAGACTGACGCAGACGACGAGGACGCCGTCGATCGGCACCTGGGCGCAGGTCGGGTGATGGTCGGGGTCGCATGTCCCGGCGTCGCCCGGGACCAGCACCGTCGTGGGCGGTGAGCCCGAGGTGATCTTCACGCACGTGTGCGCCTGTCCTGGTCGGCTGTCGGCGGCGACGTCGAGGAACGCCCCGATCGCCACCGCGCTCAGCACGACGATCGTCCGCCGCGGGCGCCTCCCCATGTGGAACCAACACGAACGACGGCCCCATTCGTCGCGCCGTGCCACCCATAATCTCGTCGTCGTGCACAGGTGCTACGGATCGGGTGTAGACGCAAAGTGAACCTGCGTCTTGAATCTGCGTCGTTATGGCACAGGACGGAGCAAAGCGACCGGCGACGGTGGTGTTCGGGCAGCGCGTCCGAGCCCGTCGGGTCGAGCTCGGGCTGTCGCAGGAGGCCCTGGCCCAGCTGGCGGGCCTCCACCGCACCTACGTGGGATCGCTCGAGCGGGGCGAACGCAACGTCGCGCTGATCAACATCCTGCGGCTGGGCCGCGCCCTGGAGATCGACGCCGGCACCCTCATATCCGGCATCAGCGTCTGAGCAACGCCCGCGTGGCGAGCACCGCGTGTCCCACGACCAAGGCGAACAGCAGCACGGCCAGCCAGTCGTGCACGAAGGTCGCGCCGCGCCGCCAGTCGAGGGGGAACGGCTCGAACCACCGCATGATCGCCCCGGTGCCCAGCATCACGGGGACGGAGCCGGCCACGAGCGCGGCGTTGAGCTTCTGGCCCGGGTTGAACTTCCCCACTTCCAGGTAGGGGTCGCGGCCCAGCGACCGCAACCAGCGCCAGTCGACGTCGGTCCAGCGGTCGAGGCGGCGGACGTCGGCCAGGAGCATCGGCGTGCGGCCCACGGTGAAGGCCAGCAACCAGGGCACCGGCAGGAGCACGCCGGCGGCCACGTGCAGGTCGCGCACCAGGGCCCGGCGGCCGATCCAGACGGAGACGGGGTCGACGAACAGCGCCACCGCCGTGGCCATGAGCGCGAAGAACAGGGCGGCGTTGGCCCAGTGCAGCGCCTTCTCGACGCCGTCGAACCGGCTCCCCTCGCCGTTCCGGCGCCAGGACTCGCCCGCGGGCGGGCGAACCGCGGTGCCGGAAGCGGGCGGCGGCCGGTCAGTCGACGGGCTCGTCGTCACGGCCGTTGGACCGCCCGATCCAGGCGTCGACCTCGTAGCCGCGCCGCTCCCAGTAGCCCTCCTCCACCTCGGCGGTGAGCACGACCTCCTCCAACCACTTCAACGACTTGTAGCCGTACATGGGGGCCACGTAGAGGCGCACGGGGCCGCCGTGCTCGCGGGTGACCGGCCCGCCCAGCATCTCGTAGGCGACGAGGACGTCGTGGCGCCTGGCCTGCTCCAGCGTGAGGCTCTCGGCGTACACCCCGTCGAAGGAGTGGAAGCGCACGGCCGTGGCATCGGCCCGCACGCCCGCCCGGTCGAGCAGCTCGGCCAGGCGCACGCCCATCCACGGCACGTCGGGCACCCGCCACCCGGTCACGCACTGGAAGTCCTTCACCATCCGGGTGGCAGGCAGTGCCCGCAGGTCGGCCACCGTGAGCGTGAGCTCCCGCTCGACGAGACCTCGCACCCGCAGGCGGTACTCCGCTTCGCTGCGCTTCGGCAGGAAGCCCACCACCGAGTAGATGCGGAACCCGCCGGCCCCGGGGAACAAGGCGGTGGGCCGCAGCACCTTCTCCACCACGTCGGCCGCCCGCGAGCCCCACAGCACGCCCGCGGCGCCGAGCCCCAGCATGCCGAGGAACACCCGTCGTCCGACCCGGGTGCCCTCGACCGCCGTCACCGGATCCGCAGCTCCGGCCGGAACACGCGGGCGGGGCCCAGCTCGGCGATCCGCTCGGCGAGCACGGCGAACGCCTGCGAGGCCTCGCCGTCGGGGTCGGAGACGGTGACGGGCACGCCCACGTCGCCACCCTCCCGCAGCTCGGGCACCAGCGGCACCTGTCCCAGCAGCGGCACGCCCAGCTCCTCGGCCAGCGCGGCGCCGCCGCCCTGCCCGAACAGCTCGTAGCGGGTGCCGTCGTGGCCGGTGAACCACGACATGTTCTCGATCACGCCCCGCAGCGGGAGGTTGACCTTGCGGGCCATGTACGCCGTGCGCTGCGCCACCCGCTGGGCAGCCGCCTGCGGCGTGGTCACCACGAAGATCTCCGACTTCGGCAGGTACTGCGCCATGGACAGCGCCACGTCGCCGGTACCGGGCGGCATGTCGACGAGGAGGCAGTCGGGATCGCCCCAGTAGACGTCGACGAGGAACTGCTCCAGCGCCTTGTGCAGCATCGGGCCCCGCCACATCACCGGCTGGTTCTCCTCCACGAAGAACCCGATCGAGATCACCTTCACGCCGTAGGCCACCGGCGGGACGATCATGTCGTCGATCACCACGGGGTCCTGGGTGATGCCGAGCATCTTGGGCACCGAGAACCCGTAGACGTCGGCGTCGAGAACGGCCACGTCGAGGCCCCGACGGGCCAGCGCCACCGCGGTGTTGACGGTCACCGACGACTTCCCCACGCCGCCCTTGCCCGAGGAGATGCCGAGCACCCGCGTCTTCGACCCCTCCGCCATGAACGGGTTGCCGCGGCCCTCCTCGTGGCCGAGCCGCGGCCCGCCGTGGGCCTGAGCATGGCCGTTGCCGTGCCCGCCGCCCATGCGCTCCCGCACGGCGTGGCGCTCCTCGTCGGTCATCACCGTCATGTCGACGCGCACGTCGTCGACGCCCTCGAGCGGCAGGAGGGCGGACCGCACCCGATCCGTGATCTCGGCCCGCAACGGGCACCCGGGCACGGTGAGCGCGACGAGCACGTCGACGGTGCCGCCGCGCACGTCGACCGACTTCACCATGCCCAGGTCGACGATGCTCATGTGGAGCTCGGGGTCCTGGACGGGGCGGAGTGCTTCGACGACCTGCGCTTCGGTGACGGGCACCTGTGCCTCCGGGGGGATTTCCACTATCTCGATAGGTAGAATACCGACGTGGACGACGCTCGGTTCTCGGCCGCGGTCGCTGCGGTCACGTCGGCCTTCGGCGATCCCACCCGCCGCGAGATCTACCTCTTCGCCCGCGACGACGAGCGAGGCGTCACCGCCTCCGAGGTGGCCGAGCGCTTCGACCTGCATCCCAACGTGGCTCGTCACCACCTCGACAAGCTGGCCGCAGGCGGCTACCTCGACGTGGCGGTGGAGCGCAGCGGCGGCGGCGGGGCCGGTCGACCGTCCAAGCACTACCGGGTGGCGGCCAAGGACGTGGGCCTCGAGTTCCCCGACCGGCGCGACGACCTCCTCGTGCGGCTGCTGGGCCACGCGCTGGCGCTGATCCCGCGCGAGCAGGCGGAGGCCATGGCGGAACGGGTGGGCGAGGAGTACGGGCGGGCGCTGGCCGAGCAGATGGCGCCGGGCGAGGGCCACCGCTCGTTCCGCAACGCCTTGCACGCGGTGGCCGACGCGCTCACCGCCCACGGATTCGCGGCCCATGCCGAGGCCCGGGGCGGGACGCTGGCGATCATCGCCGACCACTGCCCGTTCGGCGACACCGCCACGCAGCACCCGGTCATCTGCGCCGTCGACCGGGGGATGGTGCGGGGCATGCTGGCCGGCCTCTACGGCGAGACCGTGCCCACCACGGAGGCCTCCCGGGCCTTGGGCGACGACGCCTGCGTCACGTCGCTGGCGTGACGCGCCACTACCTCGACCACGCCTCCACGTCTCCGGCGCGACCCGAGGTCGTCGAGGCCATGCTCCCCTGGCTCACCGGCGAGGGGGCGGGCGATCCCGGCCGGGTCCACACCGAGGGCCGCATGGCCCGGGCGGCCGTCGAGGAGGCGCGGGAGCAGGTGGCAGCGCTGGTCGGTGCTCGTCCCCGGGAGGTGGTGTTCACCAGCGGGGCCACCGAGGCGATCAACGCGGTGTCCTGGGGCGTGGGCGGGCCGGTGGCGTGCGCCCGGGTGGAGCACTCCGCCGTTCGCGACTCGGCGAGCAGGCACGACGTGGTGGATCTCGCCGTCGACCGGCTGGGCCGCATCGACGTGGACAGCGTGCGGGCCGCGCTCGATCGGGGCGTGCGCCTGGTCCACTGCCAGTGGGGCAACCACGAGGTCGGCACCGTGCAGGCGGTCGCCGAGGTGGTGGCCCTGTGCCGGGAGCGGGGTGTGCTCGTGCACGTCGACGCCGCGCAGGCGGTGGGCCACGTCCCCGTGTCGTTCCGCGAGCTGGGTGCCGACCTCCTGTCGGTGAGCGCCCACAAGTTCGGGGGGCCGAAGGGCATCGGAGCCTTGGTGGTGCGACGGGGCCTGCGCATCGAGCCCTTCCTCGTGGGCGGCGAGCAGGAGCGGGCTCGACGGGCGGGCATGGAGAACGTGCCTGCCATCGTGGGGTTCGGTGCGGCCGCCGCTGCCGTGGCCGTCGAACAGGAGGCGGTGCAGCAGCGGGCGCTGGTGCAGCACGTTGTCGACGCCGCCCTGGCGGTGGAGGGCGTGCACCGCTACGGCGACCCAGGCGAGGCGGGATCGCTTCCCCACCTCGCCTGCTTCGCCGTCGAGGGCGTGGAGGCCGAGCCCGTGCTCCTCGGCCTCGACCAAGCAGGCGTCGCCGCCCACTCCGGCTCGGCCTGCTCCTCGGAGTCGCTCGAGCCCTCACCTGTGCTCGAGGCGATGGGAGTGGAGGCCGAACGGTCGCTGCGGGTCTCGGTGGGTTGGTCGACCACGCAGGAGGACGTCGACGCGTTCGCCGACGCGTTCCCCCGCGTGGTCGCCCGTCTCCGCGCCCTCGCCTCCTAGGACCAGCTCTCGATGGTCGCCTGCGGGTCGGTGGTGGCGTCCCAGAACTCCACCGTCTGCCCGTTGCGCAGGCGCAGCACGTGCACCTCGTCGACTGTCGTGGTGCGCCCGTTGCGCGACCCCGACACTGTGCAGAGGACCGTGCCCCAGTCGTCGTTGCACAGCACGTCTAAGACGTCGATGCGCAACGACCCCGCCGTCTCCTGCACCATCGACGCGAACAGCCCGAGGATGGCATCGATGCCCACGTAGTCGCCCGCCAGCGGGCCGACCTTGGGGCCGTGCCACACGGCGTCCGGCGCGATCCGTTCCCGGAGCGTGTCGATGTCGCCGGCGGCGAAGGCCTCGTAGCCCTGCCGCACGAGCGCGACGTTGGGGTGCTCGAGCATGCTCTCGTACGGCGACCAGAACTCGTCGTACGCGTCGACGTCGCGCACCGTGTGCCACGCGTCGGTGATCCTGCCGTCGAGGATGTGGAAGACGATCACCTCCCGCCCCTCGTACAGGCGGTTGCCGTAGCGGGCCTTCGCCGTGTGGATCGCCACCGCCTGCCGGTCGTCGGCGAAGCAGTCCTCCAGTGTCACGCTGAACGAGCCCTGGGTGAGCTCCTGCAGCCGGGCGAAGGTGGCGAAGACCGCCTCTTGGCCCTTGTAGTCGCCGGCCAGCTCGAACCGACTGCCGGCTTCGTGCCACAGGATGTCTCGCGCGAACAGCTCCGACAGGGTCTCCATGTCACCCCGTGCGAACGCGTCGTACCCCTTGCGGATGAGCCGGACGTTGGGATGCTCCATCCCCGTCCCCCTTTCGTTGCCTCGCTCGCACGGTACCGACCGCCCGGCGCCGCCGGCAGAGGGGCAATCACCGCATCCCTCCCGTTCCGGCACCGGTCTTCGGCCGCATGCGGCGAAAAAACCGGTGCCAGGACACGGAGGGGCGCCGGTAGCGTGCGGCGCTCGTGGGTGCGTTGCTCCCGATCGCGACCGCGGTCTCGGTGTTCGGGGTGTCCTTCGGCGTGCTGGCGCGGGCCGAGGGGCTGCCCGCATGGCAGGCCGCGCTCATGTCGGCCACCGTGTTCGCGGGCTCGGCCCAGTTCGCGGCGGTGTCGGTGCTGGCCGACGGCGGCAGCGCGCTCGCCGCCGTCGTCTCCGGCGCCCTGCTGAACAGCCGCTACATCGCCACCGGAGTGGCGGTGGCCGGGTCTCTGCCCGGGAACCGGCTGCGGCGCGTGCTCCTCGGCCAGCTGGTCGTCGACGAGTCGTTCGCGTTGGGCGCGGCGGCGGGCGAGCCCGGCCGTCCCCACGCCCCCACCCTGCTGCGGGCGGGCGCCGTGCTCTGGGTGGCGTGGGTGGGCGGCACCGTGCTCGGCACGGCGCTGGGCGACGTGGTCGGCGACCCCGCCCGCCTGGGCCTCGACGCCGCCTTCCCCGCGCTGTTCCTCGCCCTCTTGTGGCCCATGGTCCGCGACGACCGGCGCCACGTTCGTCCCGCCCTGCTCGGCGCGCTGGTGGGACTCGTGCTGTCGCGATGACGCTCGCCGCCGTCCTCGGCCTCGCCGTCGTCACCGTGGCGTGCAAGGGACTCGGTCCCGCCCTGCGCCGCGTGCCCGAGTGGGTCACCGACTGGACGCGCGGCCTGGCGCCCTTCCTGCTCGCCGCCCTCGTCACGTCGGAGGTCGGCGAAGACGGCACGGTTGCCGTCGCGGTGGGGGCGGCCGCCGGGCCCGTGGCGCTGGGCGGGCCGGCGCTGGTGTCGGTGGCGGTCGGCGCCGCCGTCGCCGCCGCGCTACGCGCCTGGTAGCGGCGCCCGGTGCCGACGACGGGCGCCCGCGGCCACGTCGTCGGGCACGTCGATCCACATGCGCAGGAGCGTGGCGCCGTGCGTCTTGCCCAGGTTGTCGCTGCGGAGGCTGCGGGGGGCGCCGCCGCCGAGCGCCCTGTGCATCACGAACTTCAGCGCCAGCACGTTGCGGGCCTCGTAGCGCTCCACCTCGCCCTGCACCAACGAGCCGAAGTGCTCCTTCACCCGGTCGGCCGTCACCTCTCGCCGGATGGCCTCGTAGGCCGCTTCGTCGTCGGCGAACAGGGAGAGGTCTGAGATGTCGCCCTTGTCGCCGGACCGGGCACCGCACAGGTCGCGGAGCTGGATGCGGGCCACCGTCAGGACCTGCCGAGCGATATCGAGGGCAGGGACTGGCCGGCTGGGCAGGGCACCCGGCCGGCACCGCGATGAGGCGTCAGGCGAAGAGCCGTCAACTCAGACCTCCTCGACCTCGACGCGCACCTGGGCGTCGACCGACGCCTTCTCGACGAGGAACGGCTCCACCGAGAGCAGCCGACTGGGCTTGCCATCGCGACCCCGCCCGGTGGACGTGATCGTGGGCGGGCCGGAGAGGCCGAGCACGCCGACGTGGCGGTTGACCTTCGCCACCGCCTCGGGCGTGGCCGCCCGCCAGGCCAGGCGCCCGATCACCTCGAGGGGCTCGCAGCCGTCTCGCGGCACCGTCGGCCCGCCGAACGCACCCGCGCCGAAGTACTCCTCGTGCCACTCCTCGACCTCGGCGCCCGCCGCCTCCGCTCGCTGCCGTACGAAGGCGAGGGCGGCGCGTGCCTTGGCCTCGGCGTCCGGCCAGGAGTAGGCCAGCCGGACCTCGCCCGCCCACCCGGCGGGCGTGCACACCAGGCCCTTGTAGCTCTCGGGCGCGGGCGCGCCGCGCACGCCGCTCACCCGCACCCGGTCGTCGCCTTCCTCGGCGAGCGTGAGGCTGGTGAAGTCGGCCACCACGTCGGGGTTCAGGTAGCGGGCCGGGTCGTGCACCTCGTAGAGCAGCTGCTCGCGCACGGTGTCGAACGTGACTCGGCCACCCGTCCCCTTGGGCTTGGTGATCACCGCCGTCCCGTCCGCCTCCACCTCGGCGATCGGGAACCCGATGCGCGTGGGATCGGCGTTCTCCCACCACGCGCCCGAGTAGTTGCCGCCCGTCACCTGGCCGCTGCACTCGAGCAGGTGCCCCACGGTGACGGCGGCCGCGAGCCGGTCCCAGTCGTCCCAGGCCCAGCCGTGCTCGTGGACCAAGGGGGCGACGAACAGCGAGGCATCGGCCACCCGCCCGGTCACCACCACGTCGGCGCCCCGCTCCAAGGCCTCCACGATCGGGCGGGCACCGAGGTAGGCGTTGGCGAACAGGGCGTCGTCGGGCAGGCCGAGCTCGTCGGCCCGGCCCCGCACGTCGTCGCCCACCACCGTGGCCACCTTCAGCCCGCTGACGCCTGCGGCCCGCGCACCGGCGATCACCGCCCGGCCCGCGGCGATGGGGTTGATGCCGCCCGCGTTGGTGACGAACTTCGTCCGCCCGTCGAGGACGTACGGCAGCACCGCCTTGAGGTAGAGGGGGAGGTCGCGCGTCCAGCCCAACGACTCGTCGCGCTCGCGGTCCTTTTGCAGGATGGCCAGCGTGAGCTCGGCCAACGCCTCGCACACGAGGTAGTCGACGCCGTCCGCCAGCAGGTCTGCCACCGGGTCGACCCCGTCGCCGTAGAAGCCCTGGCCTCCCCCCAGACGCACCGTCACCGTCGCGTTGCCTCCAGCGCCTGCTTCAGCACGCCCTCCACCATAGGGACCATCTCGGTCGGCGGGTTGCTCCCGAGGAACGCCCGGAACTCGGGGACGGCGCCCGCCGGGTCCTGCTTGTCCTCGAAGAGGATCATCCCCTTGAAGAAGCGGGCGTCGGGGTACCGCGGGTCGGCGGCCACGGCGCGCTCGACGAAGGCCAGCCCCTTGTCGATCAGCGCGGGGTCGTTCGTCCGCTTGCCGACCAGCCGCACCAGCCAGCCGCGGTAGGCGAGCGCCTCGGCGTTGCCGGGGTCGGCGGCGATGACGTCGTCGTAGACCTTGATGGCGTCGGCCGCCTTGCCCTGGCCGATCAGCGCCCGGGCCCGGGCCAGGTCGGCCGACGGCCCCGTTTGCGTGATCGAGCCCGATGCCGGGTCGCCGGGCAGGCGCTCGCCCGCCGAACCCGCCACGAACAGGCCCGCCGCCACCGCGCAGGCGCCGACCGCGCCACCCCACAGGACGGGGCGTCGCAGCCGGCGGAGCGCGATCACCAGGCCCCCCACGGCGGTGATCGAAGCGGCCACCGGCAGGGCCCACACCACGGCGCCCGCCCCCGAGGACTCGGGCTTCAGCAGGATGTCCTTGCCGAACCGGCTGACGAGGTAGGCGCGGATCTCCCCCGCGCTCTCGCCCGCCTCGACCCTCCGACGGATCTCGTCGCGGATGGCCCGCGACGCGGTCGCGTCCGACTCGGCCACCGACAGGCCCTCGCACGTGGGGCAGCGCACCTCCTCGGCGATGCGCTCGACGCGCGCTTCGGTGGTGTTGGGCGCACGCTCGCCTGCGGCCGCGACCACCAAGGCGGTGCCGACCAACAGCCCCATGGCCAGCCAGGGCAGGGCTCTCCTCATGCGGCCCGCCGCATGAGCCGGTCGATGCCGTCGGCGGTGATCACGCTGATGTAGCGGGCCACCACCACGCCGTCGGGCGAGACCACGAACGTCTCCGGCTGCCCCCGCACGCCGTAGTCGAGCGCGATCGTGCCGCGGGGGTCCTCGACCGCAGGCCAGTCGCCGCCCTCCTCCGCCCGCCACCGGCGCACGGCGTCGGCGGTGTCGTCGCGGATCACCCCGAGGATCACGGCGTCGCCCGCCTGCGCGTGCCGGGCGTGGAACTTCAGCAGCTCGGGGTGCTCCTCCCGGCACGGGACGCACCAGCTGTTGAAGAAGTTGACGAGCACCCAATTGCCCCTCATGTCGGCGAGGCGCACGGGGCTGCCGTCGAGCGCCACGGTGTCGATGTCGGGCGCGGGCCTGCCCACCAGCGGGCTGGCTGCCGCCGTGTCGACTGCCGACTGGCGCGTGGCCAGCACGCCGACGAGCACGGCCATCACCACCCCGACCGCCGCCGCCACCCACCTCACGCCCGCACCAACTCCTCCCCCTCCTCGTTCTGGTGGGGGATGGGCAGGGTGGCGAAGAGGGTGCCGACGGCCATGAGGCCGCCGCCGACCCACAGCCACACGACCAGCGGCTGCACGACCACGGCCAGCACCACTTCGCCCTCGGGCCGGGTGGCGGGCGAGATGAGCGTGAGGTACACGTCCTCGAGGGGGCCGACTCGCACCGACGGCGTGCCGATCGCCTGCGTGGCGAAGGGGAACTGGTTCAGCGCCGGGCGGAACACCCGCCCACCGTCCACCCGCACCCGGGCCTCCACGGCGGTGCGATTGGCGTACCGGCGGGTCTCCGAGCCGAGGTAGGTCACCCGGTGGCCCGCCAGCTCGGCCGACTCGCCGGGCGAGAGCCGGAACTCGGCCCGGTGCCCGTACGACTGGGCGGCGGCGAAGGCGACGGCGATCACCACCACCCCGAGGTGCACCACCATGCCGCCGTTGGTGCGCCCCAGCACCGAGCGCGACAGCCACAGCTGCCGCAGCGCCGCCGCCCCTGCGAACGTGCCCAGCCCGAACGCGGCCACCGGCGCCAGGCCCCGCAGCCCCAGCAGGACGCACAGCACCACCACCGCGGTGGCCGCCCACGCGGGCCACAGCAGCCTGCGGTGCACCAGCTCGCCCGACGCCCTCCGCCACGGCAGCGCGGGCGCCACCGCCATGAGGAACAGCAGCACCAGCGCGATCGGGGTCGTCATGCGGTCGAAGTAGGGCCGCCCCACCGAGATGCGCTCGCCGTCGATCGCCTCGGCCAGCAATGGGAAGACGGTGCCCAGGAGCACGACGAAGGCGAA
>DATAAM010000122.1:0-15785 GCA_036260075.1 Acidimicrobiales bacterium
ACCGTGCCGAAGGCCACGTGCTCGGCCACCACGTCGTCGCCCAGCCATCCGGCCTCCCGGGCCACCGCGAACAGCATGGCGAAGTGCGCCGACTGGCGGGCGTCGACCACGTAGGCGATCCGCTGCGCGCCGAGCTCCCGCGCCCGGTATCGCAACGCGGCGAGGTCGGTGGCCGCGTAGCCGTAGCCGCCGTCGGACTTCCGCACGATCATCGGCATCGGCTCGCCTTCCCGCCCGGCGAAGCCCGCCGGGAAGGCGCACAGCGCGCCTTGGTCCTCGCGCAGCAGCCCCTTCGACTCCAGCTCCGCCACGGTGTCGTCGAGCAACGAGTTGTAGAAGCTCTCGCCCCGCACGTCGTCGTGCGTGAGCAGCACCCCCAGCCGCGAGTACACCGCCTCGAAGTGGCGCTCGGACTCGGCGACGAGGTCCTCCCATGCGGACAACGTGGCGGCGTCGCCCGCCTGGAGCGCGACCACCCGCTGCCGGGCCCGCTCGGCAAAGCCAGCATCGCTCTCGAAGCGCGCCTGCGCCTCCCGGTACAGCACGTTGAGGTCCCCGATGCCCTCGCCGTCGAAGCCCACCTCCGACAGGTGTTCGATCAGCATCCCGAACTGCGTGCCCCAGTCGCCCAGGTGGTTCTGGCGGACGACCCGATGCCCGAGGCACGACAGCACCCGCACCAGCGCGTCGCCGATCACCGACGAGCGCAGGTGCCCGATGTGCATCTCCTTGGCCACGTTGGGCGACGAGTAGTCGACCACCACCGTGAGGGGAGCGGCGGCAGGCGTGACCACGGCGGCGTCCACCACCGCGTCGGCGAGGAACGACGGCAGCAGCCGCAGGTTGACGAACCCCGGCCCCGCGATCTCCGGCGGTTGGCACACCCCTTCCACGTCGAGGTGCTCGACGATGGCGGCGGCCACCTCGCGTGGCGCCCGCCCCAGCTCCTTGGCCAACGCCATCGCCGCGTTGACCTGGTAGTCGCCGAACTGCTCGTTCTGCGAGCGCCGCACCACGGGGTCCGCGTCGAGGCCGAACGCAGCCGAGATCGCGGCACTCGCGCGCTCGGTCAGCAAGAGAAGGGGATCGGCCATAACCGGGCTCATCGTCGGTGGCAGCACCCGATAGCGTCAAACGACATCGGACCGCTTCCCCGCCTGCTGCTGCCGACGACCGCGCAGATCGACGACGACGGCCGCCTCTCGATCGGCGGCGTCGACCTGCTCGCGCTGGCGGCCGATGTCGGCACGCCGGTCTTCGTGTACGACGAGGAGCACCTCCGGGCACGGTGCCGCGAAGCGGTCGAGGCCTTCGGCGACGGCGTGGCCTACGCCTCCAAGGCCTTCCTCTGCAAGGCGATGGCGGCGCTGGCTCACGAGGAGGGCATGTGCATCGACGTCTCCACCGGCGGCGAGCTGCACGTGGCGCTGGCGGCGGGCGTGCCCGCCCATCGCCTCGTCCTCCACGGCAACAACAAGTCGACGGCCGAGCTCACCCGCGCCATCGAGGTGGGCGTCGGCCGCATCGTGGTCGACTCCTTCGACGAGATCGCCCGCCTCGAGCGCATCGGCGCCCGTCCCCAAGTGCTCGTCCGCGTCACCCCCGGCGTGGAGGCGCACACCCACGAGTACGTGATGACGGGCCAGGAGGACACCAAGTTCGGCTTCAGCATCGCCAGCGGCGCCGCCGCCGAGGCCGTCGAGCGCATTCGCGACGTGGCCGACCTCGTCGGCATCCACGCCCACATCGGCAGCAACGTCTTCCTCCTCCACTCCTTCGTCAAGGAGGTGGAGGCGTTGGCCGGCTTCTTCACGCCGCTGCGACTGCCCGAGCTGTGCATCGGCGGCGGCCTCGGCGTGCCGTACGTGACGGGGGAGGAGGCGCCCACCCTGGCGCAGTGGGCAGCCACCGTGCGCAAGGCGTGCGCCGACCTGGGGGTCCCCGCGGGCACGCGCATCACCGCCGAGCCCGGCCGCGCCGTCGTGGCCGCCGCCGCGGTCACCCTCTACGAGGTCGGGACGATCAAGCACCTGCCCGGCATCCGCACCTACGTGGCCGTCGACGGCGGCATGAGCGACAACCCCCGGCCCGTCCTCTACGGCAGCGGCTACGAGGCCTTCCTGCCCCGGGCCACCACCGCCGACCGCCCGCTCAAGGCCACGATCGTGGGCAAGCACTGCGAGTCGGGCGACGTGCTCGTGCGCGACGCCTGTCTGCCCGCCGACCTCGCCGTGGGCGACGTGGTGGCCACCCCGGTCACCGGCGCCTACGGGCACTCGATGGCCTCGACGTACAACAAGGTGCCGCGCCCGCCTGTGGTGTTCGTGCGCGACGGCGGCTACCGCGTGGTCGTGCGACGGGAGACGCTCGACGACCTGCTCCGGCTCGACGAGGACTAGCCGGCGGAGATGTACTCGCCCAGCGCGGCGGGGAGGTGCTGCACGCCCGCGGCCGTCTGGCGCACCCGCTCCTGCAGCAGTGTGGCGATGGCGTCCGCGGGCTGCGGCCGCGCCAGGTAGTAGCCCTGCACCAGCGGGCAGCCCATCGCCCGCAGGCGGCGCAGCTGCTCCTCCGTCTCCACGCCCTCTGCCACCGTACGGATGCCGATGGCGGCAGCCAGCCGGATGACCGCCCGCACGATCTCGGAGTCGACGGCCCCCTCGCCCAGGTCGGCGACGAACGACTTGTCGATCTTCACGAAGTCGACCGGGAAGCGCTTGAGGTACGACAGCGACGAGTAGCCGGTGCCGAAGTCGTCGATGGCCACGCACGAACCCAGGTCCTTGAGCCGCTTGAGCATCAACGTGGCCGCATCGACGTCGTCCATCATCACGCTCTCGGTGACCTCGAGGCAGAGCTGGTCGGGGGAGATGCCCGTCTTCTTCACCACGGCGGCCACCCGGTCGCACAGGTCGGGCTGCTGGAACTGGCGGGCCGACAGGTTCACGGTCATGACGAGCGGCACTGCGCCCGGGTAGGCGTCCTGCCACTCGCGCACCTGGCGGCACGCCTCCTCGAGCACCCACTCGCCGATGGGCAGGATGAGGCCGGTCTCCTCGGCCAGCGGGATGAAGTCGGCCGGCGACATCATCCCCTTCTGCGGGTGGCGCCAGCGGACCAGCGCTTCGAGCCCCACGATCGAGACCCGCTCCAGCGACACCAGCGGCTGGTAGTGGAGCTCGAGCTCGCCGTTCTCGATGGCGTCGCGCAGGGCGATCTCCATGTCGAGACGATGCAGCGCGGCGCCCTCCATCTCGGGGCGGAACACCTCGTAGGTGGCCTTGCCGCGCGCCTTGGCCCGGTACATGGCCACGTCGGCGTCGCGCAGGCAGTGGTCGGGGCTCTCGTAGCTCTGGTTGCCGATCACGACGCCGATCGAGGCCGAAGCCGACACGTCGCGCCCCTCCACCCGGAACGGCTCGCGCAGCTCTTCGAGGATGCGCTCGGTCACGGTGACGGCGTCCTCCTCGTCGACCAGGTCCTCGAGCAGCACCACGAACTCGTCGCCGCCGAAGCGGGCGAAGGTGTCGCCGGGGCGCACGCACAGCTTCAGGCGATTGGCGACCTCGATGAGGAGCTGGTCGCCCGCCTGGTGGCCGAGGCTGTCGTTCACGACCTTGAAGCGGTCGAGGTCGATGAACAGGAGCGAGTAGAGCGATCCCGTGCGCGAGGCACGGGCGTGGGCCTGCGACAGGCGGTCGAGGAAGAGCGCCCGGTTGGCCAGCCCGGTGAGCGTGTCGTGGAAGGCCTGGTGGGCCAGCTCCTGCTCGAACGCCTTGCGCTCGCTGATGTCGCGGAAGGCGATCACGGAGCCGACCACGTCGCCGTCGCGGATGACGGGCGCGGTGGTGTGCGCCACGGGGAGCAGGCGACCGTCCTTGCAGACGAACGCGTCGTCCTCGTCACGGGCGATCACACCCGCGCTCAGGGCGGCCAGCAGCAGGCAGTCGTCGCCGGCCGACACGTGGTGCCGGGCGTGCACGACCTCGTGCAGCGACCGGCCGATCAGGTCGGAGGTCTCCCAGCCCAGCGCGTCCTCCACGGCGGGGTTCACGAACTCGACCCGGCCCGCCCGGTCCAGGGCGATGACGCCCTCGCCGAGGCTGCTGGTGATCGTGCGCATCTGCTCGAACAGGGTGGCGTGGGCCAGCGCGTTCGACGCCACCGACGCCAGCGCCCGCAGCTTGCCCTCGTCGTTGGCGTCCCACGTGCCCGCCGTCTTGCCGGTGACCTCGACGGCGATGGACCCGTCCACGTCGCTGCGCAGCACCCCCTCGTCGAGCGGTGCCGACACCGGCACGAGCCGGGCTCCCCCCGCCTCGAGGAGGCTGCGGGCGGACGACAGCAGGTGGGTGAGGATGCCGCGGGAGTCCATGCTCGATCGGATCGAGGAGGCCGCGGTGAACAGCTGCTCGATCTGGCGGCGCTCGCGGTACTGGCCGAAGGCCCGGCTGTAGATGAGCTGGAGGCCGGCGATCGGCAGGATCGTGACCGGGAGCGTCCACAGGTGCCGGTCCATGGCGGCGGCCACGAGGATGCCCACGGCCAGCGCGCTGGCCCACGTGGCGGCCCGGACCTCGATGCCCGCGAACACGTTGCTGCGCATGCGCGTCTGCGAGATCACGCTGATGATCACCCGCACCGCCAACATCGAGCACACGGCGAACACGAGCACGCCGACGGTGGCGGCCATGATCGCCCGGCTCGACACGTCGCCGGTCGACGCGCCGAGCCACCGACTCACGGCCAGGCCGATGCCGGCGGACGTCACGAACGTGCCCGTGTTGAAGCTGGTCTTCAGCAGGCCGCGGTGGTGCCACAGGTGGCCGACGCCCACGGCACAGCCCGAGGCCACCAGGGCCTCGAACGGCGAGAGGAAGAGCGCGGCGGCGACCAGGAACGCCTCTTCGAGGTACAGCGATTCGCCTTGGCCCTCGTGCGAGAGGTTGACGGGCATGATCTGGAGAGCAGCGATGCCGACGGCGAACACCACGGCCAGCCAGCCGTTGTCGAAGTGCTGTTCAGTCACCACCCAGGTGATCGCGAGCGTCGTGGCGCCGAGGACGGCCGCCACCACGCACAGGGTGTGCACCAGCCAGATCTTCGGGCCCCGCTCGGTGAGCACGGGCACGTTCGGCATCACGGGCGTGGGCGCGTCGGCACCGGTGGGCGTGGGCGGCACGTGGGCCGCGTTCTCCACCTCGGTCATCGACGGTTCCCCCGCCGGACTCACCGGACGCATTGCCTCGCTCGAGCTCTCGATGAAAGCGTTCCTGGCTTTATCGGCGCGACGACCACGCTCCGAGAGGGGAAACCGGTTCATTCTTCCCCGGCCTCGGTGCAGGCGCGTCGAGGGCCGGGCGCACGGCCCGGCCCTCGAACGATCTGCCGCACAGGCGTCATGCCTACGTCCAGTGCGTCCCGAGCCAACTGATGTCGGCAGTCCAGGCGGTGCCCGTCCAGGCGGTGCCCGTCCAGGCGGTCCCGGTCCAGGCCGTGCCCGTCCAAGCCGTGCCCGTCCAGGCGGTGCCGCTCCAGGCCGTCCCGGTCCACGCCGTGCCCATCCAGCTCGAGTTCATCCACTCCTGGGTGGCCCAGTCGGAGCCCGTCCAGGCCGTCCCGGTCCAGGCCGTGCCGGTCCAAGCCGTGCCGGTCCAAGCCGTGCCGGTCCAAGCCGTCCCGGTCCAGGCGGTGCCCGTCCAGGCCGTCCCGGTCCAGGCGGTCCCGGTCCAAGCCGTGCCCGTCCAAGCCGTGCCGGTCCACTTCGAGCCGCCCCAGTTGGGGCCGTAGTAGACGTTGGGGTCGAAGCCGCTTGTGCCGATGAGCGTCTCGTCGCTCAGGCAGGCGCCGTTCGAGTCCCGGTAGCAGTACGAGCCGCTCGACGCCTGAAGCGAGCCCCAGCCGCCGGCGGGCTGCACGCCCTGGTTGGCGGCGGTGGTGTCGGTGCTCACCACGGCGTTGTAGGCGTCGACGGAGCCGGTGCCCTGCTGCATGGACGAGGCGTTCGCCAGCGGCTTGGCCGTCGACATCAGGCGGTGCTTGATCTGGTTGGGGTTGAGGCTCCACATCTTCTGGATCACCAGGGCGGCGGCGCCGGCCACGACCGCCGACGAACCCGAGGTCCCCGACCCCTTGAAGTACCGGTCACCGATGACGGCGTTCGGGAAGTTGGTGGCGATGGTGCTGCCGGGCGCCCTGCTCGACACCACCGAGCGACCGGAGGCCAGCACGTCGGGCTTGGCCAAGCCGTCGGAGAGCGTCGGGCCCACGCCGGAGAAGCTGGCGACGATGTCGTCGCTCCGGCCGACCGTCGTCTTGTCGTCGGCGGCGCCCACGGTGATGACGAACGGGTCGTCGGCGGGCTTGAGGATCTTGCCGCTGTTGCCCGCGGCGACCACGACGGCGATGCCGGAGTTCCACACCCGCTCCACGGCGAAGTTGAGGGGGTCGACCTTGTACGACTGCGTCGAGTCGGTGCCGAGGGAGAGGTTGAGCACGCGGATGCCGAAGGCGTCCTTGTGGATCGCCACGAACTCCAGCGCGGCCAGGAGGCGGAAGAGGTCGGTGGACCCGTCACGCCCGGCGATCTTCACGGAGAAGATGTTCGCCTCGGGGGCCACGCCCTTGATCGCGCCGTTCGAGCCTGCGCCGGTGCCGGCGATGAGGCCCGCCACGAAGGTGCCGTGGCCGTAGGTGTCCTTGTAGGGCTCGTTCTCGCCGGAGAAGTCGGCGGCGCCGATGACGCGGCCGGCGAGGTCGCCGGTGACGTCCACGCCGGTGTCGATGAGGGCGACGGTGACGCCCTTGCCGGTCGTGCCCTGCCCCCATGCCTTCGAGGCCCGGGTCACGTCGGTGTACACCGCGCTCGCCACGCCCGAGTTCTCGCCGTACTGGGCCTCGACTCGGACCTTGGCGTTCGTGGTCACACCACGCACGCTGTCGAGCTCGGCGAGGTCGTCGACGGAGTCGGCCGGCACGTTCGCCAGGAAGCCATCCACGATCGGGAGCTCTTGGCCGACCGAGCCGCCCATCTGCTCGACCGCCGCCTCCGGCGTGCGATCGAAGGGGTTCAGCTTCGAGACGATGACGGAGACCGTCTCGCCGACCTCCGCTGCCCGGGGCTGCACCTGTCCCCCCGTCGCCAGCACCAGCGCCGTAACGAAAAGAAGGGCCAGCATGCGCTGAGCCCTCTTCGTCATCCCGGTCGCCGATGCAGGCAGTGCCAGTGTGTTTCCGCCCACTTTCAGCCCTTTCTGTTTCCCGCGCCCTGCGTGAACGTCTTCCATTCGGAGCGAGGCGGCGCCGGCTGAATAGCGCGGACTCGTCATTTCGCAGTGCCCGAACGCGGGGTGACACGGGGGTCGATCGGGCTAGGCACCGGGCCCGGGATGGTGCCTTTCACTGGCTACTACCGTTGTCGGCGTGCAGGTGCCGGAAGTAAAGGTCGGATTGCTGGGATGCGGCAACGTGGGCGGCGCGCTCGTGCGCATCCTGCAGGACGACGCCGAGGGCATCGCTCGGCGCACCGGCGTGCGGCTGGAGGTCACGCGGGTGGCCGTCCGCAACGCGGCCAAGCAGCGCGACGTGGAGGTGTCCGACGGCGTGCTCACGCACGACGCCGAGGCGGTCGTCACCGATCCGTCGGTCGATGTGGTGGTGGAGGTGATCGGCGGCATCGAGCCCGCCCGCAGCCTGATCCTGGCCGCGCTCAAGGCGGGCAAGCCCGTCGTCACCGCCAACAAGGAGCTGTTGGCCAACGTCGGGGCCGAGCTGTTCGAGGCGGCGGCCACGGCGGGGGTCGACCTGCTCTACGAGGCGTCGGTGGCGGGCGGCATCCCCTTGATCCGCCCGCTGCGGGAGTCGCTGGCGGGCGAGCGCATCAGCCGGGTGATGGGCATCGTGAACGGCACCACCAACTACATCCTCACCCGGATGGCGGAGGAGGGCGCCTCGTACGCCGACGCGCTGGCCGAAGCGCAGAGCCTGGGCTTCGCCGAGCGCGACCCCACTGCCGACGTGGAGGGGTTCGACGCAGGTGCCAAGGCGGCCATCATCGCCAGCATCGCCTTCGGGGTGAAGGTGGTGGCGGGCGACGTGTACCGGGAGGGCATCAGCAGCGTCACTGCCGCCGACATCGCCTTCGCCAGGCGGCTGGGCTACGTGGTGAAGCTGTTGGCCATCGCCGAGGAGGTCGACGGCGAGGTGGCCGTCCGCGTGCATCCCGCCATGCTCCCCGAGACCCACCCTCTCGCCGCCGTGCGCGAGTCGTTCAACGCGGTCTTCGTGGAGGGCGAGGCCGTGGGGGAGCTGATGTTCTACGGCCGCGGCGCGGGTGGCATGCCCACGGCCTCGGCCGTGCTGGGCGACCTGATCGACGCCGCCCACAACCTGCGGGCGGGCGGCAGCGGCCGCACGTCACCGCTGGCCAAGGGCACGATCAGGCCCATCGACGAGATGAGCTCGCAGTTCTACCTCGACGTGACCGTGGACGACCGGCCCGGGGTGCTGGCCGCCGTGGCCGCCGTCTTCGGCGAGCACCAGGTGTCGATCCGCTCGATGGAGCAGGTCGGCATGGGGGCGGAGGCCCGCTTGGTGTTCATCACCCACACGGCCCGCGAGCGCGACATGCAGGCCACCATCTCGGGCCTGCGCCACCTCGAGGCCGTCGAGCGCATCGGCTCGTTCCTGCGGGTGGTGGGGCCGGAATGAGCGAGTCGTCCGGTTCTGGGGGAGGAAACCCGGCGCCTGCGCGGGGTTTCCTCCCCCAGAACGGCTGGCCGGGCGTCATCGAGGCGTACCGCGACTTCCTCCCGGTCACGGCGGAGACGCCGGTGGTCACGCTCCAGGAGGGCGGCACCCCGCTGCTGCCCGCGCGCCGCTTGAGCGAACGGGCGGGCGCCCGCGTGTTCCTCAAGTACGAGGGCCTCAACCCCACCGGGTCGTTCAAGGACCGCGGCATGACGATGGCCATCTCCAAGGCGGTGGAGGAGGGGGCCAAAGCGGTGGTGTGCGCCTCCACGGGCAACACCTCGGCTTCGGCCGCCGCGTACGCGGCACGGGCGGGGCTCACGTGCGCGGTGCTGATCCCCGAGGGCCACATCGCGCTCGGCAAGCTGGCCCAGGCGCTGATCCACGGTGCCCGGGTCCTCCAGATCCGGGGCAACTTCGACGACGCCCTGGAGATCGTGCGGTCGCTGGGCGAGCGGGCACCGGTCAAGGTCGTCAACTCGATCAACCCGTTCCGCATCGAGGGGCAGAAGACGGGGGCCTTCGAGATCGTCGACGTGCTGGGCGACGCCCCCGACGTGCACTGCATCCCCGTCGGCAACGCGGGCAACATCACCGCCTACTGGAAGGGCTACCTGGAGTACAAGGCGGCGGGCCGCGCTTCCAGGCTGCCCGCCATGCTCGGCTTCCAGGCGGCGGGGGCGGCGCCGATCGTCGAGGGGCATCCGATCGAGAAGCCGGAGACGGTGGCCACTGCCATCCGCATCGGGAAGCCCGCCTCCTGGTACGGCGCCGCCGCGGCGGCGTCGGAGTCGGGTGGCTCCATCCGAGCCGTCACCGACGAGGAGATCCTCGAGGCCTACCGCTTCCTCGCGGCCGTGGAGTCGGTCTTCTGCGAGCCCGCCTCGGCCGCCTCCGTCGCGGGGCTGCTCAAGTACGGCGTGCCCGAAGGCTCGACGGTCGTGTGCGTGCTGACGGGGCACGGGTTGAAGGATCCCGACATCGCCATCGGCCAGATCGCCGTGCCCACCCCGGTCGACGCCGACTACGACGCCATCCGAGCCGAGCTCGGGGTCTGACCGGGCTGCTACACGCCGGCGCCGGCCTTCGCCGCCTGCACGCCGAGCGCGGCCCGGAAGAGGAGGTCGTCGGCGGTCTCGGAGCCGTCGATGGTGGCGCTGCCGACGCGCACTCCCACCTCCACCACGGCTTCGTGGAGGACGATCGGTTCCGCCACCGCCACGGCCAGCGCGCAGGCGACGCCGTGGCCGGGTTCCTGCACCAGGACGGCGAACTCGTCGCCGCCGAGGCGCGCCACCGTGTCCCCGTCGGCGCTCGCCTGCCGAAGCCGCACGGCGATCTCGCGCAGCACGCGGTCGCCCGCGCCGTGGCCGAGCCGCTCGTTCACAGGGCGGAAGCGCTCGAGGTCGAGGAAGACGACGCTCACGGGTGCGCCCCCACGCCGGTAGCGGTGCACGGCGAGCTCGAGCCGGTTGCCGAACAGCGCCCGGTTGGCCAGTCCCGTCAACGGGTCGTGCATGGCCTGGCACGCCACCCGCCGGCGCAGCCGGTGCTCCTCGGTGATGTCGCGGCAGGTGACGACGACGCCGCGCACCGACCGATCGCGACGTCGGTCGACGGCCGTGATCCGGGCCCGCCGGCGGTCGCCGTCCGCCGTCGTGAAGTCGCACTCCTGCGTGACCCGCCCGTCCGGCGAGGCGACTGCCGAGTCGTACAGCTCCGCGACGGTCGGCAGACCCTCGTGCCCGAAGAAGCGCTCGGCGGCCGCGCCGGCGAGGCGCACCCGCCCGTTCCGCACGAGGACCACGGCGTCCTCGACGTCTTCGAAGAGGGTCCGGAGGCGGGCGAACGCGCGGGAGGCCATGGCAGAGGGTGTCGACACCCGCGCGGCCCGGCCCACAGGGCCGAAGGCAACGACCTCGTTGGTGCATTTGCACCGGCTCGGCCTGCCCCCGCCGGCGGCCGTCAGGAGAAGCGCGTGACGTAGCCGCGGGCCCGGAAGACGCGCAGCATCCGGAGCACGAAGGCCACGGCGGCCGTCATCAGCACCGTCAGCTCGACGCCCGCCACGCCGAGGCGACCCCACGCCAACGCTTCGCCGTCGAGCAAGCGGCGGCCCGCCTCGAACGCGTGGGTCGACGGGAGGGCCAGCGAGAGGGGGCGCAGCACGGCGGGGACCGCCTCGACCGGGTAGAAGGCGCCCGACAGGGCGATGGCGATGAAGAGGATGCCCCACGTCAGGATCTCCGCCCCGTTGCCGAACCGCAGGATGAGGCCGATGACCACCAGCGCGATCGCCCATCCGACGAGCATCAGCACGGCGACCACCGGGAGGAGGCCGAAGCCCGCCGACGTGACGTCGAAGGCGTACAGCAGGGCGGCGGCGCAGCCCACGAACCCCAGCGCCACCACCAGCCGCAGCAGGCTGACCGAGACCAGCCCGGCGAGGAACTCGGCCTCCTTCAACGGCGTCACCATCATGTTGAGGAGGTTGCGCGTCCACGTCTCCTCCAGGAAGCCGGTCGCCATGGAGACGTTCGCCTGGTACACGACGTGCAGCAGCAGCACGCCGGCGATCATGTAGGGGACGGTGGAACGGGCGGCGCCTCCCTGCTGCTCCACGTAGAGGCCGATCGAGCCCCAGATCACGGTGTCGACGACCGGCCACACGGCCGCGTCGAACCACCGGTGGGGGGCGCGACGGGCCACGTACAGCTGACGATCGATCACGGCCCGCACGCGGACGAGGTTCACGACGCCTCCTCTTCGGCGGCGAGGTGGAGGAACACCTGTTCCAGGTCGTCGCGGCCGAACTGCTCGGCCACGCGCTCGGGCGTGTCGTCGGCGATGACGCGACCCCGTGAGAGGAACACCACCCGCTCGCACAGGCGCTCCACGTCGGTCATGTTGTGCGAGGTGACGAGCAGGGCGGTGCCGTCCTCGCCGTTGATGCGCTCCAGGGCCTGGCGCACGCGGTTGGCCACGTCGGGGTCGAGCGACGCGGTGGGCTCGTCGAGCACGAGAAGCCGGGGACGGTGGAGCGTGGCCTTGGCGATGCCGACCAGCGTGCGTTGTCCCGACGACAGCTCGGTGGCCGGCCGGTCGGCCAGGTGCTCGATCTGGAATCGGCCCAGGACGGCCTCGGCGGCGGGCCCGGGCTCGGCCACGCCGTACAGGCGGCCGAACACGGAGAGCACCTCGTGCACGCGCAGGTGCTCGGGCAGCGGCAGGTAGCCGGCGGCGAAGCCCACTCCCTCCATCGCCGCGCTGCGGCCGTGGGGGAGGCGGTGGCCGAGCACCTCGACCATGCCGCCGTCGGGGGTGACGGCGCCCAGCACCATCAGCAGGGTGGTGGTCTTGCCCGCCCCGTTGGGCCCAAGGAGCGCCACCCGCTCGCCCTCGCGCACCACGAGGTCGACGCCGTCGACGGCGCGGTGGCCGCGGTAGTCCTTCACCAGGCGGCGCGCTTCGAGGACGACGTTCACGTCACCCGACTCTGGCAGAGCGCCGAGTTGTTGTCGCACGCTTTCCGGCGCGGCTACCATGAGCGACGCAATCGCTTGCCGGCTCGGGCGGATCCGCATCGCCGAGCTCGGCAACGGGGGTAACGGCAGGCTGGGAGTCGACTGGCACAGTTGGGAACCTCCCGCCCCCCTGTCACAACCCCTTGCGTGCGCACGGCGGCTCGTTCTCTCGTGCCTGCCACGCAATCCACTGCTCACACCAAGCGAGGTGCACTATGAGCGGAGAGCAGCAGCTCGAACGCTCGGTCCTTGACGCCAAGGAGCGCGACGAGCTCCTGGCCATCGCCGACGCCATGGGGCTGAAGCCTGCGGCACGCATTTCGAAGGCCAACCTGGTGACGCAGATCCTGCGGGCCACCGGGGTCGAGGTCGAGGAGAACGGGACGGCCAAGCGGGGCCGCGCCACCAAGGCCAAGCCCGGCGCCAACGGCGATGCGCCCGCGGCGGCCGCCGAGGAGGCGGCTGCGCCGGCCCAGGCGCCGGTGGAGGCCGTCGCCGCCCCGGCGGAGTCGTCGGTGGCGGAGGCACCCCCCGAGTCCTCGGCAGCGGAGACACCGGCGGCGAGCGCCGCTCCGCCTGCCCCCGCGGGAGAGGGGGAGGCGGCACCCGAGACGGCCCGCCGGCAGCCCCAGCAGCAGCCCGCCCAGCAAGGGGACGGCGGGCGCCGCGAGCACCGCGACAACCGCGAGCGCAACCGCTTCGACGGCGGAGGCGGCGGCGCGGGCGAGCCCGGCAACCGCCGCAGCCGTCGGCGCCGGGGCCGCGACCGTGGCGACCGCACCGAGCGGGGCGAGCGCGACCTGCCGGGGATGGGGCAGGAGCAGCAGTACTCGGGCGAGCCCGTCCCCGTGGCGGGGTTGCTCGACCTGCGCGACGAGGGCTTCGGGTTCCTGCGCACCAACGGCTACCTGGCCGGGTCGCGCGACGTCTACGTGTCGATCAGCCAGGTCCGTCGCTTTGCCCTGCGCAAGGGCGACTACGTCGAAGGGGCCAGCCGTCCGGCGGCCAGCAACGAGAAGTACCCGGCCCTGCTGCGCATCGACACGGTGAGCGGCCTCACGCCCGACGAGGCCCGCATGCGGCCACGGTTCGAGGACCTCACGCCGCTGTTCCCCGACGAGAAGCTGCGGTTGGAGACGCCCGGCGACGCCGCCAACATGACGGCGCGCATCGTCGACCTGCTCTCGCCCATCGGCAAGGGCCAGCGCGGGCTCATCGTGTCGCCGCCCAAGGCGGGCAAGACGACCGTGATGAAGCAGATCGCCCACTCCATCGAGGCCAACAACCCCGAGGTGCACCTGATGGTGCTGCTCGTCGACGAGCGGCCCGAGGAGGTCACCGACATGCGGCGCTCGGTGAACGGCGAGGTGGTGGCGTCCACGTTCGACCGGCCGTCCGACGAGCACACCCAGGTGGCCGAGCTCACCATCGAACGGGCCAAGCGGCTGGTCGAGATGGGCAAGGACGTCGTCATCATCCTCGACGGCATCACCCGCCTGGCCCGGGCCTACAACCTGGCCGCTCCGGCGTCGGGCCGCATCCTGTCCGGCGGCGTCGACTCCGGCGCCCTCTACCCGCCCAAGCGGTTCTTCGGCTCCGCCCGGAATATCGAGGAGGGCGGGTCGTTGACGATCCTGGCCACCGCCTTGGTGGAGACCGGCTCCCGCATGGACGAGGTGATCTTCGAGGAGTTCAAGGGGACCGGCAACATGGAGCTCCGCCTCGACCGCAAGCTGGCCGAGCGGCGCATCTATCCCGCCATCGACGTCAACGCCTCGTCCACCCGGCACGAGGAGCTGCTGTTCGAGCGGACGCAGCTCCAGCAGGTGTGGAAGCTGCGGCGGGTGCTCAACGCCTTGGCCGCCGACGGCAGCAGCGCCCCCGGACTCGAGCTGCTGATGGACAAGATCAAGACCACCAAGAGCAACGACGAGTTCCTGGCCGAGATCGCCAAGGGCCCGACCCCGGCTGTATAAGTGAGGCTGCCATGAAAGCCGACATCCACCCGAACTACGCGGCCGCCACCGTGCGCTGCTCGTGCGGCAACAGCTTCACGACGCGCTCGACGAAGGACGACCTGCACGTCGAGCTGTGCAACGAGTGCCACCCCTTCTACACCGGGAAGCAGAAGCTGGTCGACACCGGTGGCCGAGTGGAGCGCTTCGAGCGTCGTTACGGGCGCCGCAAGGGCAAGCAATAGACCGCTCGCAGGTCCTGCAGTCGAAGCTCGCCGCCTTGGCGCGGCGTCCCGACGGCGAGCGAGGCGCGTACCCGGGCGGTGCGTCGCTCTTGGCCGGCGGCGACGGATGGGTGTTGGTCGAGGACGCGCCGGAGCGGGCGCTCGGCGGCGCGCTGGCATGGGGCCGCAAGCACGGAGTGCGGGCGCTGCACGTGGTCGTCGACTCGCCCGAGGCGGCAGGCGTGTTGGCCCGGCGGGCGGCCGCGTTCACGGTGCCGCCGTCGGTGTGGGTGGCGACGGGCACGTTTCTGGAGCCCGCGGTGGCGGCGCCGCCCGCCGAGCAGGCGCCGCTGTCGGCCGACGATGCCGCGCTGGCTCCGTCGATCGTGGAGGCGGGCGCCGAGCCGGTCGTCGAGCACGGCGTGCTGCGGGGCGAGGTGCTCGGCTTGGAGGTGTGCCGCGTCGTCGGCGGCCGCCTGGAGGTGGGGATGGGCAAGCACGACCGCGAGGCGCAGCTCCTGGTGCACGGCGGGCGCCCGTCCGTCGAGGTGCTGGCCGACGCCGTACGCGCCGTGCGCGAGGTGCGCACGGCCGACGGACCGCCCCACGAGATGCGCCGGTTGGCAGCCGAGCGCTGGCTGCGCGCGGTCGTGTGCCGGCGTCCCGAGCTGGTGGGGTGCTCGCGACTCGAGCCCGTCCCGCCTCCGGTTCCCCGAGGCGACCTGCGCCTGCCTGCGCCCGCACCGGCCGTCGGCGAGGGCGTCGTGGCCGTGTGCTCGGTGGGCGTCGACACGGACTTGGTGCCGACCGCCGCAGACGCCCGCTTGGTGCACGGGCCCGACAGCCGCCTGCTTCTCGTCGTGCCCGAACAGGACGACCACCCGCTGACGCGGGCGCTGGCCGCGTCGCTGGCCCAACCGGCCGAGGTCGTCACCGTGCCCGACGACTGGCGCCACTTCGCACTCTGTTCGTGAAGCGGGGCCGGAACCCCGGATCCAGGAGCAGAGCGCGGTGGCGGCGCCGCCTACCCTGAGAGGCGACATGCTCGAACGCCTGGCCGGCCTCGAAGAGGAGTACCAGCACGTCGCCGATCGCATGAACGACCCGGCCGTGCTGTCCGACCAGCGCGCCCTCCGGGAGACGGGCCGGCGCCTGAAGGAGCTGGAGCCGATCGTGGCGGCCTTCCGCGAGTACAGGGCGGCGCTGGACGACTTGGGCGCGGCCAAGGAGCTGGGCATGAAGGACGAGGCCGCCGAGTCCGAGGCCACCATCGCCCGGCTGGAGGACGAGCTGCGCGTCCTCCTGCTGCCCCGCGACCCCAACGACGACAAGAA
>DATAAM010000123.1:0-32709 GCA_036260075.1 Acidimicrobiales bacterium
GACCGTCTCGCCCGCGATGCGCTCGGCCAGCGCGGTGAACGCCTCGGCCACCGGCCCCACGCCCGCCAGCACCGCGGGCTCGCCCGCGTCGCCGCCCCGGGCCACCGACGGGTCGAGCGGCACCCGGGCCAGCAACGGCACGCCCACCTGGGCCGCCAGCCGCTCGCCCCCGCCTTCGCCGAACAGCGGGTAGGCGGTGCCGTGCTCGCACACGAACGCGCTCATGTTCTCCACCACGCCGAGCACGCGCAGGTATCCCTTCCGGGCCATGTCGGCGGCCCGGGCCGCCACCTGCTGGGCCGCCAGGGCGGGCGTGGTGACGATCAGCACCTCGGCCCGGGGCATCATCCGGGCCAGGCCCATCTGGATGTCGCTGGTGCCCGGGGGCATGTCGACCAGGAGGTAGTCGAGCTCGCCCCAGCGCACGTCCTCCAGGAAGTGCTGCACTGCCCGGTTGAGCATGAGGCCCCGCAGCATGACGGCTTGGTCTTCCTCGGCCCCCTCGACCGAGCCCATCGAAACGACCTTGAGCCGCCCGGCGCCCACCGCCTTCTCCAGCGGGAGGATCTTGCGCTCCTCGGCCCGCACCCGGCCCTCGAGGCCGAGCATCCGGGGGATCGAGAACCCGCCGATGTCGGCGTCGAGCACGCCCACCGTCGCCCCCCGGGCGGCCAACGCCGCCCCCAGGTTGGCCGTCACCGACGACTTGCCGACGCCGCCCTTCCCCGACGACACCGCGATCACCCGGGCCGTCATCGGGATGTCGGTGGGCACCTCGCGCTCGCGCGCCTTCCACCGGGCTCGCTCCATCAGCTGCCGCTTCTGCTCGGGAGTCATCTCCCCGAAGTGCACGCGCACGCCGGACACGCCGGGCACGGCTGCCACCCGGGCCGTCGTGTCGTGCTGGAGCTGGGCCCGCAGCGGGCAGCCTGCGGTGGTCAGCGAGAGGGTCACGTCGACGGCCCCGTCGGGCGCGATCTCGATCCGGCGCACCATCCCCAGCTCGACGACGTTGTCGCGCAGCTCGGGATCGATGACGTCGGCCAGCGCCTGTCGGACGGCCTGCTCGGTGACCACGACCCGAGTTTACAAGGAGGTCTCCTGGTATATTCCGGGCGTGGACCGGCTGCCCGTGTTCAAGGCGCTCGGGGACAACACCCGCTACGCCATCTACCTCGAGCTGGCCCGCTCGCCGCGCGCCCTGGCCACCGCGGAGATCGCCGAGACCCTCGGCCTCCACCCCAACACCGTCCGGCCCCACCTGGAGAAGATGCGGGAGGCCGGGCTCCTCCACGTCGAGGTCGACAACCGGGGCGCCGTGGGCCGTCCGCAGCACCGGTACTGGCTCGCCCCCGAGGCGCCCTCGCTGGGCCTGGAACCCCCGACCTTCCCCCTGCTGGCCGGGCTGCTGGCCAACGTGGCCGCCGCCTTGGGCCCGGATCCCGAGCAGGTGGCGGAGGCGGGCCGCGAGCACGGCCGCCACGCCGGGGAGCAGCGCCGGGAGGCAGGCTCGTGCGTGGCCGCGCTGGGGGAGGAACTGGCCGAGCTGGGTTTCGACCCGGCCGCCGCCGACGACGGTCGCACCACCACCATCGCCTTCACCAACTGCCCCTACCGGGCGCTCGCCGAGGCCTTCCCCGAGCTGGTGTGCCACCTGCACCGGGGCATCGTGGAGGGAATGGTGGAGGTCCTCGGCGACGTTGAGGTGAAGCGGTTCGGCACGCTGGCCGACCGCGACCCGTGCCAAGTCGACCTGGTCTCCCGGTAGACTGAGAGCCCGTTCCTGTGAGGAGGCAGCACCTGTGAGCACCACCGAGACGGTCGAGAGCCCGATCACGCTGACCGAAGGCGCGGCGAGCAAGGTCGCGGAGCTGCTCGTCCAGGAGGGCAACGCCGACCTGGCTCTGCGCATCGCCGTCCGCCCGGGCGGCTGCTCCGGCTACAGCTACGAGATGTTCTTCGACTCGGAGGTCGCGGGCGACGACGTGGTGTCGAGCTTCGGCGACGTCAGGGTCGTGGTCGACCCGGCCAGCGCCCAGCTGCTCGTGGGAGCCACCCTCGACTACCGCGACGGCCTCCAAGGGGCGGGGTTCAGCATCAACAACCCCAACGCCCAGCGCACCTGCGGCTGCGGCCAGTCGTTCAGCTAGCCGCCACCAGCCGCTCCAGGGCCGCCTTCGCCTCGGCCCGGTCGAACGCGTTGTCGAGCCGCTCGCGCACCACGCCGTCGGCCCCGGCCAGGAAGAGGAACGGCTCGCTCTCCAGGTGGTACGCCTGCACGGCGGGGGCCGTCGTCTTGCCCGAGGTGTCGGTGTAGATCTCCACGTGCAGGAACCGCACCCGGCTGCCGAAGGCGGCGTGCTGCGAGAGGAGGTTCTCCAGCACCGGCCCGCACAGCTGCGACTTGCACAGCGCGGGCGTGCTGAACAGCACCGCCATCGGCCGCCTCTCCGCCAGCGCGGCGTCGAGGCTCACGTCGTGCAGCGGGCAGACCGGGTCGCGCGTGCAGATGGGCGACACGCCCCGACCGTCGGCCACCGTCGGCGTGGGGGTGGCGATGAGCGGGCGTCCGGGGACCGGCACCTGCACTCGGGCCGGGTCCTCGACGGTGAACGTCGTCTCCAACGTGCGGCCGTTGTAGCGAACCGCCGCCTCGTACACGCCGGTGCGGTCGAACCGCCGCCGCACGAGGAGGTAGGGGAGGGGGATGCCGTCAGCGTGCAGCTCGCCCCGGACGGTGCCGAGCTTCTTGCCGTCGGGATCGGTGATGGTGACGTCCAGCGGTTCGCGCAGGACCTCCGGCCCGTTGTCGCGGACGAGCGCCAGCGTGAGCCGCTCGTCCAAGCCGGTCACGTGGACGTAGGAGGCCGTCACCAACGCCACGTCGCTCGGCCCGCTGTCCTCGCTCTCGACCTCGATGTCGGGCCGGTCGCTGCCCGGCCGGTTGCAGGCGGCCGCTGCCACCAAGCCCGCGGAGGCGAGGAGGAACGAGCGGCGGTCGAACAGGGAAGGCACGACCGGTCAACCTATCCTCCGGTCGTGCCCGTGCCCTTTCGCCTCGACGGCCGCCCGGTCGAGGTGGCCGATGACAGCATGTCGCTGCTCGACGCCCTCCGCGACAGCCTGGGCGTGCGTTCCGCCAAGGACGGGTGCAGCCCCCAAGGCCAGTGCGGGTGCTGCACCGTGCTGGTCGACGGCGCCCCCCGTGTGGCCTGCGTGACCCCGGTGCGGCGGGTGGCGGGAAGGGACGTGACCACCCTCGACGGCCTCGACCCGTCGGTGCGCACCGCGTGGGCCGAGGCGCTTTGCGCTGGCGGGGGCAGCCAGTGCGGCTTCTGCACCCCGGGGATCCTCGTGCGGCTGGCGACCGCGGGCGGCCCGCCCGAGCAGGCCCTGCTCGCCCACCTTTGCCGGTGCACGGGCTGGCAGACGATCCTCGAAGCGGCCCGGTCGCTCGACGCCGAGCATCCGGCTCGCGACCTCGAGGCCGCCGCCCGCCGGGCCGCCGTCGAAGGAGGGGTGCCGCAGGCGGTGGGGCCGCAGGTGGCTCTCGGCGCCGCGGGCTTCGCCGACGACACCGCCCCGCCCGACGCGCTGGTGGCGGTGCCCGACGGTCGGGGCGGCTGGGCCGTGGGCGAGTCCGTGGCCGAGGCCCGCCGCCGGGCGGGCAAGGTGCAGGGCCGCCGCACGACGATCGACCTGCGCCACCCCCTGGCCGTGCCGGAGGGCGACTGGGACGCCACGTTGCGCACGACGTGGGTGGAGCCGGCCTACCTGGAGCCCGACGCCTCGTGGTGCGAGCCGGGGGGCGAGCCCGCCTCGCCGCTGGCCAACGGCGGCGCCTTCGGCGGCAAGGCCTCCTCGATTGCGCCCGCCACCGCCCGCCGCCTGGCCGACGAGCTGGGCCGGCCCGTGCGGGTGCTGCTCTCCCGGGAGGACGTCGTACGGCTCGGGCCGAAGCGGCCGCCAGTGGCGGGCGGCGCCCGGCGCGACGGCAGCGGCGTGCTGCGCGTGGTCCGCACGCCGGGCGTGGCCGAGGCCGTCGCCGCGGTCGCGCCCGATCTCCGGGTGGAGGAGGTCGACGTACCGGGGCCGCCCACGTCGACGGCCATTCGGGCCGCGGGCTGGGCCGAAGCGGCCGTGCTGCTGGCCGCCGCCCGGGGCGCCGCCGAGATCGGCGCGCCCGACGGCGCCGTCGCCGAAGCGCGCCTCGACGGCGACCGGCTGTCGATCCGCGTGCGCTGCGGCGAGCCTCTCGACAGCGTGGTCCTTCGCTCGTACTGCATCGGCGCCGCCCACCAGGCGCTGGGCTGGGTGCGAAGCGAAGGCATCGCCGTCGACGAGCACGGCGAGCCGCACGACCTCACCATCCGTTCGTTCGGCATCCTTCGAGCGCGGGACATGCCGCACGTCGACGTCGAGGTCGAACCGGACGCCGGCCCCCCGGTGAACGGGAGCGATGCCGTGTTCGCCGCCGTGGCGCTGGCGGCCTGGCGGGCCGACGGCCTAGGTGGCGACTGGCCGCTTCATCGATGACGCAGCCCGCACGGCCAGGAGCACGGCCACGGGCGTGCCCACGAAGGCGAACGCGAAGTCGCCGGGGTTCACGTCGATGCCGTTGGCGACGATGTAGTTGACGCCGACGACCACGTACAGCACGGCGAACGCCATGAGCGCGGCCATGCCGAGCGTGGTGCCTCGGCGGGCGCGCCGCGCGCCCACGAGGAACGGCACGGCGAACAGGGCCAATCCCGGCGCCCGCACCCAAAGGGCGTCGAACACGACGATGGCGGCCAGTGCGGCACAAAGGATCCGAACCTGGCGGAGCGACACGGCCCCACCCCCTTCCTCCGCCGCGGTTCCGTTGTACGCCCCCTCCGATGCGCTAGCAATGCGCCATGGCCAAACCCGTCGGTCCCTACAGCCCCTCGATGCGGGCGGGCGACTGGTTGGTGTGCTCCGGACAGGTGGGCGTGCGCGACGGCGCGCTGGTCGACGGCATCGAGGAGCAGGCCCGCCAGGCGCTGGCCAACCTGCGCGCGCTCCTGGAGGGCGAGGGCGCCTCGATGGACAAGGTGGTGAAGACGCTCGTGTTCCTCGTCGACATGGACGACTTCGCAGCGATGAACGACGTGTACGTGGAGGCCTTCGGCGACCACCGGCCTGCCCGCTCGACGGTGGCGGTGGCCGCGCTGCCCCTCGGCGCCCGCTTCGAGGTGGAGGCGTGGGCCTGGCTGGGGGGATGATGTCGGCGTGATCGGTGCCCTCGCCCTCGCCTTCGTGATCGTCGTCGTGCTGCCCGTGACATTCCTCGTCCTCGGCGGCGTGCTCAGCGCCGTGATGGGATGGCTGCTCAAGGACGACGCCGAGCACCGCTTCGAGGACAGCGAGCTCCTTCGGCTCGACGGCTGACCCGTGATTTTTCTCCGCAAATCCGGGCACAGATGTGCCCGGATTTGCGGAGAAAAAGCTGTCAGAGGCCCCAGCGGGTCTGACCGAAGCGGTAGCCGACGGAGCGGACCGTCTGGATGAGGTGGGCGTGCTCCTCGCCGAGCTTGGCCCGCAGCCGCCGGATGTGGACGTCGACCGTGCGGGCACCGCCGTAGTACTCGTAGCCCCACACCCGCGACAGGAGCGTCTCCCGGGTGAAGACCTTGCCCGGGTGGGTGGCGAGGAACTTCAGCAGCTCGTACTCCATGTACGTGAGGTCGAGCGGCTTGCCGGAGATGCCCGCCTGGTACGTCTCCAGGTTGAGGACGAGCGGGCCGTACTCCACCAGCTCCGGGCGCGTGCCCCGGCCCGTCCGCCAGAAGAGGTGCTTGAGCCGCGCCTCCAGCTCGCGGGGCTGGAACGGCGTGATGCAGAAGTCGTCGAACAGGTCTTCGCGCAGCTCGAGGTCGGGAAGCTGGATGACGGAGACGAGCAGCAGCAGCGGCTCCAGCGGCAAGTCGCGCTTGCGCAGCGCCCGGCACAGGGCGAACGCCGCCTCGGGATCGTCGTCGGCCGCCACCAGCGCGCCCGACCAGCCGTCTTCGGGCTCGAGCCGGGCGGCGGCGTCGGGCGAGCCCGCGCTCTTCCACGGGTAGCCGCCGAGGTCGAGCGCCTGGGCCAGGGCAGGCGGCGGGGGGTCGGGAAAGATGAGCAGCGGTTCCATCAGAGCGTGGGCAGGTACCGGTCGAGCTCCCACTGTGACACCGACGCCTTGTAGTCCGCCCACTCCGCCCGCTTGTTGCGCAGGAACCACTCGAAGACGTGCTCGCCCAACGTCTCGGCCACCAGCTCCGATCGCTCCATCTCGGCCAGCGCCTCCGACAGCGACCCGGGAAGCGCGGTGATGCCCTCGGCCAGCAGCTCCTCCGGCGTCATCGTGTAGAGGTTGGCCGACGCTTCGGGAGGCAGCTCGTAGCCCTCCTCGACGCCCTTCAGCCCGGCGGCCAGCACGCACGCGAACGCCAGGTAGGGGTTGCATGCGGGGTCGGGGGCGCGGTACTCGATGCGGGTCGACTCCGTCTTGCCCCGCTTGGCCAGCGGCACCCGCACCAGCGCCGAGCGGTTGTTGCGGGCCCACGAGACGTACACCGGCGCCTCGTAGCCGACGACGAGTCGCTTGTACGAGTTCACCCACTGGTTGGTGACCGCGGTGATCTCGCGAGCGTGCCGGAGGAGGCCGGCGATGAAGCCCTTGCCGACCTTCGAGAGATTGTGCTCGTCGCCCGGGTCGTAGAACGCGGGCACGTCGCCCTCGAACAGCGAGAAGTGGGTGTGCATGCCCGAGCCCTGCACGCCCGACAGCGGCTTCGGCATGAAGGTGGCGTGCACGCCCTCCTCCTTGGCGATCTCCTTCACGACCATGCGCACGGTCATCACCGTGTCGGCCATGGTGAGCGCGTCGGTGTAGCGGAGGTCGATCTCGTGCTGGCTGGGCGCGTCCTCGTGCTGGGCGTACTCCACGGGGATGCCCATGTCCTCCAGCATCAGCACCGTGCGCTTGCGCAGGTCGCTGGCCAGGTCGGCCACGGTGAGCTCGAAGTACGAGCCCTGGTCGAGCGGCTCCAGGGGCGAGCGGGGGTCGCCGTCGGCGAAGTAGAAGTACTCCAGCTCCGGCGCGGCGAAGAACGAGAAGCCCTTCTCGCGCGCCCGCTCCATGGCCCGTCGCAGCACGTGGCGCGGGCAGCCCTCGAACGGGCTGCCGTCGAGGTTGAGGATGTCGCAGAACACGCGGGCGACGGGCAGGCCGTTGGCCCGGGTGTGCAACAGCTGGAACGTCTTCGGGTCGGGCTTGGCCAGCACGTCGCTCTCCTGCACGCGGGAGAAGCCGTCGATGGCGGAGCCGTCGAACGTCATGCCCTCCTCCAGCGCGTTCTCCAGCTCGGCAGGCGTGATGCTGAACGTCTTCGGGATGCCGAGGACGTCGGTGAACCAGAGCTGGACGAAGCGGATGCCGCGCTCCTCGACCGTGCGCAGCACGTAGTCCTGTTGGCGTTCCACCTCTCCATGGTGGCAGGCTCAGCGGCCCCGACAACCCGGTTCACAATCTGTTCACAGAACGAAAACGGTCGTGAAACGGCGGACTGCGAGCGTCGGTGGCAGTCGGACGACCACCCGAGGGGAAGCCAAACCGTGAGCTACAAGGCCGAGTACATCTGGATCGACGGCACCGAGCCGACCGCCAGGCTGCGGTCGAAGACCAAGGTTCTCGCCGACGGCGCAGAGCCCCCCATCTGGGGCTTCGACGGGTCGAGCACCAACCAGGCGCCGGGCAGCAACTCCGACTGCGTGCTGCAGCCCGTCCTCACCGTTCCCGACCCGATCCGGGGCGGCGACAACAAGCTCGTGCTGTGCGAGGTCCTGTTGACCGACATGGCCCCGCACCCCAGCAACACCCGGGCACAACTGCTCCCGATCGCCGAGCAGTACGCCGACCAGGAGCCGCTGTTCGGCATCGAGCAGGAGTACACGTTCTTCAAGGCGGGCCGCCCGCTCGGGTTCCCCGAGGGCGGCTTCCCGGCTCCGCAGGGCTTCTACTACTGCGGCGTCGGCGCCGACGAGGTGTACGGCCGCCAGGTGGTCGAGAAGCACCTCGACAACTGCCTGGCCGCGGGCCTGTCGATCTCGGGCATCAACGCCGAGGTCATGCCCGGCCAGTGGGAGTTCCAGGTCGGCCCGCTCTCGCCGATCGAGGTGGCCGACCAGCTGTGGCTGGCCCGCTGGCTGCTCTACCGCACGGCCGAGGACTTCGGCATCGCCGCCACCCTCGACCCCAAGCCGGTCAAGGGCGACTGGAACGGTGCAGGCGCGCACACCAACTTCTCGACGAAGGGCATGCGCGAGACATACGACGCCGTCATCACCGCATGCGAGGCGCTCGGCAAGCGGGCCGACGAGCACGTGGCCAACTACGGCGCCGACATCGAGCACCGGCTCACCGGCCTGCACGAGACCGCCCCGTGGACGGAGTTCTCCTACGGCGTGTCCGACCGGGGCGCCTCCGTGCGCATCCCGTGGCAGGTCGAGCTCGACAAGAAGGGCTACATCGAGGACCGCAGGCCCAACGCCAACTGCGATCCGTACGTCGTGACCCGTCTCATCGTGGAGACGTGCTGCGGCGCACTCGCCGACTGAGCACCTCGATGCAGCACCGACGAAGGCCCGGTGACCGCCGGGCCTTCGTCGCGTAGTGTGCGCCGGACGCGCTGACCACCCACGGGGAGGAATCGTGCAGGAACGTACGCCGGCGGAGGTGCTCCGCCTCGCCCAGGACGAGGGCGTCGAGATCGTCGACTTCCGCTTCTGCGATCTGCCCGGCCTCATGCAGCACTTCTCGGTGCCGGTGGGCCAGCTCACCGAAGAGGGCTTCGACGAGGGTTACGGCTTCGACGGGTCGTCGATCCGCGGCTTCCAGGAGATCCAGGAGTCCGACATGATCCTGGTGCCCGACCCCAACACCGCCTACATCGACCCCTTCCGTCAGCACCGCACGCTCAACGTCAACTGCTTCGTGCTCGACCCGATCACCGGCGAGAGCTACTCGCGCGACCCCCGCTACGTGGCCCGGAAGGCCGAGGACTACCTGCGCTCGACGGGCATCGCCGACACCGCCTACTTCGGACCCGAAGCGGAGTTCTTCATCTTCGACGACGTGCGCTTCATGCAGGACCAGCGCTCGGCGTTCTACTCCGTCGACTCGGTCGAGGGCATCTGGAACTCCGCCCGTGAGGAGAACCCCAACCTCGGCTTCAAGCCCCGCTACAAGCAGGGCTACTTCCCGGTGCCGCCCATGGACCACTTCCAGGACCTGCGCTCGGAGATGACCCTCACGCTCCAGCGCCTCGGCATCGAGGTGGAGGTGCAGCACCACGAGGTGGGCACCGCAGGCCAGGCCGAGATCGACGTGCGCTTCGACACGCTGCTCTCGATGGCCGACAAGCTCATGCTGTTCAAGTACGTGGTGAAGAGCGTGGCGCGGGCGCACGGCCACACGGCCACGTTCATGCCCAAGCCGGTCTTCCAGGACAACGGCTCGGGCATGCACACCCACCAGTCGCTGTGGCAGGGCGGCGAGCCGCTGTTCTACTCGGAGACCGGCTACGCCGGGCTGTCCGACCTGGCCCGCTGGTACATCGGCGGCCTGCTCACGCACGCCCCGGCCGTGCTGGCGTTCGCGGCGCCCACCACCAACTCGTACAAGCGGCTGGTGCCCGGCTACGAGGCGCCCGTCAACCTGGTGTACTCGCAGCGCAACCGGTCGGCGTCGGTGCGCATCCCGCTGTACTCGAAGTCGCCGAAGGCCAAGCGCCTGGAGTTCCGCTGCCCCGACCCGTCGTGCAACCCCTACCTGGCGTTCTCCGCCATGTTGATGGCGGGCCTCGACGGCATCCAGAACCGCATCGAGCCGCCCGCGCCGGTCGACAAGGACCTCTACGACCTGCCGCCCGAGGAGCTGGCGGCGGTGCCGCAGGTGCCGGGCTCGTTGGAGGCGGCGCTGGCCGCGCTGGAAGCCGACAACGACTTCCTTCGGGCAGGCGGAGTCTTCACCGACGACCTCATCGAGACGTGGATCGAGTACAAGCGCCTCAACGAGATCGACGAGGTCCGCCTCCGCCCCCACCCCTGGGAGTTCATGCTGTACTACGACATCTAGGCCGACGCCGCACCTCCACTCCGCCGCGTCGACCTCGTGCCGCCCGACGGCGCGGACGACACGTGATGTCCATTCATCGCATGCTCTACGATCCCGCCTCGGCGGGCTCCACGTGTCGTCGGGGACCGCCCGGGCGCCCCCGTCGCCTGCCCCGGACACGTATGGACCACCCCCATCGAATCCTGCTCATCGAGGAGGACCCCGAGGTGCGTGCCGGTGTGGAGCGCGCCCTCGCCCACGCGGGGTACCAGCTGGTCACGACCGGCCCCGGTGCGTCGCCGTCAACGACGTCCCCGCTGCCCGATCTGGTCGTCCTCGACCTCGACGCCGACGACGTGGAGGCCGTCCGGCCGTGGCGGGAGCAGGGCGTGGCGGTGATCGTGGTGGCCGCGTGGAGCGGCGCCGACGACCGGGTGCGGGCGCTCGAAGCCGGGGCCGACGACTACCTGCCCAAGCCGTTCTCGAGCCGTGAGCTGGCCGCCCGCGTCACCTCGGTGCTGCGGAGGTCCCGTCCGGCGAACACGGCGGTGCTCGACTACGGCACGCTGGTCGTCGACCTGCGCACCCGAGAGGTGCGGCTCCGGGGCACACCGGTGGAGCTGACCTCTCGCCAGTTCCAGCTGCTGGCGCTGTTGGCCGCCGAACCCGGCCGCGTCTTCGGCCGCGACGAGCTGTTGCAGCTGGTGTGGGGCTCGTCGACCGAATGGCAGTCGCCCGCCACCGTCACCGAGCACGTGCACCGCATCCGCCGGCAGATCGAGGACGACCCGTCGCAGCCCCGGATCCTGCAGACCGTCCGCCGTTCCGGCTACCGGTTCGTGCCCCCCGGACCAGGTTCCATGGAGAGGGAAGGCGGGCTCAGGACCCCACGCTGAGGCCCGCGGCGCGCACTGCCGTGCGCTCGGCGGTCGCCAGCGCCCGGCCGTTGTCCGACTCGCAGGTGACGGCCGTGCCGACGTCGGGCCCGTGCGGGTCGAGCTCCGACCAGATGCGGCGGAGGCTGTCGGCCGTCCCGTGCAGGCTGTCGTCGCCGGGGCGGTAGAGCGCCAGCACGCGGCGCCCCCATTGGCCCGCGGCATCGCCGGGCTGGGCCACGACGTGGAGCACGCGGGCGAGCCTGCGCATCAGCTCGGCCTTCGCAGGCCCCGTCCCCCCGACGGCGACCAGCAAGGTGCTGCCCGGCCCGGCCGCCATCGCCTCCAAGACGGCCACTCGGCCGGGGAACCCGGTCACGGGGTCCACGGGCGACCGGTTGGGGCGGCCCCCGGCCGACAGGTCGCGCAGCACGCGGTCGGCGTCCTCCAGGAACGGCACGAACAGCTCCTCCAGTCGCAGCCGGGCGATCGTCCCGCACTCCGCCGCCGGGTGCACCGGCTCGCCGATGCCGAACGAGAGGTCGACGGGCACGAGGCGCGGGTCGGGTTCGCGGCTGCCGAGCACGACCTCGCCGCCCAGGCGGCGCGCCAACCCGATCGCGATGCCGACGGCTTCCTCCGGCACCTCGACCCGCAGCAGGGCGCGGGTGGCCTCGTGGAGCGCGGCGATGCCCTCGCCGTCGGCGAGGACGGGCGACGGGACGGCCGGGGGTGGGGTCACGTCGACAGCCGGAGCGAGCGGCGCCTCCGTCGAGGCGCCCGCGATCGGGAGGAGGACCACGAACTCCGCTCCGCCCGTCAGTGCCGCGCGGCGGTAGTAGAGGTCGCCGCCGTGGGCCCGGGCGAACGCCCGGGCGAGGAACAGCCCCAGGCCCGTCCCCTTCCGGCTGCAATCGAGCCGTGAGAACTTCCTGAAGATCTCCCCCGCTCGGTCGGCCGGGACCCCCGGCCCGCGGTCGATCACGCGCACCACGGCGGTGGCGTCCTCCACGTCGAGCTGGACGGTGATGACGGAGCCGGCCGGGCTCCACTTGGCCGAGTTCGTGACGAGGTTGCCGAGGATCTGCCGCAGGCGCGTGGCGTCGAGCGGGACGAGCGAGCCCGCCCGGCCTTCGAGCTCCAGCACGTGCGCAGGCACCGCCATGGCCAGCTCGCCCACGATCTCGCTCACGAGGTCGTCGACGAGGACGACCCGGCGGTCGAGACAGAGGGTGCCGTCCTCCACCGCCCGCAGCTCGGCCAACGACTCCAGCATCGACTCCATGCCGTGCGTCTGGCGGTTGATGGCGTCGATGGCCGATTCGAGCACCTCTGTGCGGCCGCTGACGAGCAGCTCCGCCAGGGTCTCGGCGAACCCGCGGATGACGGTGATCGGGGTGCGCAGCTCGTGGGTCAGCACCGACACCACGTCGCCCACGGCGGCGTCGCCGTCACCCTCGGGGCGAACCGCGCCGGTTGCGGGCCGGGCGATCGTGCCCTTGCGGGACGCCTCGAACACCTCGTCCAGCTCCGACGCGGGCATCGGCTTGCCCCACAGGTAGCCCTGTCCGTAGCGACATCCGAGCGCGGCCACCTCTTGCAGCTGCTCCGCGGTCTCCACCCCTTCCGCCAGCACGTCGACGCCGAGGCTCGACGCCAGCTGGGCGATGCTCGCCACGATGACGCTGTCCTCGGGGTCGCGGCCGAGGCCGGACACGAAGGCCCGGTCGACCTTCAAGACGTCCACCGGGAAGCGCTTCAAGTAGGCCAACGACGAGTAGCCGGTGCCGAAGTCGTCGATCGCCAGTCGGACGCCGAGCGCCCGCAGCGAGCGGAGGGTGGCCACGGAGGCGGCGGCGTCCTCCATCACCACGCTCTCGGTGATCTCCAGGCAGAGGCGCCCGGGCTCGACGCCCGTCTCCTCCAGCACGTGGCGCAGGTCCGAGAGCAGCTTGGGGTCGGAGAGCTGCCGGCCGGAGATGTTCACGGCGATCTCCACGGGGACGTCGGGATGGCGACGTCGGAAGGCGGCCAGTTGCAGGCAGGCCTGTTCCAGCACCCACGCCCCCAGCCCGCCGATGAGCCCCGACTGCTCCGCCAGCACCACGAACTCACCGGGCGGGATCTCGCCGAGCACGGGGTGCGTCCAGCGCAACAGCGCCTCGAACCCGACCAGCCGGCCCGTGCCGATCTCCACCTGCGGTTGGTAGTGCACGCGCATGGCGCCCCGCGCCACCGCGGTGGCGAGCGCCTGCTCCAGCTCGGTGCGGCGGTCGGCGGCGGCCCGCAGGTCGTCGTCGAACACCTCGACCCGTCCGCGTCCGTGCTCCTTGGCCCGGTACAGGGCGGCGTCGGCATCGCGGAGGAGCGCGTCGGCGGTGGCCTCGGGCGTGGTCGCGACGGCCACGCCGATGCTGACCGAGACGTGCACCGGCTTGCCGAGCACGGTCCGCACGCCGCACACGGCGCGCAGCAGGCGCTCCGATGTGTCGCGCGCTCCTTCCGGCCCCTCCACGTCCTCGCACAGCACGGCGAACTCGTCGCCGCTCAGCCGGGCCACCGTGTCCCCGGGGCGGACCGTGTCGGTGAGCGTGCGGGCCACGGCCATCAGCACCTCGTCACCGACCTTGTGGCCCCGCGAGTCGTTGACGACCTTGAGGTGGTCGAGGTCCACGAAGAGCACGGCGACGCACGAGCCGGTACGGGCCCGTCGCGCGAGCGCGTGATCGAGGCGGTCGAAGAACAAGGTGCGATTGGGCAGGCCCGTCATGCCGTCGTGCACAGCCTGGTAGGCGAGCTCCGCCTCCGCCCGCTTCCGGTCGCTGATGTCGCGGGTGGTGACGACCACGCCCTCGACGGCCGGGTCCTCCAGTCGATTGGAGCCCACCGCCTCGCAGTGCAGCCAGTCGCCGGTCGCGGTGAGCAGGCGGAACTGCACCGGGTCGTTCCCGCCCGCGAGCCAGCAGGCGAAGGCTTCGTCGACCCGGTCGCGGTCGTCCGGGTGGATGCGGCGCTGCACGTCGTCGTGGCGGACGGGTTCTCCCGCCGCCAAGCCGAGCAGCCGCGCCGCCGAGGGGCTCGCGTAGCGCAGGCTGCCGTCGGCTGCGTGCAGGGCGACGATGTCGTTGACCGCCTGCAAGAGCGATCCCAAGCGCTCCTCGGCAGCCCGCACCGCCGCTGTGGCCGCTCGGCGGTGCACCGCGTAGGCGAGCACTCGAGCGATGTGCGGCCCGGTGGCGTCACCCTTGCGCACGTAGTCCTGCGCGCCGGCCAACACGGCATGGGCGCCCAGCCCCGTGTCCCGGTTGCCGGTCAGCACCACGACAGGGACGTCGGGCGCCGTGGTTCGGATGCGGACCAAGCCATCGAGCGAGCGGGCGTCGGGCAGCTGGAGGTCGAGCATGACGACATCCGGTCGACAGGCGGCCAGGTGGCCGAGCGCGCCGGCCAGCGTCTCCACCACCGTCACGTCGAAGGACCACGCGTCGCCGACGGTGCGAAGGGCCTCTCGCAGGAGGAAGGCATCCCCTGGGTTGTCCTCCACGACGAGCACGTCGAAGGCCGTCTTGGAGGACGCCGACGAGTGGTCTGACAGCAGGGCGGTCACCGCTGGTGCTCCGGAAGCTGGGTGGTGCCGAACCAGTACTCCTCGATGCAGCGGACCACCTGCTCGTAGCCGGCGAAGCTCGCGGGCTTCGTGATGAACGAGTTGGCGTAGTGGTCGTACGCGTCGGCGATGTCCTCGTTGGCGCGCGACCCGGTGAAGATGACGACCGGCGTGGCCCGCAGCTCGGGGTCGGCCTTGAGCTCGGCCAGCACCTCGCCGCCGCTCATGCCGGGAAGGTTGAGGTCGAGGAGCACGAGGTCGGGGAGGACGCCGTCGTCGCGGGAGTACTCGCTGCGAAGCCGTCCGAGCGCGGCCGGACCGTCGCCGGCCACGACCAGGTCGGTCGACACGCGACAGCTCGCGAGCGCCTCTTCGAACAGCAGCACGTCGCCTGCGTTGTCCTCGACCAGCAGGACGTTCATCGCTCGCCTGGTCACGACGACTCCTCCCGGGCCGGCAGCGTGAGGCTGAACACGGCGCCACCACCTTCGTTGGTGGCCACGGCGATCTCGCCACCGTGGCGTTCCACCACCCGACGGCAGATGGCGAGGCCCATGCCGGTGCCGGGGTGCTGCGAGCGCGGCTGGAGGCGGCGGAACATCTCGAAGACCTGCGCGCGGTGCTCCGGCAGGATGCCGATCCCGTTGTCGGCCACGGCGATGCGCCACTTGCCGTCGGCCCGCGTGGCGCTCACCTCGATCTCCAGCGGCCGGTCCGAGCGGAACTTGACCGCGTTGGCCAGCAGGTTGGCGAACACGGTGGTGAGCGTCTTGCGGTCACCGTACACGACCGGCAGCTTGCCGACGGTCACGCGTGCACCGACCTCGTCGAGGGCGCCGCCGAGGTCGGCGAGGGCGTCGGCCACCGCTGCCTCCAGTGGAACCGGTGCGACCCTCACCGGTCGTGTCGTGACCTGCGCCAGCTCGAGCAGGGCGTCGACGAGCGCGCGCATCCGCTCGGCGCCTTCGATGGCAAAGTCGATGGACCGCATGGCCTGTTCGTCGAGGCCGGCGGCGCACCGGGCTCGGACGAAGTCGAGGTGCGAGGCCACCATGCGGAGCGGCTCGGTGAGGTCGTGCGACGCCACGTAGGCGAAGTCGGCCAGGTCGGCATTCGACCGGGACAGCTCGGCATTGGCCTCTTCCAGTCGGGACGACTCCTCGACCAGCTCCGCCACGGACACGTTCGCGGCCGACTCGAGCGGGATCGACTGTTCCCGTCGATCGTCGGCCATCCAGACGACGAACCCTCGGGGCCCGGCGAGCGGCACGACGGTGGCCTGCACCGGGCGACCGTCGGTCTCGGCCACGTCCTCGTATGTGAGCGCCTCGCCGGTGTGGTGGGCGCGACGGGCCGCCGCTTCGAGCAGCGCGGCGGTCGCCGGTGCCAACAGCTCGTCGGGTGGCCTGCCCGCCACGTCGGGCTTGACGTCGTACCGAGCGGCGAAGGCTCGGTTGACGACGAGGCTGCGAGCCGTCTCACCGTTCACCGACAGCACCAGCACGGCTGTCGGCAGCACGTCCAGCACCGCGGTGAAGATCGCCTCGTGATCGACGACATCGACTTGACCGTCGCGTGTTCCCATTGCACCGGCTCCCCTTCCCACCCCGACCTCTCGGTCATTGAACGGCAAACAGCCGTCCGTATGAGGGCTTTGCGCCGTGGTTGAGCAGCATTTGAGAAAGCGGGTGACAAAGCCGGTGTGCGACCGCGCGATCGGGGCGACTGTCACCGTCCGATCGGGTGCCCGGTGGCACCCGTCGGTCACTCCGCGCGGCCGTAGAGCAGACGCTCCACGACCGCCCGCGCCCGGCGCGTGACGCGGCGGTACTCCTCTCGAAGCTCGCCCGCGCTGCCCCCGAGGCTGTGAGCCAGACGGTCGAGCTGTTCCTTTCGGGCCGGCAGCGCGTCGCCGTGGGAACCCTTCACGAGGTACCACCGGTTCCGCGTGCGCTCGCAGAACCGGTACGCGTCGGCCAGCGCCTGCTCGTCTGCCGCGTCGAGCGCGCCCGCCTCGCGAAGGGCGCGCAGGGCGGCCACGGTTCCCTGCGAACGCACGCCGTGCTGCAGCTGGAGGAGCTGCGCCGTCCACTCCACGTCCGACAGCGAACCTCGTCCGAGCTTGAGGTGGAACTGCGGGTCGTCGCCTGCGGGGATGCGCTCGCGCTCGATGCGGGCCTTCATGCGCCGGACGTCGCGAATCTCGTCGTCGGTGAACGGGCGGCCCCACACGAAGCCCTCCACGACGGCGGCGAAGGCGTCGGCCACCGCGGCGTCGCCTGCCACGGGACGTGCCCGCACGAGCGACTGGCGCTCCCACGTCTGCGCCCAGCGCTCGTAGTAGGCCCGGTACCCGTCGAGGCTGCGGGCGAGCGGCCCCTGCTTGCCCTCCGGGCGGAGGTCGGCGTCCATCACGTAGATGCCCGCGGCGGGCGTCTCGCCGCCGAGCAGGCGGAGGAAGGCCTCGGCGGCGGCGTTCGCGGCGGCGAAGTGCTCGGGCGTCGTGCCGTCGTACACCAGCAGCACGTCGAGGTCGCTGGCGTAGGACAGCTCGGCGCCCCCGAAGCGGCCCATGGCCACGACCACCATGGGCACCTGTGGATCGACGATCCGGAGGGCGGCGTCGACGACGGACTCGGCGAGCGCCGTGAGCGCTCGGCCGGTGCCTGTGGCGTCGACCAAGCCGAGCACGTCGCTGGCCATGCACCGAAGCTCCTCGGCGCGCTTCAGGCGCAGGAGGCCCTGCCGTCGGTGCTCGCCGCCCGCCCGCCAGGCCAGCGCCCGCGACGTGCGCTCGGCGACGTCGTCCACGGCGAGGGCGGTGTCGTCGCCGAGCGCGGCGATGAGGTCGGGATGGCGGCTCAGCCCCGACACGAGGAGGCGGCTGGTGCCGAGCAGCAGGCACAGCCGACGGGCCGCCTCGGGAAAGTCGCGGAACGTCGTGACGAGCTGTGCCGCCCGGTGCGGTCCCGAGGCGAGCGTGCGGAGCCCGAGCAGGCCGAGGTCGGGGTCGGGGGCCTCGGAGAGCCAGCCGAGGAGCAACGGCAGCATCTGCTGCATCAACCGCGACGAGCGGGTCAGCCCGCGCGTCAGCTCGGCCAGTGCTTGTCGAGTGCGGTCGGCGTCGGCGAAGCCGAAGGCGGCGAGGCGGGCCTCGGCCGCCTCGGTGGACATGGCCGACGCGCCCGAGAACGCCTCGAGCAGCGGGCGGAAGAACAGCCGCTCGTGGATCGAGCGCACGGCGGCCTGGAGGCGGCGGAGCTCGGCGTCGAGCTCGCCGACGTCGAGGTAACCGAGCACGCGGGCCAGGTGCATGCGCGCCGCGGTGTCGGCGGGCACGGCGTGCACCTGCTGCTCGTCGACCAGCTGGAGCCGGTGCTCGACCGTGCGCAGGAAGCGGTAGGCGCCCGCCAACGTGCGGCCGTCGTCGGCGTCCACGTAGCCCGCCGCGGTCAGCTCCGCCAGCGCGTCGAGCGTTGTGGGGGAGCGCAGGGCGTCGTCGTGGCGGCCGTGCACCAGCTGGAGGAGCTGCACCGCGAACTCGATGTCGCGGATGCCGCCTCGCCCGCGCTTGAGCTCCCGTTCGGCCATGCCGCGCTTGGCCACCTCGCCCTCGGCCCGCGCCTTCATCGCTCGCACCTCGCGCAGCTCTTCGGCGCCGAACGGCCGCTCCCACACGCGTCGCCGGGCGGCGGCCAGGAAGGCGGTGCCGAGTGCGTCGTCGCCTGCCGCGAACCGCGCCTTCAGCAGCGCTTGGAACTCCCACGTGCTCGCCCAGTTGTCCCAGTACTGCTCGTAGGACGCCGGCGTGCGCACGAGCGGGCCGTCGCGCCCTTCGGGCCGCAGGTCGGCGTCGACCCGGAAGCACGACCGGGCTCGCTCCATCACGCGGCGGGCGTCGCCCTCGCCCACGAAGAGCACGTCGATGTCGGACGCGTAGTTCAGCTCTCGCCCGCCCAGCTTCCCCATGCCTATGACGGCGAGGCCGGGATCCTCGACGGCAGTGCGCAACACGTCGTCGGCCATCGCCGCCAGGGCCGCGCCCACTGCTTCGAGCGCGTCTCGGCCCGTCAGGTCGCGGGCCGCGATCCGCAGGAGCTCGAGCCGCTTCCACCGAGGAACGTCCTCGCCGTCGAGGTGGGGTCGGCGGTCGAGGTCGGCGAGGACGTCGACGGCGCGGGCGTCGGACAGGAGGAGCCGGGCGAGGAAGCGGCTGGCGGCGACCACGGCGACGACCGCGTCGAGCATGCGGCTGTCCTCGGCCACTCGGTCGAGATCGTGGGGCCGCTCCTCGCCCAGCCGGGCGAGGGCCACCTCCACCGACGCGGGCGCCGCCGAGCGTTCCACGGCGTCGGCCACGACCTTCGGAAGCACGGCGAGCAGTCTCGCAGCCGCCGGTACGCTTCTCGTGTGCCTTCGCTGCGCGTCGCCCTGTGCCAGATCGACACGGTCGTGGGCGACCTGCAAGGCAACGTCGGGCGAGTGCTGGCTGCCTTGGAGCGTGCCGAGGCGGGGGGCGCCGACGTGGCGGTGCTCCCCGAGCTGGCGATCACCGGCTACCCGCCCGAGGACCTGCTGCTGAAGCCGCGGTTCGTGGCCGACAACGCGGAGGCACTGGAGAAGCTGGCGGCGCGCACCGGCCGGGTTGCCGTCGTCGTGGGGTTTGTGGAGGAGGCCGAGGGGCGCCTGCACAACGCGGCGGCCGTGTGTTGCGACGGTGCCGTGCAGGGGGTCTACCGCAAGCGGCTGCTGCCGAACTACTCGGTGTTCGACGAGGAGCGCTACTTCGAGCCGGGCGAGGGGTCGATGCCCGTGTTCGACATCGCCGGCGTGCGTTGCGGCGTGTCGGTGTGCGAGGACGCCTGGCCCGCCCACGGGCCGGTGGCGGAGCTGGGGAGGGCAGGCGCCGAGGTGATCCTCAACCTCAACGCCTCGCCGTACTACGCGGGACGGCTCCGCGAGCGGGAGGCGATGCTGGCGGCCCGCGCCCGCGAGGCCGGGTGCCCGATCGCCTACGTCAACAGCGTGGGCGGGCAGGACGAGCTGGTGTTCGACGGCGGCTCGCTCCTCGTGGACGCCGACGGAACGGTGGCGGCACGGGCCGCGCAGTTCGTGGAAGACGTGCTGGTCGTCGAGCTCGGGGCGCGAGGACCGCTGGCCGTGCCGCTCGGGCGCGAGGAGGAGATCCACCGGGCGCTGGTGGTCGGCACGCGCGACTACGTCGAGAAGAACGGCTTCCGCGAGGTGGTGGTGGGGCTGTCGGGGGGCATCGACTCGTCGCTGGTCGCCTGCATCGCCGTCGACGCGCTGGGGCCCGAGCGCGTGCACGGCGTCTCCATGCCGTCGCGGTTCTCCAGTGCAGGGTCGCTCGACGACGCCCGGGCGTTGGCCGGGAACCTCGGCATCGACCACCGAGTGGTGCCCATCGAGCCCGCGCACGCGGCGTTGCTCGACATGCTGGCCCCGTCGTTCGAGGGCCGCGAGCCCGACCTCACGGAGGAGAACATCCAGTCGCGGGTGCGCGGCGTCGTGCTGATGGCGCTGTCCAACAAGTTCGGGTGGCTGGTGCTCACCACCGGCAACAAGAGCGAACTGGCCGTCGGCTACTCCACGTTGTACGGCGACACGGCGGGCGGCTTCGCCGTCATCAAGGACGTGCTGAAGACAGACGTGTACGCGCTGGCCCGGCGCTGCCCGGCCATCCCGCCGGCCGTGCTCACGAAGCCGCCGTCGGCCGAGCTGCGTCCCGACCAACGTGACGACCAGAACCTGCCGCCCTACGAGGTGCTCGACCCGATCCTGGCCGCGTACGTGGAGCAGGACCGCACGGCGGCCGAGCTGGAGGAGGCGGGCTTCGAGCCCGCGCTGGTACGGCGCATCGTGGGGTTGGTCGACCGGGCCGAGTACAAGCGGCGGCAGTCGCCGCCGGGCGTGCGCGTGAGCCGCAAGGCGTTCGGCAAGGACCGCCGGATGCCGATCACCAACGGCTACCGCTGACCCCCGCGCCTCTCGCTCTGCTCCCGGATCCGGGCCTGTGACCTCCGATCCGGGAACAGACGCAGTCCAGAATGCGGGCGTGGTCGTTCGAGCCCATCTCGCTGTGGCGTTGGCGGGCGTGTTGTTCGGAACGACGTTCGTGGTGGTGCAGGACGCGGTGGAGCACGCGGACGTCGTCCCCTTCCTCGCCGTGCGCTTCCTCGTCGGTGCCGCCGTGCTGGCGCCGTTCGCCCGGCGGGCTCCTCGGCAGCCCGGGCGCCTGGGCGCGGGGCTGGTTGCGGGCGTGGCCCTCCTCGCGGGCTACGTCTTCCAGACGGTCGGGTTGCAGTACACCACCCCGCCGGTCTCGGCGTTCGTGACGTACCTCCTCGTGGTCCTCGTGCCGCTCATCGCGGCCGTGGTGCTGCGACAGCCGCCCCGCCGCGAGGTGCTGGTCGGCGTCGTCCTGGCGTTCACCGGCCTCGTCCTCCTCAGCGCCGAAGACGTGGGGCGCATCGGCTTGGGGAAGGGCGAGCTGCTCACCCTCGGGTGCGCGCTGGCGTTCGCCGTGCACATCGTCCTGCTCTCGAACCTGGCACCCAGGTACGACACGGTGACCCTGACCGCCGTGCAGCTGGCGTTCGTCGGGACCGCCTGCCTCGTTCCCGGCACCCTGCTCGGTGGCTACGCCTTCCCCGCCCGCGTGTGGGCTGCGGCCGTCTACACCGGCGTCACCGTCTCGGCCCTCGCCTTCGCCCTCCAGGTGTGGGGACAGCGCCTGGTCGGGCCCACCCGCACGTCGTTGCTCCTCATGCTCGAGCCCGTGGCGGCCGCCGCCCTCGGCTACGCGCTGGGCGACTCCTTGGCGCCTGCCGCCGTGGTCGGCGCCGTGCTCATCCTCGCCGGCGTGGCCGTGGCCGAGTCGGCCCTGCTCGTGCGCCGGGCTCGCTCGTAAGATGGTCCGATGGCCGACCCGAGGAAGCCGCGACCTGCGTTCGCCCCCTGGGACCGGCGTGAGCTTCCGGGGGCCTTCACGGTGGAGGAGTCCGCCCGCCGCGTCGGGCACTACAAGTGGGTGGAGATGCGCCTCTTCGAGGCGCTCGGGGGGTGGGTGGCCACGGTCCCCGAGCTCGACGTGAAGATGCGCCTGGGCACGCACACCTACCACCACGCCTGGCACGCCGAGCTGTGGCACAAGCGCCTGCCCGAGCTGCGGGAGATGAACCCCGACCGCCTCACGCAGCCCGCCAACGACGACGTGGTCGCGTTCTTCGACGCGCTCACAGAGCCCGAGGCGCCGGAGCAGACCGTCGAGAAGCTGGTCGGGGTATACCGCGTGCTGCTCCCGCACAAGATCGCGGCGTACACGTACCACCTCAACAACACGTCGCAGATCACCGACGCGCCCACGATCCGCTCCTTGCGGTTCGCGCTGGCCGACGAGCTCGACGACTGGCGCGACGGCGAGCTGCTGTTGCAGTCGCTCATCGAGACCGACGACGAGGTGCAGCGCGCCGCGGCGCACCAGGCCCGGCTCGAGGCCATCCTGGTGCGGGCCGGCGGCATCGTCGGGGAAGGCTCGATCGGGTTCCCCCGGGAGGCGGTGGCACCGTGAAGCGGCACATGCAGGCCGAGGACCTGGCCCGCGACGAGCGGTTCGTCCGCGTGCTGACGGAGGATCGGTTCCGCGACCGGCGCACAGTGGAGAGCCAGCGGGCTCGCGGCGTGCGCCCGCGGCTCCAGCCCGACCGCCCCGAGGCCCCCGACGCCGCCCGCGGGATGATGCACGCCATCTTCACCGGCGAGATCCAGGCGCTCGAAGGGGCCGGCCGCACCTGCTGGGACTTCGACACCGGCGCGGGCGCCGACGACGTGCCGTTCGCCATGAAGCTCGACATGGCCCGCCAGTGCTGGGACGAAGCCCGCCACTGCGAGATCTCGCTGAAGCTGGGCGAGTGGATGGGCACGGAGCCGGGCGAGTACGCCGAGAACACCGTGCTGTTCGAGGCCGCCTGCAACCGCGACCCGGTGCTCCGCCTCACCGGCGTGAACCGCGCCCTGGAGGGGCTGGCCATCGACGTGTTCAACACCATGCGCGAGTTCGGCGAGGCCACCGGCGACCCGGTGCTCGAGTTCGCCGAAGACTGGATGCTGGCCGACGAGGTGACCCACGTGAAGATGGGCTCCGACTGGCTGCGTCGCCTCACCGAGGACGACCCCGAGCGACGGGCCCGGGCGCTCGAGTTCCAGCGGGTGGTCGACAAGCTGTTCTCCGCCGGTGGCTTCCGGGGCGACGACGACGACAGCCCGATCAAGCTGGCCCGCCGCTTCCGCGAGATGGCCGGGTTCACCAGCGAGGAGGTCGACGAGATCTCCGAGCTGTCGCGGCAGGCCCGGGTGGAGGCGGAGGCCGAGGGCGCCGCGTGATCGTCGTCACGCCGCAGGTCTTCTCGTTCGTCGACTTCGACGCTGCTCGCATCGCCGAGCTGGTGGCCGAGGTGGCACGCGGCGTCGGGTTCCCCGAGTCGGTCGAGATTCGAGTCGAGGTCGACGAGACGACGCCGCTCGGTCGTACCAGGCTCGCTTCCCTCGATCCCGTGACGGTCCACGTGCAAAGCGGTGCGTTCGAGAACTCGAAGCTGCTCCGGCAGCTGAGCGACCGGTCGGTGCGCGACGTGGTCGGGCGGCTGCTGTTCAAGGCGTCCGACCGGCTCTCCTCCGCCTTCGGCGACCCGCCGCCCGACGACGACCTGACCCTCCAGGAGCACACGGCGTGGGACACGTACGCCGTCGGTCGGTGCGAGCGCCTGGGCTACACGCCGTCCAAAGCCCGGCGCCTCTACCACTTCCGCAACCGACACGGCTTCAACGACGTCGCCGACGCGGTGTTCGAGCGCCTGTGGTCGGCGGAGGGGCTCACGTGGGCCGACATCCAGGCGGCCTGCGAGGAGACGGCCGCCGCCCGCGCCTCGGCCGCGTGACGCTGCGCGTCGGCGACGTCGAGATCGTCCCGCTCGTCGACGGCACCTGCCGGCTGCCCCAGGACTTCTACGTCAACCTCGACTTCGCCGCCCACCCCGGGCTGGTGGCCGACGACGGCCGCGTGCACGTCCCCATCGGCTGCTACCTGCTTCGGACGGGCGACCGCACCGTCCTCCTCGACGCGGGCATGGGGCCGCGGCGCACGTCGTGGGGCGAAGGCGGCGACCTTCCCGCGCAGCTGGCGGCCGTCGGCGTGCAGCCGTCCGACGTCGACACGGTCGTCTGCACCCACCTCCACCTCGACCACGCGGGCTGGCTCGTGCAGGACGATCGGCCGTACTTCCCCCGGGCCACGGTGCGGTTCGGCATCGGGGACCGTGAGCACTTCGCCGACGACCCCGTGGTGGGCCCCGCCGTGCGCGTCCTGGAGGACGCCGGCCGAGTCGAGCCCATCGAGGGCGACGATGTGGCGTTGGCGCCAGGCCTCACCGCCCGGCACACGCCGGGCCACACCCCCGGCCACTACGGCCTCGTCGTGTCCTCGGGCGAGCAGCGGGCGGTGATCCTCGGCGACGCCGTCGAGTGCCCGCTGCAGGTCGAGGAGGCCGACCTCTACGTGATGAGCGACGTCGACCCGGTGCTCGCCCGCCGCACGCGCGAGGCGATGTGGCGGGAGCTCGAAGGCACCGACACGCTGGTGGGCGCCGCCCACTTTCCCGGGCTGCGCTTCGGTCGCATCCTCGGCGCCGCCGGTCGCCGCTGGTTCGCGTAGCGCTTGGCGGTCACGCCAGGTCGTGGGCGGAGAGGCCGTCGAGCAGCTCGATGTCGGGCCGGTTGCGGAGCAGCCCGTCGCAGGCCGCTGCCAGCTGCAGGAACTCGGCGGAGTCGAGGTGCGCCCGCTGGGAGGTGGGCGAGTCCCACTTCTCGATCACGACGAACCGCCCGGGCTCGGTGACCGACTGGCACAGGTCGATGTTGCGGCAGCCCGGGTGCCCTCGGGAGAGCACGACGTAGCGGGCCAGCGCCGCCACCAAGCGCTCGGGGTCGACCCCGTCGAACCGCATGGTGACCATGGTGGGCTCCACGGCGTCGGGCACCCCCGCACGCTACCGGAAGGATGTCAAGTCGCCTCCGTCGAACACCGATGCTGTCGGGGAGGAAAGGGACGCAGGCCGTTCGGGGCTTCTTGACCACCCCGGTATGGTGGACACACCACGCACTGCCCTCGGGCAGCACCAAGCGAGGGGTACGGATCGAACGTGCCGAAGGAGCGAGTCGAGCGGGACGAAGAGGACCTCGTCCGCCTCTACCTCACGGACATCGGGCAGTACCCCCTGCTCACCAAGGACGACGAGGTGCGGCTGGCGCAGGCCATCGAAGAGGGCTCCCGCGCTCGGACCGAGCTCGACAAGAAGGGCAAGGACCTCGCCGCCTCCCGCCGGCGCGAGCTGCGCAAGGTGGTGCAGCACGGCGACGACGCCCAGCGCACGTTCGTCCAGTCCAACCTCCGGCTGGTGGTCTCCATCGCGAAGAAGTACCAGGCTTCCGGACTGCCGCTGCTCGACCTCATCCAGGAGGGCAACCTCGGGCTCATGCACGCCGTCGAGAAGTTCGACTGGCGCAAGGGGTTCAAGTTCTCGACCTATGCAACCTGGTGGATCCGCCAGGCCATCACCCGCGGCATCGCCAACACCGGCCGCACCATCCGGCTGCCCGTGCACGCGGGCGACACCCTCGCCCGGCTCCAGAAGGCCAGGGCCCGGCTGGAGCTGAAGCTGGGCCGGCCGGCCACGCTGTCCGAGCTCTCCACGGAGGTGGAGATGCCGGAGGACAAGGTCACCGAGGCGCTGCGCTTCGCCGCCGAGCCGCTCTCGTTGTCGGAGCCGCTCAGGGAGGACGGCGACGCCGAGCTGGGCGACGTGGTCGAGGATCGCTCGGCCGAGTCGCCCTTCGAGGTGGCGGCCACCGCGCTGCTGCCGGAAGAGATCGCCCGCCTGCTCGGGCCCCTCGACGAGCGCGAACGCGAGATCCTTCGGCTTCGCTTCGGCCTCGACCGCGGCGAGCCCCGCACGCTCGAGGAGGTGGGGGAGCACTTCAACCTCACCCGCGAGCGCATCCGCCAGATCGAGGCGCGGGCCATGTCGAAGCTGCGCCACCCCTCCAGCGACACCGGCGCCCGCGACCTCCTCACCGTCTGAGCACAGCCCTCCTTTCGTTCTTCCGTCTTTTCGTTCTGGTGGGGTGACGTTCCCCGCCCGCCGCCTCCGCCGCCTGCGCCGCACCCCCGCCATGCGCCGCCTGGTGGCCGAGTCCCGCATCGCCGTCGACGACCTGGTGGCCCCGCTGTTCGTGCGCGAGGGCATCGACGAGCCGCAGCCGATCGCCTCGCTGCCCGGCCACGCGCAGCACACCCGCGACTCGCTCCGCAAGGAGGCGCGCGAGCTGGTGGAGCTGGGCATCCCGGCTGTGATCCTGTTCGGCGTCCCCGCCCGCAAGGACGCACAGGGCTCCGAAGCCTGGAACCCCGACGGCATCTCGCAGGTGGCTCTGCGCGACCTGCGAGACGAGGTGGGCGATCGGCTCGTGGTCATGGCCGACCTGTGCCTCGACGAGTACACCGATCACGGGCACTGCGGCGTCCTCGACGCGACCGGGCAGCCCGACAACGACGCCACGCTCGAGCTCTACGGCCGCATCGCAGTCGCGCAAGCGGAGGCGGGTGCCGACGTGGTCGCGCCCAGCGGGATGATGGACGGGCAGGTGGCCGCCATCCGCGCCGCGCTCGACGGGAGCGGCCTCGACGCCACGGCGATCCTGGCCTACGCGGCGAAGTACGCCTCGGCCCACTACGGGCCGTTCCGCGACGCAGTGGGCGTGAGCATCGCCGACGGCGGCGACCGCAAGGGCTACCAGCAGGACGTCCGCAACCGTCGCGACGCGCTGCTCGAGGTGGCCGAGGACATCGACGAGGGCGCCGACATGATCATGGTCAAGCCCGCCCTCGCCTACCTCGACGTCATCGCCGCCGTGCGAGCGATCACGCAGTTGCCGGTGGCGGCCTACAACGTGAGCGGCGAGTACGCCATGGTCAAGGCAGCGGCCGAGCGGGGGTGGATCGACGGGCACGAGGTCGCCGTCGAACACGTCACCGCCATCAAGCGAGCGGGCGCCGACATCGTGCTCACGTACTTCGCCCGCGAGCTGGCCGAGTCGCTGCATGGATAACGAGGAGCTGTACAAGCGGGCGTCCGACGTGATCCCCGGCGGGGTGAACTCGCCGGTGCGCGCCTTCAAGTCGGTGGGCGGCACGCCGTACTTCGTGGCCCGATCCGAGGGGCAGTTCGTGTGGGACGTCGACGGTCGTCGGTACCTCGACTACGTCATGTCGTACGGGGCCGTCATCCTGGGCCACGCCCACCCCAAGGTCGTGGAGGCGGTGACGAAGGCGGCGGCCGACGGGACGAGCTACGGCGCGCCAACCGAGCGCGAGGTGCTGCTGGCCGAGGCGATCCGCGACCGCGTGCCCGGCTGCGACATGGTGCGGTTGGTGTCGAGTGGCACGGAGGCGACCATGAGCGCCGTCCGCGTCGCTCGGGGGTTCACCGGCCGCAGCCGGATCGTCAAGTTCGCCGGTTGCTATCACGGCCACAGCGACGCCTTGTTGGCGGCGGGCGGCAGTGGCGTGGCCACGCTCGGCCTGCCCGACTCGGCGGGCGTGCCGGAGAGCGCGGTCGCCCAGACGGTCGTGGTGCCGTACAGCGTCGTGCCGGAGCTCGACGTCGACATCGCCTGTGTGATCGTGGAGCCAGTAGCCGCCAACATGGGCCTCGTCCCGCCCGCGCCCGGCTTCCTCGAAGGCCTGCGGGCCGAGTGCGACCGGGTGGGCGCGCTGCTCGTCTTCGACGAGGTGATCACGGGCTTCCGCCTCGGCGTCGGTGGTGCCGCCGAGGTGTTCGGCGTGCGCCCCGACCTCTGGACGTTCGGGAAGGTGATCGGCGGCGGGCTGCCGATGGCGGCCTTCGGCGGACGCCGCGACGTGATGGAGGTGCTGGCGCCCATCGGCCCCGTCTACCAGGCGGGCACGCTCTCGGGTAACCCGTTGGCCACGGCCGCGGGGCTGGCCGTGCTCGACCTGCTCGACGAGGCCGCGTACACGATGCTCCGGGGCCGGGCCGCCGAGCTGGCCGCCGTGCTGGACGACGTGCTCACCGAGGCGGGCCACGCCGTGCAGGTGCCGGTGGTGGGCCCGCTCGTCGGGCTGTTCTTCTCCGAGACGCCGATCACGGACTACGACGAGGCCAAGGCGTCGTGCGGCAACGGGAGGTACGCCGCCTTCTTCCGGGCCATGCTCGACCGCGGCGTGGCGTTGGCGCCGGGACCGTACGAGGCGATGTTCCCGAGCCTGGCCCACACCTGGCCCGACATCGAGCGCACCGCCGACCTGGCCCGCGCCGCCGCCACCACCTTCCCCTGACCCCCCAAGAGCGCTTTTTCTCCGCAAATACGGGCCTCCAGGCCCGTATTTGCGGAGAAAACGACGGCGGACGGTCAGGGGGCGCGGCGGGCGATGGCGGCGACGGCCCGGTAGGCGGCCTCGGCGGCGCCCAGCTCGTCGGGGCGGAGCAGGTTGGCCATGATCCGCAGCACCCACTCCATGAGCGTGCGCGACCGCATGCCGGTGGAGACGAGGAGCTTCATGAGCTCGGGGCGGCCGATGATGCGGACGAAGGCCCGCGCCACCTTGTAGTAGAGCGCGTACTCCTCCTGGAGCCGCCGCTCGTAGCCCTGCAAAGCCAGGCCGTTGCCGGTGCGCAGCGCCTCCGACAGGGACTCGGCCGCCATCCGCCCCGTCTCGTACGCGTAGGCGATGCCTTCCCCGTTGAACGGGTTGACGGCGCCCGCGGCGTCACCGGTGACGAGGAAGGTCGGCCCTGCGTGCGGCCCCACCGACAGGGCCATCGGCAGCCGCCCTCCGGTGGCAGGCCCGCACGAGGTCTCCGGCCGGATGTCCCACGACTCGGGCGCCTGGGCCACGAAGGCGTCCATCAGGTGCGAGGTGTTCACCGACTTCCACTGGTTGAACGTCGACAGCAGCCCGACGCCCACGTTCACCCGCCCGTCGCCCACCGGGAAGATCCAGCCGTAGCCCGGCAGCACCGCCCCGCTGCGGTCGTGGATGTCGAGGTGGCTCTCGATCCACGGCTCGTCGTGGCGGGGCGAGTCGTAGTACCCCCGGATGGCCATGCCCAGCGGGTAGTCACGGTTGCGGGTGGTGCCCAGGACCCGGCCGAACCGCGAGTTGGCGCCGTCGGCCACCACCGTGAAGCGAGCACGCACCTCTTCCACCGCGCCGGTGTCCTTCCGCTTCACCGCCGCCCCACGCAGCAGGCCGGCCTCCGTCAGCGGCGCCACCGCCTCGGCCTCCTGCCACAGCGTGGCGCCCGCCTTCACCGCTTGCTCGGCCACCATGTGGTCGAGGTCCTTGCGGGTGACGACGTAGCCGTACGACGGGAAGTCGGGGTGCGACGGCCAGCGCAGCTCCAGCGTGCGCCCGAAGGCGATCGAGCGCAGGCCCTCGAAGCGGTGGTGCTCGGCCAGCTTGTCGCCCAGGCCGATGTCCTCCAGCTGCTTCACCGAGCGCGGGGTGAGGCCGTCGCCGCACGTCTTCTCGCGGGGGTACCGCTTCTTCTCGACGAGCAGGACGTCGTGGCCCGCTTCCGCCAGCCAGTACGCGCATGCCGCCCCGGACGGGCCGCCGCCCACCACGAGCACGTCGTGGTGGCGCAAGGGTTAGAGCTCCTCGCGCTCGTACCGGACGACGGCTTCGATCTCCGCCTCGGAGAGCTGGCCGGCGAAGCCCGGCATGCCGCCCCGTGACATGCGCTGGCCGCCGGGCCGCCCCGGGTCGCCGTAGGGCTGGGGCGCGGCGGGCGTGCCGATGGAACCGGTCTTCACCCACTCGATGTGGGCGGCGGCGTCGGGGAAGGTGAGCTCGACCGCGTCGTCGGCCAGCGCCGGGCCCACGGCACCCTCGCCGTTGTCGCCGTGGCAGGCGCTGCACCCGGCGGTCCGGTAGACGCGGGCGCCGACCTGGGCCGGGCTCTCCTCCTCGTGGGCGCCCCGCTCGCCGAACGCCCCGGCGTAGAGGATCGCCCAGAACGGCAGGATCAGCAGCACGGGCGTGACCCACACGGGCACCCGGGTGCGACGCACGGCCTGCTCGGCCAGGTAGACGGGGGAGGGGGGCGCAGGCGCCTCGGGCACGGCGGGGGTGGCCGGGGCCGCCTCGACGGGCGCCGCCGTCGCCTCGACCGGGGCGGGCGCCGCCGTGGATTCCGCAGCCGGAGCGTCGCCCCCCTCGGGCGCGGCGCCGCCTGTCAACGCGGCCCGCCGTTCCTTCGCCCGGCGAAGGAGGTGCTCGGGAACCTCGACCATGGCCGGCGACTCTACGCGCCCCCCGCCGACCCCGGCCAAACCCCGATTCCCCCGCCGTTCCGGCGCCAGAACCGCAAGGGGTGGGCCGATGTGAACCGCCCCGAGACAGCGTGCTAGACCTCGTGTCTGCTCGCCGGACGACCCCGTCCCGTCTGTCCGGTAGCATGTGATCGGATTCACGAGCGCGAAGAGAAAGGTCAGGGAACCGGTCGAGTGGTCGCCTTCATCGCATCGCTCATCATCACCGGTCTGATGGTTGCGGTGATCGTGGCCGTGGCCAAGCGGCGGCCCCCCGGCACCCCCCTCACCTGGGGCGAGGCGTTCGCCGCGGGCACGTTCGTGTTCGGCCTCCTCTTCATGCTCTACGGCGTCGTCCCCCATCAGTGGCTGGCCTGGGCCGACAACGAGCTCGGCTGGCGCAGCGACTCCATCGGCATCCCCACCCCGTTCGGCCGCCTGTTCGAGAACGGCGTGTCGGTCGGCGGCCGGGGCCGCATCCTCGTCACCGCCCAGGCGATCCGCGACGTCATCGCCGCCGGCATCTACATTGCGGGGCTCGCCCTCAACTTCTGGATGTGGCTGTGGTGGCAGAAGCGGGGGCGCCGGGCCGCCACACCCGAGATCGAGACGTCCGCCTACGGTCGGCCCCTCCTCAGGAAGACCTGACCGGTGGCCCGCAACGACGCCAACCCCCCCATGCCGGCGTTCCCCGGCGACTACGTGCTCGCCGAGATCGATCCCGACCAGCTCAGCAAGTCGGTCAAGCCCAAGCAGTTCCTCCACATCGACCAGTCCGAGTGCATCATGTGCGAGGGCTGCGTCGACATCTGCCCGTGGAAGTGCATCCACATGCTGGCGGCCGACACGGTGGCCGAGGCCACCAACACCGAGCAGCCCGGCGTCGACCCCGACGACCACGTGATCTTCGTGGTCGACGAGGACGTCTGCACCCGCTGCGGGCTCTGTGTCGATCGGTGCCCCACCGGCGTGATCATCATGGGCAAGGCGGGGGTCGCCGCCCGCGACGGCGACCAGCACCAGCGCGACAACAAGCACGGTTACTCCTACGGGATGCGGTTCTAAGGAGAGATCGGTGGCGAAGCGACTCACGCTCCCGAAGCCCGGCGAGCTGATGGAGAACATGAAGGGGTCCCAGCTGTGGACCTCGATCTTCCGCCCTGGCTCGATCTTCCGGAAGGGCTACACCGACAGCCCCCGCAACCGCTCCTACGTGGTCATGAACTCGGTGCTGTACCACCTGCACCCGGTGAAGGTGAAGCGGCACGCGGTGAAGGTCAGCTACACGCTCTGCCTCGGCGGTCTCAGCTTCTTCCTCTTCATCATGCTGACCGTCACCGGCATCTTCCTGATGTTCTTCTACCGGCCCACCGCCGCCCAGGCGTGGAACGACATCAAGACGCTCCAGACCTCGGTGACCTTCGGCCTCCTCGTCAGGAACATGCACCGGTGGGCGGCCCACCTCATGGTGATCTCCGTGTTCCTGCACATGGCCCGGGTCTTCTACCACGGGGCCTACAAGCCGCCCCGGGAGTTCAACTGGGTCATCGGCGTGATCCTGCTCACACTCACGCTGCTGCTCTCCTTCACCGGCTACCTGCTGCCGTGGGACCAGCTGGCGCTGTGGGCCGTCACCGTGGGCACCAACATGATGGGCTACACCCCGGTGTTCGGGCAGCAGGTGCGGTTCGTGCTGCTGGGCGGGGTGGAGATCGGCACCGACACCTTGCTCCGGTGGTACGTGCTCCACGTCCTCATGTTCCCGTTCGTCATCGTGATCTTCATGGCCGTGCACTTCTGGCGGGTCCGCAAGGACGGAGGAATCAGTGGGCCGCTGTAATCGGATGATCGACCGCAGGCCTGGGTTCGACGGCGGCATCAGCGGGCCGCTGTAGGAGGAGGCAGACATGGCCGACGTCCCCGAACACCTCCTCAAGCGAGCCGCCGAGCGCAAGGCGCAGCTCGAGGCGAAGAAGGCAGGCGCCACCCCGCCCGCGGGCGAGGGCGACGCCGTCGCCGCCGAGGCCGTCCCCGAGACGTCCGACGCGGCCGACGCCGTGCAGGCCACCGCGGCAGAGCAGGCCCCCGCCACCGGCGCCTCCCAGCCCGCCGACCAACAGCCTGCGGGCGACCCGTCCGGCAAGATCCCCGCCCACCTGCTGGCTCGCAGCCGGGCCGCCCGCGAGAAGGCGGCAGGCGGCGGCGACGAAGGAGGGGGTGGGGGCGGGGCGGCCACCGCCACCGCGCCCGCGCCTCGGGCGGCCGCAGGTGCCGGCGCCGCCGCGGCCGCTGCCGTGCCCGCGGGCCCCGGCGGCCACACCCAGCGCCTCCTCACTGTCGTCAAGGCGGGCTCCATCCAGGACGTCAAGGCCACGCCCACCGACAAGGTGCACACCTGGCCGCACCTGCTGGTGGTGGAGTTCGTCGCCTCGTTGGCGATGACCGCGTTCCTGCTCGTCTTCTCGGCCTTCGTCAACGCCCCGCTGCTGGGCATGGCCAACCCCAACCTCACGCCCAACCCGTCGAAGGCGCCGTGGTACTTCCTCGGCCTCCAAGAGCTGCTGACGATGTTCCACCCGATGGTGGCGGGCGTCACCATCCCCGGCGTCGGCCTCGTCGTGATGGGCGCCGCGGGCTACATCGACAAGAACCCGAGCAACAAGCCCGAGGACCGCAAGTTCGCCATCGCCCTCATG
>DATAAM010000124.1:0-22506 GCA_036260075.1 Acidimicrobiales bacterium
CGAGCACCCGGTACCCCAGCTCGGCCAGGGCTGCCCCCAGGTTGACCGCCGTGGTGGTCTTGCCCACACCGCCCTTCTGGTTGGCGATGGCCAGGATGCGGGGGAGCGGGCGAGTGAAGACGTTGGGCTCCTCCTCTCCCTTACCCACCACGGCCGACAGGTCGTCGGGCTCGCCCGCTTCGTCGTCAGCCTCGTCAGCCGCTTCGTCGGGGAGTGCGGGCTGCGTGACGGCCTCGTCGGGCGTCGTCGCTTCGGCCTCCGGCTCGAGCGGAGGCGCCAGCTCCGGCGGGGCGGCACCGTCGTCGGAGACGGCCGCCGCCGAGGGCTCCTCCGACGCCTGCTCCTCCACGGGCCCACCGCCTGCGTCGAGGGCGGCCAGATCGGCCTCGTCCTCCGTCAGGCCGGCGTCGGCCGTGAGGCTCGGCGCCTCCCCCGAGGTGGGCGCCTCCTCGGGGTCGCCGGGCGCCCGCAGTCGGTCGAAGATGGCGCGCCCGCGTTCGGCCAGCTCGTCATCGGGCGTGGTCACGCCCCCACTCTGCTCGGCGGCCGCGAGCAGGTCAAGCACCCACGTTTCACGTGAAACGTCACCAGAGGGGACGCTTGGCCGGGAGCCCCACCCGCCGAGGGTAGGCGTCCGGGCAGGGAGCAACCTGTCGCAGCACCTGAAAGCGGCTGCCGTGGGCCAGCACGGCGCCCTCGGCCCGAAGGCCCAACCCGGCCAGCGGCTCGGCGGGCCACCGAGGGGCGTCCTCTGGTGGCTCGGACACCACCAAGCGCCCGCCCACGACCAGCAGGGGAGCGGCGCACTCGGCCGCCACCGCCGGGGGCCCGAACCCTCGACTGACCACCAGCCCGGCCTTTCCTCGACGGACAGGGTCGCGGCCTGCTTCCTCGGCCCGGGCACAGAGCACCTCCACCCGGTCCTGCCAGCCGAGAGCCCGCACCGCCGACCGCAGGAAGGCCGTGCGTCGCTCGCTGCTGTCGAGCAGCACGCCCGCGCTGGACGACCACAGGGCCAGCAGCACCAACCCGGGCACCCCTCCCCCGCTGCCGAGGTCGACCAGCGTGGCGGGCGCCTCCCCCGTGGCCCCGAATCCGAGGGCGTGCACCACGTGGGCCTCCACCGGGCCGGGGCCGAGGAACCCCAAGCGGCGGGCCTCGGACAAGTGCGGCAACACTGCCGCCACCGGGGCCGGGAACGCCGACGACCCGCCACCAGGCGGGTCGTCGTGCGTACCGTGTTCCACGTGAAACGTCAGGTGGCGTCGTCGTCGGGCAGGATGACCACCCGGCGGCGGGGCTCCTCGCCCTCGGAGATCGTGCGCACGCCGGGGAGTGTGTTGACGGTGTCGTGCACGACCTTGCGGTCGGCCGGGTTCATCGGTTCCAGCACCCGTCGTTCGCCGCCGGCCTGGACGGCCGCGGCCACGTCGCGGGTGAAGCGCTCAAGCGCCTCCCGACGCTTCTGCCGGTAGCCCGCCACGTCCACGAGGAGGCGGCCGTTGCGGGCACCGGTGCGACGCTGGACCACCGTACGGGCCAAGTCCTGCACCGCCCCCAGCGTGGCCCCCTTCTGCCCGATGAGCAGTCCGAGGTCGTCGCCGGTGACGGCCAGCTCCACCGTCTCCTCGTCGATGGTGCGCACCTCGATGTCCCCTTGCACCCCGAACTCGGCCAACAGGCCGGAGAGGAAGCCCTCGGCGATGCTCGCCTGCTCCGCCATCGGCACGTCCTGATCTGCCTCCACCTCGGTTCCTCTCTCCTTCGTGGTCGCCCGGCTGCGGGCGGGTGCGGGCTGCGGTCCACCGCCTCGATCACCGTTGCCGTTCCGGGGCCGCTCGGGCGCGCGTTCGCCCTCGCCCCGGCTGCTCCGGTCCCGCCTGCGGCGATCCCGTCGGTCCTCCTTCGGGCGAGGCCGGGCCGGCCGCACCCGGGCCCGCACGCGGGCCTCCGAACGCAGTCGTCCGAACAGCCCCACCTTCGGCTCCTCCAGGACCTCGAACTCGGCGTCCTGCTCGTCCACGCCCAACTCGTCGAGGGCGGCGTCCTTGGCCTCCTCGATCGTCCTGCCTGTGGTCTCGACCCACTCCATCAGCGGCCCTTCTTGGCCCGCCGCTTCTGGCTGCCTGCGCTCTTGTTCGAGCGCTTTTGGGTCGGCGAGCCGTTGCGGGCAGGCTTGGCGTCCTTGGGGGCAGGCGACTCCTTGGCGGAGACGGCCTTGGGCGCCTTGTCCGCCCTGTCCGCCTTCGCCTCCTTGCCCTTCTTCTCGTAGGCGTGGACCTCGATCTCCTTGGCCTGCTGCTTCACGTGGGCCACCAACACGGGGTCGAACCGGTACATGAGCTCCTGCTGGGCGATGCGGAACAGCGAGCTGACCAGGAAGTACACGTTCACGCCTGCGGCGATCGAGTAGGAGATGAACCCGAACATGAGCGGCATGATGCGTTGCATCATCACCATCTGGGGGTTCTGCTGGGCCGCCGAGGACCGGCCGCTCATCTGCTTGGTCTGCACGTACTGGGCCACCACCACCAAGGCCACGACCAGCAGGAAGGGGATCCCGTCGCCGAACCCCAGCGTGTCGATCACCTTATTGGCAGATTTTGACAGGTCGACGCCCCAGGACACCATCCGGCCGCCGTCTTCGACCAGCGCCCGGTACAGGTCGGAGTCCTCCGAGAGGTAGGCGGGCTGGGGCACGCCCCCCCGTGTCTGGGTCAGGCCGTGGATCACCCGGTACATCACCAGGAACACCGGCAGCTGGAGGAGCATGGGCAGGCAGCCCCCCAGCGGGTTGACCTTGTGCTCCTTGTAGAAGGCCATCAGCTCCTCGTTGAGCTTCTGGCGGTCGTTCTTGTGCTTCTGCTGCAACTTCTTGATCTCGGGTTGCAGCCGCTGCATCTCCAGCATCGAGCGGGTGCTCTTCCAGGTCAGCGGGGTCAGCACGAGCATCACCGTGAGGGTGAGCAGCGTGATGGCCACCCCGTAGGACGGCACCAGCTCGTAGAAGAAGGCCAGCAGGCCGGCCAGGGCTTGGAACATTCTAAGAAGACCTCATTCCGGGACGGGGTCGACCCCGTGGCCGCCCCAGGGATGACAACGGCCGATGCGCCGAGCGGTGAGCCACCCGCCCCGCAGGGCGCCGTGGCGCTCGAAGGCCTCCACGGCGTAGGCCGAGCAGCTCGGCAGGTACCGGCACGGCGACGGGCGGCCGCGGCGTGCCCCTTGGTAGAGGCGCACGAGCCCCACGGCGACGCGGGCGGGCGGGGTCATCCGCTCCGCTCGCGAGCAGCCGTGGCCTGCAGCAGTTCCGTCATGATCGCCTGCAACTCTCCGAACGACAGGGGTGCGGCCTCCGGACCGGCACCCACCAGGTAGGCGCCCGGCTGCAACGCCGGGCCCAGCTCGGCGACGACGGCCCGAAGCCGGCGCCGCAGTCGGTTGCGCACGACCGCACCGCCGACCTTGCGTCCGACGGCATAGGCGACTCGTGGGGGATCGGTCGGCGCGCCCGGCACGAAGATTACCGTGATCGCTCCCCGTCGCACCCGTTGGCGCGATCGACGGAACGCCAGGAACGTGGCCCGGTCGCGGACCCGACCGACCACGCCGCTAGGCCGAGAGGCGGTGGCGGCCCTTGCGGCGCCGGGCCTTGAGGATGGCGCGCCCGGCCCGCGTCGCCATGCGGTGCCGGAAGCCGTGTCGCTTGGCCCGCTTGCGTGTGTTCGGCTGGTAGGTGCGCTTCACCCGAGGACTCCTGCCACCGGAAGGGCCGATCCGGAGCGATCGACCGGCGGGCCAGGGTAGACGGCCGCGTCGGCACCGGCAACCGGCCCCCGGCTGGCCTCGAAGTCGCAGGTCAGCGCCATATCCACAGGACCTCTCGCATCCCGGGGAGACCGGTGGTACGGTCCATCGCCCATCGCCTCGTGCGGTGGATCGGCGGGTGGTCTTCCTTCCCCGAGACCCCCTTGGAACGTTGTCGGTGGCGGGCCGGCCCAATGGGACCGGTCTCTCGTCCACAGGTGTGGAACAGCATGTGGACGACCAGATGGCCGGGGAGACAGAACCGCTGGTGACAAACGCAGAGCAGCTGTGGATACCGTGCACCGAGGCCCTCCGAGGACAGGTCTCCGAGGCCACGTGGAAGACGTGGTTCGAAGCGATCAGGCCGGTCGGGGTCGACGGTGACACCGTGGTCCTCAGCGTGCCCAGCTCACTGGTCAAGGAGCGCCTCGAGCACCGCTACCTCCCGCTGGTGGAGGAGGCGGTGGCGGGCGTGGTCGGCCGCCCCCTGGCCGTCCGCCTCGACGTGCGCAGCGAGGACCTGGCCCTGAGCGACGACGCCACGTCGTCGGGCCTGCTGGGGGCCCACGACTGGACGCAGGCCATGCCCGCCGCGCCCGCGCCCGTGGTGGCGGCGGTGGCGGCGCCCCGGCCCGACGAGACCCCGCTCAACCCCCGCTACACCTTCGATGCCTTCGTCATCGGCGCGTCCAACCGCTTCGCCCACGCCGCCGCCCTGTCGGTGGCCGAGACGCCGGCCAAGTCCTACAACCCCCTGTTCATCCACGGCTTCGCCGGACTGGGCAAGACCCACCTGCTTCACGCCATCGGCAACTATGTGCGGGAGAACTTCCCGGCCCGACACGTGCGCTACGTGTCGACCGAGACGTTCATGAACGAGTTCGTGGACGCCATCCGCACCAACACCACCACCGCGTTCAAGCGCCGGTACCGGGAGTGCGACGTCCTCCTGGTCGACGACATCCAGTTCATGGAAAACAAGGAGGGGCTCCAGGAGGAGTTCTTCCACACCTTCAACTCCCTGTACGGCGCCCAGAAGCAGATCGTGATCACCTCCGACCGCCCGCCCAAGTCGATCGCCACCCTCGAGGACCGGCTCCGCAGCCGGTTCCTGTCCGGCCTCATCACCGACGTGCAGCCCCCCGAGCTCGAGACCCGCTTCGCCATCCTGCGCAAGAAGGCGGGCGGGGAGCGGGCCCACGTGCCCGACGAGGTGCTGGAGTTCATCGCCACCCACGTGAAGGACAACATCCGGGAGCTGGAGGGCGCCCTCATCCGCGTGTCGGCCTTCGCCAGCCTCAACCGCGAGCCGCTCACCCGGGAGCTGGCCGAGAAGGTGCTGTCCGACCTCATCGCAGGCGACCAGCCCCGCCAGATCACGCCCCAGGCCATCCTCGACGCCACCGCCGAGACCTTCGGCTTCAGCGTCGACGACATCTGCGGCACGAGCCGCCGCCGGCCGCTCGTCACCGCCCGGCAGGTCGGCATGTACGTGTTCCGGGAGGTCACCGACTTCAGCTACCCGGCCATCGCCCGCGAGTTCGGCGGTCGCGACCACACGACCGTCATCCACGCGGTCGAGAAGATCAGCGCACTCATGAAGGAGCGCCGCCAGATCTACGACCAGGTCACCGAGCTGATCCATCGCATCAAAAGCGGTGGATGACCCCGTGTCGGACTGGTGTGATTTCGGTGGAGAGCCCGATGTTGTCCACCGGCATGCCCGAACCGCCCCGGCCGCCTGTGCGATCCTGGGGACCACGGACGGCGAACCACAACCGCTCCGACCTGCCCTGACGACGGTTCGTCCACAGTCCACAGGGCTTATTGGCACTTCCCTCAGATCTCTTTCCTTGAAGAACGAGAAAGGCGTGTGGTGAAGCTCCGCTGCGAACGTGACGTGCTCGTGGAGGCGATCGGCACTGCCGGGCGTGCGGTGGCCGGACGAGGCGGTGCCCTCCCCGTGCTGTCGGGGGTGCGCATGGAGGTCCGGGGCGACCGATTGCATGTCGCAGGCTCCGACCTCGACCTCACCATCCAGGTCGAGGTGGCGGTGGCCGGTGGAGCCGACGGCGTGTGTGTGGTTCCGGCGCGCCTGGCCGCCGACATCGTGCGGTCGCTCGAGCCGGGGGCGGTCGCCATCGAGGCGGCCGACGACGAGGTGCGCATCGCGTCGGGACGGTCACACTTCGCCGTGCGCATGCTCCCTGCGGCGGAGTTCCCTCGGTTGCCGGTGCCCGTGCCTGCCGAGGAGGGCGTCACCATCGGCGCCGCCGAGCTGGCCGAGGCGCTGCGGCAGGTCGTTCGGGCCGCCTCCGGCGACGACGCCCGGCCCATCCTCACCGGCGTGCTCATGACCGCGGAGGAGGGCAACCTCCGGCTGGTCGCCACCGACTCCTACCGCCTGGCCGTGCGCGACCTCCCCGGTGCCTCGGTGCTGCGGGAGGGCCAGAAGGTCCTGGTGCCGTCCAAGGCGCTCACCGAGCTCCAGCGCCTGCTGGCCACGGCCGAGCAGGTGGCCATCCACCTCGGGGAGCACGAGGCCGGCTTCGCCGTGGGCGACGTGCGCCTCACCACCCGGCTGATCGAGGGCGAGTTCCCGAACTACCGGCAGCTCATCCCCTCCACCCACCCCAACCGGCTGATCGTGGGCAAGGAGCCGCTGCTCGACGCCGTGCGGCGGGTGAAGCTCCTCGTGCGCGACGCCACCACGCCGGTGCGCATCGCCCTGCGCCCCGACGGCATCGAGCTCACTGTGGTCACCCAAGAGGTGGGCCAGGCCACCGAGGACGTCGACGCCAAGTACGAGGGCACGGAGATGACGGTGGCGTTCAACCCCTCGTACCTCATCGACGGCATCGAGGCCATCGACGGCGACGAGGTGCAGTTGGAGACCATCGACGCGCTGCGGCCCGCCGTCATCCGCCCCACCGAGGGCGCCGAGTACCTCTACCTGCTGATGCCCGTGAGGGTGTCGTAACGGTGCGGCGTGCGCCTCGACCGCCTCTGGCTCACCGACTTCCGTAACTACACGTCGGCCGAGCTGTCCCCGGCCCCCACGGGGTTGACCGTGGTGGTGGGGGCCAACGGCGAGGGCAAGACCAACCTGCTGGAGGCGATCGGCTATCTGGCCACCCTGTCGTCCTTCCGCGGCGCGCCCGGCGAGGCGCTGGTGCGCCACGGCTGCTCGCAGGCGGTGGTCCGGGCCGAGGGCGATCGCGACGGCCGCAGCCTGCTCCTCGAAGCCGAGCTCCACGTGGCCGGGCGCGACCGGGTGCTCGTCAACCGTCAGCCGTTGAAGCGGGCGCGTGACCTGCTGGGCGCCCTGCGGGTGAGCGTGTTCGCCCCCGACGACCTTGCCTTGGTGAAGGGCGGGCCGGCCGAGCGGCGCGGCTACCTCGACGACACGTTGGTGGCCCTGCACCCCCGCCACGACGCCCTGCGGGCCGACGTCGAGCGCATCCTGCGCCAACGGGGCGCGCTGCTGCGTCAGGCAGGCGGGCGGCTCACGCAGGAGGTCGTCACCACGCTCGACGTGTGGGACGCCAAGCTGGCCGCCGCGGGCACGGCGTTGGCGGTGGCCCGCGAAGAGCTCGTCGCCCGCATCGAGCCGTTGGTGGCCAAGGCGTACGACCAGGTGGCCCACGCGCCGTCCGACGTGTCGCTGCGCGTGCAGCGGTCCTGGGACGGCCTGCTCGACGAGGCCTTGGCCGCCGCCCGGGCCGACGACGTGCGCCGGGGCGTCACCACGGTGGGGCCGCACCGCGACGAGCTGTCGCTGGCCATCGGCGGCCTGCCCGCACGCACGCACGCCTCGCAGGGCGAGCAGCGGTCGCTGGCGCTCGCCCTGCGCCTGGCCGCCCACGAAGCGGTCACCGAGGCCACGGGATCGGCGCCGGTGCTGCTGCTCGACGACGTGTTCTCCGAGCTCGACCCCGAGCGCAGCGAGGCGTTGGTGGCGCATCTCCCCGCGGGTCAGGCCGTCCTCACCACGGCGGGGGAGCTGCCCCCGGGCGCCGTGGCGGCGGCGACCGTTCGCGTGGCAGGAGGGCGGTTCCTGTGACGTGGCGGCCGCTGGCCAAGCCGGGGGGGAGCGACCCTCGTCCACTGGCCGACTCCTTGGCCCGGTACCGCACGCCACTGGCCGCCGTCCTCGACCGCTGGGCCGACGTCGTCGGCCCCGACGTGGCCGCCCACGCCCGTCCCCTCTCGCTGAAGGAGGGCACCCTGGTGGTGGTGGTCGACGACCCCACGTGGGCCTCGCAGCTGCGCTGGCTGGGCGCCGACCTCCTGCGCCGGTTGGCCGAGGCGGCAGGCAGCCCCGTGGCCGACCGCCTCGAGGTCCGCGTCGGCCGCCGCTGACGGCCCCGGTCGTCGGTTCCTGTCCCACCCCTCTGGTAAACTGCCACCATTGCAATTCGGGCCGCTGACCAGGGATTTTGCGCTCGAACTGCCTCACATCTCCGTCTGTTGAAAGGTCGCGCCCAGTGGCGATGAAGGCACCCTCCGACGTCGAGGCCAAGCAGGCCTCCGCGCCGTCCTACGGGGCCAAGGACATCACCGTCCTCGAAGGCCTCGATCCGGTCCGCAAGCGGCCGGGCATGTACATCGGCTCCACCGGCCCCAGCGGCCTGCACCACCTCGTCTGGGAGGTAGTCGACAACGCCGTCGACGAGGCCATGGCGGGCTACTGCGACCGCATCGACGTCACCCTGCTGGCCGACGGCGGCTGCCGGGTTGCCGACAACGGCCGGGGCATCCCGGTCGACCCCCACCCGCAGTACAAGAACAAGTCGGCGGCCGAGATCGTGCTCACCGTGCTGCACGCGGGCGGCAAGTTCGGCGGGGGTGGCTACAAGGTCTCGGGCGGGCTGCACGGCGTCGGCGTGTCGGTGGTCAACGCCCTGTCGAGCCGGCTCGTGCTCGAGATCGACCGCGACGGCAAGCACCACCGCATGGAGTTCGCCAGGGGCGGCAAGCCCCAGGGCAAGCTCGAGGTGGTCGGCAGCGCGCCCCGGGGCCGCACCGGCACCACGGTCACGTTCTGGCCCGACCCTGTCGTCTTCGAGGAGACGGAGTTCCGGGCCCAGACGGTCCTCGAGCGCCTCCAGATGATGGCGTTCCTCAACAAGGGCCTGGAGATCCGGTTCAAAGACGAGCGCCCCGGCCACCACCAGGAGCAGGCGTTCAGGTACAACGGCGGCATCATCGACTTCTGCCGCCACCTCAACGCCTCCAAGGAGGCGTTGTTCAAGAAGGTGGCCTACTTCGAGGTGGGCGAGGAGACCCAGGAGGTCGAGGTCTCCTTGCAGTGGAACACGGGCTTCTACGAGGGCATCCACAGCTTCGCCAACGGCATCGCCACCGGCGAGGGCGGCATGCACGAGGAGGGCTTCAAGAAGGCCCTCACCAACGTGGTCAACAAGTACGCGCGGGCCAAGGGCCTGCTCAAGGAGAAGGACGACAACCTCACCGGCGAAGACATCCGCGAGGGGCTCACCGCCATCATCGCCGTGCGCCTGCAGGACCCGCAGTTCGAGGGCCAGACCAAGGGCAAGCTCGGCAACGTGTCGATGCGCTCGCTGGTGGAGCGGGCCACCAACGAGAAGCTGGGCGACTGGTTCGAGGAGCACCCTACCGAGGCCCGTCAGATCGTCAACAAGGGCATCCAGGCGGCCCGGGCCCGCACCGCCGCCCGCCAGGCCCGCGACCTCATCCGCCGCAAGTCGGCGCTGGAGGGCGCGGGCATGCCCGGCAAGCTGGCCGACTGCTCCACCAAGAATGCCCGCGAGGCCGAGCTGTTCATCGTGGAGGGCGACTCCGCGGGCGGCTCGGCCATCCAGGCCCGCAACCCCGAGAACCAGGCCATCCTCCCGATCCGGGGCAAGATCCTGAACGTCGAGCGGGCCCGGGTCGACAAGATGCTGAAGAACACCGAGATCCAGGCCCTGATCGCGGCCATCGGGGCGGGCGTGGGCGAGGAGGAGTTCGACCTCGACAAGCGCCGCTACGACAAGGTCATCCTGCTCTGCGACGCCGACGTGGACGGCAGCCACATCCGCACCCTGCTGCTCACGTTCTTCTTCCGGCAGATGAAGCCGCTGGTCGAGGCGGGCCACGTCTTCGTGGCCCAGCCGCCGCTGTACTCCACCCTCGTGGGCAAGGAGAAGGTGTACCTCAAGGACGACCACGCCAAGGCCGCCTTCCTGGCCGAGCACCCCAACCACAAGGCCGACTTCAACCGGCTGAAGGGCCTGGGCGAGATGGACTACCACGAGCTGGGCGACACCACCATGGAGCGATCTCGACGCACGCTGTTGCAGATCACCGTCGAACAGGCCGCCATCGCCGACGAGGTCTTCTCGGTCCTCATGGGCGACGACGTGGAGCTGCGCAAGCACTTCATCGTCACCAACGCCAACGACGTGCGGTTCCTGGACATCTAGGGGCTCGGCGATGACCGACGTGATTGCACCGGGTGGGCCGGGCGACGGCGACGACGGGGGTGTCGGCCTCGGCGCCATCGAGCCCATCGAGATCCAGGAGGAGATGGAGCGGTCGTTCCTCGACTACTCCATGTCCGTCATCGTGTCGCGGGCGCTGCCCGACGCCCGCGACGGGCTGAAGCCGGTCCACCGCCGGATCCTGTGGGGCATGCACGACCAAGGGGCGCGCCCCGACCGGCCCCACACCAAGTGCGCCCGCATCACCGGCGACGTGATGGGCAAGTACCACCCCCACGGCGACTCCGCCATCTACGACGCGCTGGTGCGCATGGCCCAGCCGTTCTCGCTGCGCCATCCCCTTGTCGACTTCCACGGCAACTACGGCTCGCCCGACTACCCGGCGGCCGCCGCGCGCTACACCGAGTGTCGGCTGGCGTCCTTGGCGATGCAGATGCTCGACGGCATCGACGAGGACACCGTCGACTTCACCCCCAACTACGACGGCCGCGAGCAGGAGCCCACTGTCCTGCCCTCCCGGTTCCCCAACCTGCTGGTCAACGGCAGCCAGGGCATCGCCGTCGGCATGGCCACCAACATCCCGCCCCACAACCTGGGCGAGGTGATCGACGCCGTCGTGCACCTCATCGACAACCCGCAGGCCACGCCCGACGAGCTGATGCAGTTCGTGCACGGGCCCGACTTCCCCACAGGCGGGCTCATCCTCGGACGGGCCGGGATCCTCGACGCCTACCGCACCGGTCGCGGCTCCGTCCGCATGCGGGCCCGGGCCGAGATCGAAGAGGCCAAGAAGGGGCCGATGATCGTGGTCACCGAGATCCCCTATCAGACCTCGATCGGGGCCATCGCCACCAAGATCAAAGACCTGGTCGACGCCCGCGAGCTCGAGGGCATCCGCGACATCGAGAACCTGTCGGCCCAGAACCAGACCAAGCTCGTCATCTACCTGAAGCGCGACGCCAACGCCAACGTCGTGCTCAACAACCTGTACAAGCACACGCCACTGCAGACCACCTTCGGCGTCAACATGGTGGCGTTGGTCGACGGCGTGCCGCGCACGCTCAACCTGGTGCAGGCGCTCCAGGCCTACGTCGAGCACCAGGTCGAGGTCGTCACCCGCCGTTCCGAGTTCCGCCTGAAGAAAGCCCGCGACCGGGCGCACATCGTCGAGGGCCTGCTCAAGGCGCTCGACATGATCGACGCCATCATCGAGCTCATCCGCGGCTCCGACGACCGCCCCGCCGCCCGCGAGGGCCTGATGGCGGCGCCCTTCTCGTTCACCGAGGTCCAGGCCAACCACATCCTCGACATGACGCTGGGCCGCCTCACCCGGCTGGGGCGGTCCGAGCTCGAGGAAGAGATGGCCAAGCTGCGGGAGACGATCGCCGAGCTGGAGGCGATCCTGGCCGACGAGGGCCGCCTGCGCGATGTCATCAAGACGGAGCTGGGTGAGATCAGGGGACAGTTCGCCTCGCCGCGCCGGGCCGAGATCACGTTCGACCCCGGCGAGATGAACGCCGAGGACTTCATCGACGACGTGCCCCTCGTCGTCACCATGACCAAGGCCGGCTACATCAAGACCGTGCCCGCGGCGGCGTTCAAGACCCAGGGTCGAGGTGGGAGGGGCGTGGCAGGGGCCAAGCTCAAGGAGGAAGACCTCGTCACGCGGGTCATCCACACCAGCGCCCACGCCTTCCTGCTGTTCTTCTCCAACCGCGGCAAGGTGTACCGGCTGAAGGCCCACGAGGTGCCGATGAAGGAGCGCACCGCCCGCGGCACCGCCATCGTCAACCTGCTGCCGCTCCAGCCCGACGAGCACGTCCAGGCGATCATCGACACCCGCGACTACCCCACCGACCGCTACCTGTTCTTCGCCACCCGCATGGGCATCGTCAAGAAGACGCCGTTCTCGGAGTACGACAAGTCGCGGCGCGAGGGCTTCATCGCCATCAACCTCAAGGAAGGCGACGAGCTAGTGCGGGTCATCCAGACGGGCGGCGGCGACGACATCTTCATGGTCACCCGCAACGGCACCACCATCCGCTTCAGCGAAGACGAGGTGCGGCCCACCGGCCGCTCGGCCCAAGGCGTCATCGGCATGCGGTTGCGTGAGGGCGACGAGGTGGTGTCGTGCGACGTGGCCCGCGACGACGCCGCCATCCTCATGGTCACCGACGCCGGGTTCGGCAAGCGCACGCAGCTCGACAAGTTCCCCCGCAAGGGCCGAGGCACCATGGGCGTCAAGGGCATCAAGCTGACGGCCAAGCGGGGCTACGTGGTGGCCGCCTTTATGGTCGGCCTCGACGACGACATCGTGGTGATCTCCTCGGCGGGTGTCACCAACCGCCAGTCCGTTCGCGAGATCTCCTCGCAGGGTCGCGACGCCACCGGGGTCCGCGTGGTGAGGCTCGACGCGGGCCAGACGGTGGCGTCGGCGGCGCCCATCCTCTCCTCCGACGAGGACGACTGACCTCGCGGCCGCCGGGCCGCCTCCCCCGCTCCCTCGCCTCTCTCGCTTCTTTTCCCCGATGGCGCACCGGGGTGCGCCATCGGGGAACGGAAGCCCGCTCTTCCCCCTCCGGGTTCATCGACGCGGAGGTTGTCCCGTGTGCAGGTCCGAGAAGGGGCAGGTCCTTCCCTTGGTCGCGCTCGCCCTCGTGCTGGTGGGCGGCGCCTGTCTGGTGCTGGCTCGGCTGGGCGCCGTCGCCGTGGCGCGCGCCCGGGCGGTGGCAGCGGCCGACGCCGCGGCGCTGGCGGGTGCCGTCGACGGCGAGCACGCCGCCCGCCGGGTGGCGGAGGCCAACGGTGCCCGGGTCGAGCGGTTCGAACGGGTGGGCCGTACCGACGTGCGGGTGCGGGTGGCGTTCGGCCCCGCGCAGGGTCGGGCTCGGGCCCGACGGGTGGAGCCGGCGCCGCCGGCTGCGTCGCTCGGCGACCTGTCGCCCGCCGTGCGGACCGCGCTCGACCGCGCCGCGCGGCTGCTGGGTCGGCCGGTGCCGATCACGTCGGGGTTCCGGTCGTCGGCGGAGCAGGCGACCCTCTACGCCCGGCGGGCGATGCTGCCCTATCCGGTGGCGCCGCCGGGCCGGTCGATGCACGAACGGGGCTTGGCCGTCGACGTCCCCACCGCCTTCCTCCCCACGTTGCTGCCGGTGGCCCGGGCCGCCGGGCTGTGCCGGCCGTACCCCGTGAGCGATCCGGTGCACTTCGAGCTGTGCGCCGGTCGGGCGGGCGAGGCGTCCGCCGGCCCCCGGGCGCGGACTGGCTAACCTCCGACGATGGCCCAGGGGAGGCGTGCCCGGCGGGTGATCCGCAGAGTGGACACCTGGACGGTGCTGCGGTTCTCGGTGCTCTTCTACGCCAGCCTGCTGGTGGTGGTGCTGGTGGCCGGGATCCTCCTGTGGGTGGCGGCTTCGTCGGTCGGCGTGATCGACAACTTCGAGGACTTCGTCAAGGAGCTGTTCGCCCTCGAGTCGTTCCGCATCTCCGGCTTCCGACTGTTCAGCGCGTCGGTCGTCGGCGGGCTCATGCTCGTCGTCCTCGGGACGGGCGTGAACGTGCTCCTCGCCGTGGTCTACAACCTCACCTCCGACATCGTCGGCGGGGTCGAGATCACCGTCCTCGAGGAGGACGCCGGGCAGCAGGCGCGCCGTTCGGTCGTCTGACCCGCGTGCTGTATCGTCTGACGCTCGACCCGGGGCTATAGCTCAGCTGGTTAGAGCGCAGCACTGATAATGCTGAGGTCGGTGGTTCGACTCCACCTAGCCCCACATGAGGCGCTCACCGGTCCTGTTCGGCCGCCCGGTAGGGGCATGAAGACGCTGCGTCGGGTCGTCCTCGCCGTCGGCCTGGCGGGCCTGCTGGCTGGCCTCGTGCGCCTTCGCGGCACCGGCGGCACGCCGCCGCAGCGGGGCGGCTGGCGCGAGCTCTCCGGCCCCGACCTCCGCTAGCGGCGTGCGCGTCGTCCTCGTGGGCGCCGGAGCGGTGGGCGCTCGCGCCGCTCGCCAGCTCCACTCGGTCGACGGCCTCGACTCGCTGGCCGTGGTCGACGCCGATCGGGCTCGCGCCGAGGCGGTGGCCGGCTCGCTCGGCGTCCCCGCCGCCCCGGCGGGCTTCGACGAAGCGGTCGCCGGCGCCGACGTCGTCGTCCTCACCCAGCCGCGGGGGCATCGACCGGCGGCCGAGCGGGCATTGGAGCACGGCGCCCACGTCGTCTCGGTGGCCGACGACGTCGAGGAGGTGCGGGGGCTGCTCGCGCTCGACGTCGAGGCACGCGAGCGGGCGCTGTCGGTCGTGGTGGGGGCGGGCTTCTCGCCCGGGCTCACCTGCCTGCTCGCTCGGCACGCGGCCGACGACTTCGACGCCGTCGACGAGGTGCACGTGGCCAAGGCGGGCACCGGCGGCCCTGCCTGCGCCACCCGCCACCATCGGGCGCTGTCCGAACCGTCCGTCGACTGGCGCGACGGCACCTGGGTGACGAGGCGGGGTGGGTCGGGCCGGGAGCTGTGCTGGTTCCCCGACCCCGTGGGGCCCCGCGACTGCTACCGGGCCGGGCTGGCCGAGGCGCTGCTGCTGGCGCCCGCGTTCGTCGGCGTCCAGCGGGTCACGGCCCGGGTGGCCGCGTCCCGACGGGACCGCATCTCCGCCCACCTGCCGATGCTGCGGCCGCCCCACCCGGAAGGGTTGGTGGGAGCCGTGCGAGTGGAGGTCCGCGGCCGGCGGGGCGGCACCCGTGACGTGCGGGTGCTGGGAGCGCTCGACCGCCCCGCCACGGGCGCCGGAGCGGTGGCGGCGCTGGCCGCCGCCTGGGCGGTCAACGGCGACCTGGCTCGGCCCGGCGCCGCGGGCCTGGCCGAGCTGGTGGGCGACTCGGTGCCCTTCCTGGCCGAGCTGGCGAGGCGGGGCGTCCGGGCGGCCGTCTTCGAAGGCGCGGCCGCCTCGTTCTCCACTGCCTGACCGTTGTTGTCCACAACCGGCGACGCCTGCACCGGCAGTTGTCCCCTGCTCGCTGTGGACAACAGGAGGACGTTGGGGAAACCCGCAGGTCAGGCGGGCGGTCGGTCTGAGGAGGCGCCCTCCAACTACCCGGCGCCGCCCCCCTCGTCGCTAGCCGCCGTACTCGTCGTCCCCGGGGATGGCGTCGAGCGACGGCGCGTCGGGCGGGTCTTCGCCCGGCGGCACGTCTGTGGGGCCGAGGTTGCCCACGATCGTCGGGTCGTTGGTCCCGACCGGCGCGTCGCGGAGGCGGTCGAGGACGCCGTCGTCCTCGGGAGGCAGTTCGGGCATGTCGGTGGTCATGCGCTTCGCTGTACCCGACGGCCTGTCGTGTCAACTCCCGGTTTCGCCCCGCAGAGCCCCGGGTACCGAGGGGCCACCATGTCCCCCCGCAGCCCGGCGTGGCTCACCGTCGACGAAGTGGCCGACCGCCTCGGCGTGTCGTTGGCCACCGTCTACGAGAACATCACCGCAGGCCGCCTCCAGGCCCAGCGCTACGGCGACAGCTACCTCGTCCGTCGGGCCGACGCCGACGCCTTCACCCCCACCGGCGCGATCGCAGGCTGACCCCGGTAGCATGACGCGACCGGGCGTGCCGCCGCGCTCGCCGCGGGGACGTAGCTCAGCTGGCTAGAGCACCTGCTTTGCAAGCAGGGGGTCGTGGGTTCGAGTCCCATCGTCTCCACCGTAGGTGTCATTGTACGAACACCTTCCTACCGGATCATGCAACGACACTGTTGTGGATCGACTCAGTAAACGCTTGCGTCCTACTGAGTCGGCCTTCGGGCATCCCCACCCGGCGATCCACTGACCTGCGCCTCCCGGCCATCAAAGCCCAATCTTGGGGGCTGGCGCCTCTGCCCGAGATCACCCCGGACTTCACCCCGGAGATCACCCCCGATTTCCGGCCAGGTGCCGCTACGGGGTGATCGTCGCGATCGACAGGTTCGGCGTGTTGGCGAGGTTCAGGTCCGTCGTCACGAGTGGCGCGTCGAGGTGTCGAGCAAGCGCAACGTACAACGCGTCCGTGACCGTGAGGTTGTGCCGGAGCGCCCACGCCTCGGACAGCAGGCTCCGCACCTGGGCTCGGTGCACCGGCGCCGACAGCAGACGGTCGAAGCCGAGGGCAACGCGGGCAGCGTCGTGCCTGCCGTGCATCTCGTCCCGGCGCAGGACGCCAGCCACCTCGGTGAAGTAGACCTCGGGAACCCAGGTGCGCAGGTCGGCGGGGAGCTTGGCCTGGAGGCGACGGCCCGTGGGCGTGCGCAGGAGCATCTCGACGCCCGCGGAGGCGTCGAAGACGACGTTGTTCAACGTTCGCCGTGCTCGCGGAACTCCCGGATGATCTCGGCCGCGCCGACGTCTACGTCGGTGGGGGGGTCACCTTCGAGCAGTGTCAGCCACTCGTCGAAGGTCATCATGGGCTCCTGGTCCTCGATCAGGACGATGACCGGGTCGTTGGGCACGCCTGCGGGATCGGTCATGGGATCAGGCTACTCCCCGAGCCGGCGTGCGACGCGATCAAGAATCCGCATGAGCAAGCTGGCCGTCTGCACCATCTCCGCTGCTTCGCTCACGTCATCAAAATCGACTTCCCGGTGCCCGCTGGGGTTGCGAAACACGGCGTAGGCACCAGCGAAAAGCGCACGGGTGCCTTCTTGCTCTCCCTTGACCGCAGTGGTGTCCGTGAGCGGGCCCTTGGGCCCGAAGGCTTTGTTCATCAGTTCGACTCCGATTGCGTCGTCGCCGAAGCCGCCGAGTTCACGCACTCGGACCTCCACTGCCTTCATCGAAGCGAACACCCCTTGTTCGTATTCGCCTATCAAGAACTGAGGGCGCGCCTTAGCCTCAACTACGGGATGCATACCACTCTGGAGCCGCTCGACCGCATAGAAGGCCTTCGGTCCATCCTCGGCGACTCGTCGGCCGGTACGAGTCACGAAGATCGCAGCATCGGAAGTCTGCCCAGGCTTTCTAGCGATCAAGGCTCTCGCTCGAAGCCAACCCATTGCCTCCGCGATCGAATCGAGCGCAGGACCACGTCCATAGGTCCGCTCCGCTGCCAGGAGGTAGTTGTACTCGTTCCACTCGTTCGTGGCGATGAGATCACTGAGCAGCAGTAGACCGAGTTGATCGACTGGAAGGCCAGCCACCTGGTTGGAAGAAAGATCAATCACCGGGGATGAGGCTACGCGTGGCCCCCTGCGCGTCGGGCCAGCCGCGCGGTTCGATGAGCATGATGTCACCGTGGGGGTGTTTGCATAATGACACCCCAGCTCCACCGAGGCCCACGAATGGCGGGCGTTCTACCCTGACCGGTGTGGCTGCGGACCTGCTCCTGCTCTTAGGCGCCGGCATGTTCTTCGTCAGCCTCGGGGTACTCGCCTTGTTCGCCGTCTCCGCTGTCCGGCACGGGTGGACGGCAGTGCGCCAACGGGCAAGCCGTCGTCGTCATCTGACGTTGGGGGCCGTCTCGCTCGCGGGCGCCGCCCTCCTCGTCGGCGTCCCGTTCGCGGGCGTGCCCATCGCCGAGGCGCAGAACGACTGGTTCGATCCCGACGGCGACGGGGTCCTGGGTGAGTTCGTCAACGGGGCCTACGACTGGTTCGACGTCAACGGCGGCGACTGGGTGCGGGCCACCGGCCTGATGAACACCGCCGCCGTCGGCCTCACGCTGCTGCTCTACCGGCTCTGTCGAGGGGCGCGGGACCGAACGGCGTGAACCGGCCGACCGCTGAGGTCGCCGACCCGGCGCCTCGGCGCCGACGGCGGTGGCCGTGGGTTGCGGGGGCCACGATCATCTCGGCGGCAGTGGGCGCAGCGCTCCTTGTGTTCGTGTGGTTCCCGCACTATCGGCCGGCGCTCCGCGACGGAGAACGCTACGGCGTCGACGTCTCGCACCACCAAGGCGAGATCGACTGGGACCGGGTCGCCCGCGACGACATCACGTTTGCCTACATCAAGGCGACCGAGGGCAAGGACCACGTCGACCGCCGCTTCGAGCAGAACTGGGAAGGGGCGAGAGCCGTCGGGCTCCAGCGGGGCGCCTATCACTTCTTCACCCTGTGCAGCCCGGGTCGGGCCCAGGCGCAGCACTTCGTCGACGTCGTGCCCGACGACGTCGACGCGTTGCCGGCGGCCGTCGACCTCGAGCTGGCGGGCAACTGTGCAGCCCGCCCGCCCGCGGCCGAGGTCCGAGCGGAGCTGGACGCCTTTCTGGACGTGGTCGAGGAAGCGACGGGCAAGCAGGCGGTGCTGTACGTCGGTGACGACTTCGAGCGGACCTACCCCGTCCGGAAGGCGCTCGACCGGCCGCTGTGGCATCGGCGCATCCTCTGGCGCGCCGATGTCGAGGGGTGGTGGATCTGGCAGTTCACCGGCTGGGGCCGGGTGGACGGCATCAGCGGCCGCGCCGACGTGAACGTGATGCGCGGCCACCGCTGATCGCCAGAGAGCTCAGCCCGCCCAGTTGCCCACCAGGTCGAGCAGCGCGGGTGCCGCCCAGCACTGGGCGGGCCGGCCCGGCCCCCGGCGCAGCGCCCCGTGCGGCTGGAGGACGGCCCGCTCGACCAGCTGGTCCAGTGCGGTGCGGGCCGCTCGTTCGGACACGCCCCACTCCTCGGCCACCACCCGGGCCGAGATCACCGGGTGGGCGGGCAGCAGCTCGAGCACCTTGCGGGCGGTGGCGTCGCGGCGCAGGTCGGCGACCCGGGCCCGCCAATCGGCCAGCACCGCGGTCACCTCCTCGGCCCACTCGACGGCCGCGTGGCCCGCCCCCTCGACCACGCCCGCGAACCAGCGCACCCAACGCTCCACCTCCCCGATGCGGAACCAGTGCAGCCCCGACAGGTAGCCGCCCGGGTCGCGGGCGATGTGGACGCTCACCGGCGGCGGCACCTCGACCCCGGTCCGCCGCGCCAGCACCCACAGCACGAGGACCCGCCCGATGCGGCCGTTGCCGTCGCCGTAGGGGTGGATCGTCTCGAACTGCCCGTGCACGACGGCCGCCTGCGTGACGGGGTCGAGGTCGTCCCGGTTGGCGAGGGCGACCAGGTCGTCCATCAGCGGCGGCACCTCGGCCGCGGGCGGCGGGACGTACACGGCGTCGAGCGGGCTGCGGCCGCCGATCCACCCCTGCGCGGTGCGGAAGGCGCCCACCATGGCCCCGTCCAATCGGCTGTGCTGCATCAGCCTGGCGTGCCAGCGGTGCAGGGCGGGCACGGTCAGCGGCCCGTCGGCCACCTCGGCGAGTGCCTGCGTGACGACCGCCAGGTTGTCGGCCACCCAGGCGCCGTCGCCCGCGCCGCCGACGCCGTCGAGCTCGGCGGCGGCCACGTCGAGGACCGGCGCCCGCAGGCCCTCGATGCTCGAGGAGGCGATGCCCTCGGCCCGCAGGAGCAGCCGGGCCAGGGGCTCCCACCCGGCGGGGAGCCGGTCGCCCGCCCGGCGCACGGCGGCGGCCGCCCGCTCGGTGCGCCGGGCCGCCTCGGGCGAGAGGTCGAAGGCCGTCCGGCCGACGGGATCGGGCAACCAGGCCCGGACCGGGCGCCCGTTCCACTCGACGACGACCTCGCTGCCGGGCATGCGATCCTTCCGAAAAGGGCTCTATTACGGAAGGATAGTACCAGAACCTTCCGTTACGAGCCTGGTTTCGGAAGCAACCCGAGCAACCGTCGGCGCTTCGGGGGCGTCGGCGCCGCCTCGGCCCTGCGGTCCGCCTCCCACGCCAGCTTGGCCACCGACACCACGTTCGTCATCACCTCGCCGAAGGCGTCGGGATCGGCCAGCAGCCACGAGTGGGCGCCGTCGACGACCTCGCCCTCCGTGCCGATGGCGGCGCACAGGGCGTCGAACGAAGCCCGGGGGATCACCCCGTCGTTGCGCCCCCACAGCACGACGACCGGGAGCTCCCGCTGCCGCAGCTCCTCGAGCTCGGGCGTGAGGTCGGCCTGCCGGGCCAGGTGTGTGACCTTCCACATGGCCCGCGGATTGCGCACCACGTTGGGGAGGGCGTCTTCCACCACCACCGGGACCACCCGGGAGAACAGCCGCACGTTCTTCACGTCGAGGGGGAAGTGGATGCCCCAGTCCCACAGCGGCCGCCCGGGCATGGCCCCGCCCAGCGAGTTGACCAGCACCAGCGTGCGCACCCGATCGGGGAAGTCGTGCGCCGTCTTGATGGCCACGCCGCCCCCGAAGGAGTGCCCCACCATGAACACGGGCTCCTCCACCCCCACTGCCGCCAGGAAGGCGTCCACCCAAGCGGCGTAGCCCGCGAACGAGAACGCCGCCCGGGGCAGGTCGGGGGTGCCGCCGAAGCCGGGCAGGGCGGGCGCGTACACCCGCACCCCCAGCTGGACCAGGCGCTTCAGCGCCCGCTTGTAGCTGTGCTGGCCCAGGCCCCAGCCGTGGAGGAAGACGACGGGCAGGCCCTCACCGGCGACGCCGTACAGCGCAGGTCGACCCTGCACGATCGTCCGCTCCCATTGCAGGTGGTGCGGCGTCCCCCCGGACAGCGGCATCGCGGTTGCCATCGCGAGCACGATGGTAACCGTGCGCGAGCGTCAACCGGCGCGACGGGAGGCCAGCTGCTTGCGCTCCACCTCGTTGAGGCCGCCCCAGATGCCGTGGGGCTCACGGATCCGGATGGCGTAGTCGAGGCAGGGCCGCCGCACGGGACAGGTGGCGCAGATGGCCTTGGCCCGCGCCTCCCGCGCCTCCTTCTCGTCCTTGCGCTCGAAGTTGGCAGGGGGGAAGAAGATGACGGCCTGCGGCCCGCGACAGGCCGCCTTCAGCTGCCAGACCTCGTCAGTGGTCGACTGGACGCTCACGCACGACCCCCCTTCCGGAGGGCGACCCTACCTGCACTCGGCCGGGCACACAAGAGGTCGAGTGGGGAAAAGACCGCCTCCGACCAGCGGTTTTGTCCTCGGAGCGGCCGATTCGCCACCTTCAGTGGCGCCGGTGGTCCCGGGCGCCCCCGTCGGGCGGCTCCACCTCCAGCAGCAGGCCGTCGATGCCCACCACCCGCACCGGCTCGCCCGCGGTGATCGGCGTGGCCCGGTTGGTGCGGGCTCGCCACGGCGCCCCCCGGACCTCGACGGTCCCCTCCGGCGCCACGTCGACCAAGGCGGCGCCCACCTCGCCCACCATGGACTCCCGCCCGATGGTGGGCGTGGCGAACCGGGCCCGCACCATGGAAGGCATCCCCGCCACCATGAACAGCGCCACCCCGGCCACCACCAGCGTCCGCACCACCCACGAGGACGACACCCCGTCGTAGAGGCCGATCGTGCCCACGGCCAGCGAGACGGTGCCGATCACCGTCCACGCCCGGGGGGCGCCCGCCTGGACGTCGACCGCGTAGCCCGCCACCCCCAGCCCCAACAGCCCCACGGCCCACAGGCGGGTGGGAAGCTCGGCCAGGCCGAAGCCTGCCAAGGCCAGGAAGAGGACGCCCACCACCGCCGCCACCCCGATGCCCGCCGTGTACAGCTCGAACACCACCAGGGCCAGCCCCGTCACGAACAGCACGTAGGCGACCGAGGGGCTGGCCGCCGTGTGCAGCAGGCGGGGGAGCAGGCCCAGCTTCGAGAAGCGCACGTCGACGGTGGGACGACGACGGGGATCCTGTCCCGGCTCGCGCACCACCTCGGACGTCTCCAGCGTGCGCCCGGCCACCGCCTCGCCGTCGAGGTCGACGATGAAGTCGCCCAGCGTGGGCGCTTGCAGGACCTCGGGCACCTCCCCGCCGATCGACGCCCCCGGCGCCACCCCGGCCACGTGGGCGGCACGCACCAGTTCGACCGCCTCGTCGCGGGCGCGCGACCCGCTCGGCCCCACCCACACACCGACCGGCACCGGGGAACGGGCGATCTCGGCGGCGAGCGCGTCGATCGCGTCGCGGTCGACGACGGCACCGCCGCTGTCGAGCTGGATCACGAGCGCCTCGGCTTCGCCGTCGGCGGCCCGGGCCAGCGCGTCGCGCACGAAGTCGACGACCACTCGGTCGACCAGCCCCGACACCTCCACCACGTCGACGTACCGGCGTTCCCGCTCCTGGGCGTGCGCGGGCGCGGCGAGGGCGAGGGCGATCAGAAGGCCGGTGAGTAGTCTGCGCATTCGGATGGATGCGGCCGGGTTCTGCACCCAGACCCGCGTGCTCATCGTCGCCGGGAAGGGCGGCGTCGGCAAGACGACGGTCACCGCCGCGGTGGCCCGCATGGCCGCGCGGGCGGGG